>JACRAQ010000012.1 GCA_016213335.1 Nitrosomonadales bacterium
ACGTGAGCGCCCTCGCGCTTCTCATCGGCACCATGCTGGTGATCACCAACCGGCTCAAGAACAAGGAAAAGGCCGGCGCCGGGAGTTATTACGACTGGCTTTTCATCCTGGTGGTCTTCGCCATCATGGCCACGGGCATACTGTCCGAACTCTTCAGGCTCGCCGATGTCGCTGCCCTGGCCTATCCCACGTATTTTGTCCATCTCGTGTTTGTTTTCTTCCTCTTTGCATATGCACCGTTCTCGAAGATGGCCCATATGGTATACCGTGCCACCGCCATGGTGTTTGCGAAGCAGACGGGGAGGGAGTAAGGACCTATGGCAATGAAGGTGAAAGATATCCTGAAGGACAAGGGACTTGAGGTGATCGCCATACACAGCGATGCCATGGTGGATTCCGCCGTTAAGAAGATGGTCGAAAGGAATATCGGGGCCATCCTGGTGATGGAAGAGGGTCATTGTGTCGGGCTGTTCACCGAGCGGGACGTCCTGAGGTGCTGGACGCGCCACAATTCTTTTGACAAGGTCGCGATAAAGGATGTAATGAGCAAGGACCTTCTGGTGATCGAACCTGACAATGACCTCGATTATGCCATGGCCATTATGACCAATAAGCAGATACGGCATCTTCCGGTGATCGACGAGGGGAGGCTTGTGGGTGTCGTATCCATGCGTGACGTAGTGAAGTATCACACAGGGAATCTTGAGGCAGAGGTCCACTATCTTAAAGACTATATCCTTGGTTCCTGAAGCTGTTTGTCTGAGGCAAGAACCGGAAGGAGGTGAGGAAGGTTCTGGGTCGGGGTGATGGGGGGAGCGTTTCAGCAGAGAGTCCATCAAGAATATTAATTGACTTATAAATTTCTTTTATGTTATACCTTGGCGTGAAATTCTCACAAAAGGAGGAAAATAAATGAGCAGTACAATACTTTTTGCCTTAGCTTGCGGACTGCTGGGCGTGATCTATGCCGTGATGACGGCAATGTGGGTATCGAAGCAGGACGCAGGGAGCACCAAGATGCAGGAGATCTCGAATGCGGTGAAAGAAGGAGCATATGCATTTCTTGCCCGCGAATATAAGACGGTCGCAGTTGTGCTCATCGCTCTTGTAATATTGATCGTAGCGGCAAACCTCGGGATCTGGACGGCTGCCGGGTTTATTATCGGCACCGTTGGTTCAGCGCTTGCAGGGTTTGTTGGTATGTGGGTTACTGTCAGGGCGAACGTACGCACCACACAGGCCGCATACAGAGGACTTCAGGCTGCGCTCAGCCTTGCATTCAAGGGCGGCGCGATCACCGGCATGCTGGTGGTGGGTCTCGGCCTGCTCGGCGTAGCCGGCTACTTCGCCTTCCTCAAAGCGACGGACGGCGGCGGCGACCTGCGCCATCTCCTCGAGCCGCTCGTCGGGCTGGCGTTCGGTTCCTCGCTGATTTCCATCTTCGCCCGTCTTGGCGGCGGTATCTTCACCAAGGGCGCCGACGTCGGCGCTGACCTGGTAGGCAAGGTCGAGGCCGGCATCCCCGAAGACGATCCGCGTAACCCGGCGGTGATCGCCGACAACGTCGGCGACAACGTCGGTGACTGCGCCGGCATGGCTGCCGACCTGTTCGAGACTTACGCCGTTACCATCGTCGCGACCATGGTTCTGGCGGCGCTGACCATCAAGAGCTTTCCCGGCCTGGGCGAGAACCTGGTGCTCTACCCGCTGGTGCTCGGCGGCGTGTCCATCATCGCCTCCATTATCGGCTGCTATTTCGTCAAGGCTTCCGAGGGCGGCAAGATCATGAACGCGCTGTATCGCGGCTTGATCGTCGCGGGCGTGCTGGCGCTCGTCGCCTACTATCCGGTCACCTCCTGGATGATCGGTGCGGGCGACGCCGCCGCCAAGATCACCACCATGAGCATGTTCGGCTGCTCCATCGTCGGACTCGTCCTGACCGCCGCGCTGGTATGGATCACCGAGTACTACACCGGCACCGATTATGCGCCGGTGAAACATGTGGCTTCCGCCTGCCAGACCGGCCATGCGACCAACATCATCGCCGGCATCGGCGTGTCCATGAAGTCCACCGCGCTGCCGGTACTTTCAGTGTGCGTGGCAATCTGGGCGGCCCATGCGATGGGCGGCCTGTTCGGCATCGCCATCGCGGCCACCTCCATGCTGTCCATGGCCGGCATCATCGTCGCGCTCGACGCCTACGGCCCGATCACCGACAACGCCGGCGGCATCGCGGAAATGGCCGAACTGCCCAAGGAAGTGCGCAACGTCACCGACCCGCTGGACGCGGTGGGCAATACCACCAAGGCGGTGACCAAGGGCTACGCCATCGGCTCCGCCGGTCTCGCCGCACTGGTGTTGTTCGCCGACTACACCCACGGCCTGGAAGCCGCCGGCAAGGTGGGGTTAACCTTCGACCTGTCCAACCACATGGTCATCATCGGCCTGTTCATCGGCGGCCTGATCCCCTTCCTGTTTGGCGCGATGGCGATGGAAGCCGTCGGCCGTTCCGCCGGTGCGGTGGTGGTTGAAGTGCGCCGCCAGTTCAAGGAAATCCCCGGCATCATGGAAGGCACGGCCAAGCCGGATTACTCGCGCGCGGTGGATATGCTGACTGTGGCCGCGATCAAGGAAATGATGATCCCGTCCATCCTGCCGGTGGCGGTGCCCATCATCGTCGGCCTTGCCCTCGGCCCGCAGGCGCTCGGTGGACTGCTGGTCGGCACCATCGTGACCGGCCTGTTCGTCGCGATCTCCATGACCACCGGTGGCGGTGCATGGGATAACGCCAAGAAATACATCGAGGATGGCCACTTTGGCGGCAAGGGTTCCGACGCCCACAAGGCGGCGGTGACTGGCGACACCGTCGGCGATCCCTACAAGGATACTGCGGGCCCGGCGGTAAACCCGCTGATCAAAATTATCAACCTGGTTGCGCTGCTGATCGTACCGCTGATTTAACCCAGGCTGACCAGCCAGAAAAGGGGGCTTTCAGAAGCCCCCTTTTCACTCATCAGTGCACATCCGCGCTTTTACTCCAGAGGTACCCGCTTAATGAGCTTGAATAAAGTCCCTTCCGGGAAAAATCTGCCCGACGATTTCAACGTGATCATCGAAATCCCGATGCACGGCGAGCCGGTCAAATACGAAATAGACAAGGAATCGGGGGCGATCTTCGTTGACCGGTTCATGAACACCTCCATGCACTACCCGTGCAACGACGGCTACATCCCGCCTACCCTGTCCGCAGACGGCGACCCGGTTGATGTGCTGGTCATCACGCCCGTGCCTCTGAACACGGGGGTGGTCGTGCGCTGCCGCCCCCTGGCCGTGCTCAAGATGGAAGACGAAGCGGGAATGGATGCCAAGATTCTGGCCGTGCCGGTTGACAAGCTCTCTACCCTGTACCGGGGATTGAAAAGCTACACCGAATTACCCGAGATCACCCTCAGGCAGATTTCCCATTTTTTCGAGCATTACAAAGACCTCGAGCCCAACAAGTGGGTGAAAATAAAAGGCTGGCACGGCATAGACGATGCCCGCGCGGAAATAATGGCTGGCGTAACCACCTACCAGAATGCGCCGGAAAAACCCCGGTTCTGACCCGTTACCACAACCACCAGACAGGAAGCGAAATGACAGCGAAGATCATTGATGGCAAAACAATCGCGCAGGAAGTGCGCGCCGAGTGGAAGGTGCGCGCCGACGCATTGAAGGCACGCGGCGTCACGCCGGGGCTGGCAGTCGTCATCGTCGGCGAAGACCCTGCCTCCAGGATTTATGTCGGCAACAAGGTCAAGGCCTGCGCCGAACTGGGGCTGCACTCCGAGCACATCGCGCTGCCTGCCGACACTCCGGAAGCCACGCTTCTGGCGAAAATCGCCGAGCTCAATGCCAACCCCGCCATTCACGGCATCCTGGTGCAACTGCCTGTACCCAAGCACATCAACAGCGACAAGGTGTTGAATTCGATCAATCCCGAAAAGGATGTGGACGGCTTCCACCCGATGAATGTCGGCGCGCTGGCCACCGGCAATATGCGTTTCGCGCCCTGCACCCCTTATGGTGCGATGAAACTGCTGGATAAATGCGGCATATCCATTGAAGGCAAGCATGCCGTGGTGGTCGGGCGCAGCAATATCGTGGGAAAGCCGATGGCGCTCATGCTGCTGCAGCAGAACGCCACGGTCACTATCTGTACCTCCCGGACCCGCGACCTTGCTCGCCACACGCGCGATGCCGATATTCTGGTCGTTGCTACCGGCAAGGCAAAAATGATTACCGGCGACATGATCAAGCCGGGTGCGGCTGTAATCGATGTCGGCATCAACCGTCTGCCGGACGGCAAGCTATGCGGCGATGTGGATTTCGATAGCGCGAAGGAAGTGGCGGGCTATATCACGCCCGTACCCGGTGGTGTCGGCCCGATGACCATCACCATGCTGATGGCAAACACCGTGCAGGCGGCGGAGCGCGCGGCGGCAAAATAAAGCTGGCAGCTCGCAGCCGGCAGGTGTGGTGGTAACAGGCAATCCGCTACCAGCTACTGGCTGTTGCCCGGTGGCGCCACCTTGATCACTTCATCAAGCGTGGTTATCCCGGCGGCAACTTTCGCCGCACCGGAAATGCGCAGCGGTTTCATGCCCTCGCGGCTGGCCAGTTCGCGGAGGGAGGCAATGTCGGTTGCGGGGGTGATGAGCTTGCGCAGACCGGGCGACATGAGCAGGATTTCGTAAATGCCGATGCGTCCCTGATAGCCCGTCATCCTGCACTCGAGGCAGCCGGCCTGGTGCTGCAATTGGGCGGGCCGGCCGGATTTCCACGGCGCCACGAGATCATCCCACTGCCCGGTTTCTTCCGCCTGCAGCGGGTGCGCCTGCTTGCAGTGCGGGCACAGCGTGCGCACCAGGCGCTGCCCCATGACCCCAAGCAGCGTGGCGTTGACCAGGTAGGGCGCGACACCGAGATCGAGCAGGCGGGTGATGGCCGAGGGCGCATCGTTGGTGTGCAACGTGGAGAGTACGAGGTGGCCGGTCAGCGCCGCCTGGATGGCCATGTCGGCGGTCTCGAAATCGCGGATTTCGCCGATCATAATGATATCCGGGTCCTGGCGCATCAGGGCACGCACGCCGTCGGCAAAGCCGAGTTCGATAGCATGCTGTACTTGCATCTGGTTGAACGCCGGCTCGACCATCTCGATGGGGTCCTCGATGGTGCAGACGTTCACCTCGGGCGTTGCCAGCGATTTGAGCGTCGAGTACAGCGTGGTGGTCTTGCCCGAACCGGTCGGGCCGGTGACCAGGATGATACCGTTGGGTTGAGCAGTCATCTGCTGCCAGCGGGCGAGATCCTCGCTGCCGAACCCGAGCTCCGAGAAATCGCGTACCAGTACGCTTGGGTCGAAAATACGCATCACCAGTTTTTCGCCGAAGGCTGTCGGCAGGGTGGACAGTCGCAGTTCGATTTCCTGTCCGCCGGCGGTGCGCGTCTTGATGCGCCCGTCCTGCGGGCGGCGTTTCTCGACCACATCCATGCGGCCGAGGACCTTGATGCGGCTGGTCATGGCGTTGGCCACCGTCATGGGGATCTGGTACACCTGATGCAGCACGCCATCTATCCTGAAACGGACGATGCCGATCTCTCGCCTCGGCTCGATATGGATATCCGAGGCGCGCTGCTCGAAAGCATACTGCCACAGCCAATCCACGATATGCACGATGTGCTGGTCGTTTGCATCGAACTGGCGGTTGGTTTTACCCAGTTCCACCAACTGCTCGAACGAGGAGCGCCCGGCCGGACCCTGCCGGTCGTCCTGCGCCGCATTCTTCACCGAGCGCGCCAGGTTGTAGAACTCGACCAGGTAGCGGCTGATGTCCAGCGGGGTGGCGACCACGCGGCGGATATCTTTGCGCAGGACAGGCTTGAGTACCTTTTCCCACTCGCGCAGGAAAGGTTCGGCGGTCGCCACCACCACTTCGCCCGCCGTTACCTGCAAAGGCAGGATGCCGAAGCGCGCGGCGTAGTCGCTGGACATGGTATTGGTGACTGCAGCGAAATCTATTTTCAGCGGGTCAATGTGAACATATTCCAGCCCCACGCGGCCCGCCAGCCACTCCGCCAAAGCTTCGAGATGAAGAGTCTTGTGCGGCGGCAGGAGCGACTTCAGGTTTCTTCCTGCTATCGCCAGCAAGGGGTGTTCATCGTGGCGGCTGCCGCGTTTGGCGGAGATCAAAGCATCGGCATCTGTCTGGGCAATCATGCCATCTTCAACCAGCATGCCCAGCACCTCCGGCAGCATGAGCTTATGTTCACTCGTATTCGGCTTCATTCCCGGGTTTTCCTCAATACACCAGTGGCACGCGCCCGCTCACTGCGCACAGCAGCTCGTAGCTGATGGTGTCCGCCGCACGTGCCACTTCTTCCACCGGCAAGCCCTCACCCCACAGCGTCACAGGGCTGCCGACATCTGCGGACGGCAGCGCGCTCAAGTCTACGCTCAGCATGTCCATCGAAACGCGGCCGAGGATTCTGCTGCGCTGCCCTTCCACCAGCACCGGTGTGCCGGTCGGCGCGTGCCGCGGGTAACCGTCTGCGTAGCCGCAGGCAACCACGCCCGCGCGCATGGGCGTGGATGCGCAAAACGTCCCGGCGTAGCCGATGCATTCTCCCGCAGCGATTTCACGCACCGAAATAATGTGGCTATGCAGCGTCATTGCCGGTTTCAAGCCGAGCTGCCGGGCATTGGGCTGGCCTGCGCCACCGCGCCCGAACGGCGAAGCACCGTACAGCATGATGCCGGGACGCACCCAATCGGCGTGGGTTTGCGGGTAGCGCAGCAGGGCGGCGGAGTTGGCGAGCGAACGTGCAACGCGATAAGGTGCCGCCAGCGTCTCAAACACCTCCATTTGCGCAGCGACGCCGGCTGCTTCGTCAGCATGAGAAAAATGTGTCATCAGCGTAATGTCGCGCACGGCGGAGTGACGCTTCAGTTTTTCCATCACGGCGGGCACGTCGCGGAGAGCGAAGCCCAGGCGATTCATGCCGGTATTGACCTTGAGCCAGACCTGCAAGGCGCTCCGGCGCGGGCAACTGTCCAGCATGGCTAACTGCTGGGCATGGTGGATGACGCAGGAGAGGTCGTGCTCGATCGCCAGCGGCAAATCGCCCGGTGTGAAAAAACCTTCCAGCAGCAGGATGGTCTGGCGGAATCCGGCTTGGCGCAGACGCGCTGCGTCGCGCAAATCCAGCAGGGCGAATCCGTCTGCCGCAGCCAGCGCTTCCGCGGCTGGCAACAGGCCGTGCCCGTAGGCGGCAGCCTTAATGACCGCCATGATGCGCGCGCCGGTTGCGCGTCTAGCCACTTGCAGGTTGTATTCCAGCGCGGAAAGATCTATGCGCGCTTGTATTGGACGGGGCATAAGTGCGGGCTTTGCAGGATCTTCGAGATGCCGTTAATAATAGCAGGCCTCGCCTTTTCATGTTATAAAACGCGTTCTCCTGAAAGACCTTAATACAAGCGGCACAGAGCCACGGATTGACACGGATGTTCACGGATTACCAACGGGCAGTTGATCCCGCACCCGGCGCTTGCCAGATAAACCGCAACCATCAAATCGCACGATCTTCCATCCGCGTTTACCCGGGTTTATTTGTGGCCAATCATTCCCCGCAATGAACGCAGGTTTCTATATCATTCTTGCGGCACAGTTCTTTTCCGCGCTGGCAGACAATGCCCTGCTGTTTGCCGCCATCGCCCTGCTGAAAGATCTGCATGCACCGGCATGGCAGACACCAGTGCTGCAGAGCGCCTTCGTGGCATCCTACATCGTGCTGGCTCCGTTCGTTGGCGCATTTGCCGACTCGCTGCCAAAAGGCCGCGTGATGCTGATCAGCAACACCATCAAGCTGTGCGGCTGCATTGCCATGCTGGCCGGGGTTAATCCACTTCTCGCTTACGGTGTGGCCGGATTCGGTGCTGCGGCCTATTCTCCCGCCAAATACGGCATCCTCACCGAGTACCTGCCTCCGGAGAAACTGGTGCTGGCCAACAGTTGGATGGAAGGGTTGACCGTTGCCGCCATCATAATGGGAGCGGTGGTCGGCGGCGTGCTTATCAGTCCGCATATCGCAAATCTCGTGCTGAGCTGGTGGGATGTGCCGCTGGTGAATAGTGGCATAGACTCTCCGCCGGAACTCGCCATTGCGGTTATCGTGCTTATTTATATCGTCGCTGCGCTTTTCAACTGGTACATCCCGCGTGTGCCGATCGACCACAAGCCCTTGAGCAAAAACCCCGTGTTTCTGGTGAAAGAGTTCGCCCATTGCTTCAAGCTGTTGTGGAAGGATCCGCTCGGGCAAGTGTCGCTCGGCGTCACCACGCTGTTCTGGGGGGCAGGTGCCACCCTGCGCCTGCTGGTGCTGGCTTGGGCCGCTGCTGCCTTGCACTACGACATGGGGTCGGCGGCCAAACTGACCGCATGGGTTGCCGGCGGCATCGCCATCGGTTCGATACTGGCGGCACGGTTCGTCAAGCTGGAGCATTCGGTGAAAGTGCTGCCGGTCGGAGTTGCCATGGGTTTTGCCGTGCTGGCAATGATCCCGGTCACCAGCCCGCTGCTTGCAATCGCGCTGCTCATCGCCATCGGCGCCATGGGCGGCTATTTTGTGGTGCCAATGAATGCGCTGCTGCAGCATCGCGGCCATCTGTTGATGGGAGCAGGCAGCTCCATCGCGGTGCAGAACTTCAACGAGAATCTCAGCATCTTCGCCATGCTTTCGCTGTACGCGCTGATGGAGAAGCTGGAATTCAGTATTTATTCCATCATCCTGGCATTCGGCTTGCTGCTATCGGGGACGATGGCAATGCTGTGCAAAAAGCATGGCCACGACCAGGACAGGGGAAAAGTCTAGCGCGAGAATCTGGCACCGAGCCTCGCGCCTTGAATACTGGCCGGTAAACTCCTCCGGGACAGGCTTGGCTGCCTCGGCTAACCGTGCCGGATTGAAACCCGGCATGCAATGAGGCGATGGCCGGCGTGGCGTGCAACACCTGTTTGCGCCGTGTTTCACCTGGCGCGGTACGCTGACAACGGGCAACCGGTATTTACGTTTTCATTCCCCGGCACAGACAACCGTATTGCGGCCTTGTGTCTTGGCTTTGTACATTGCGTTGTCGGCGGTTTTCAGCAAGGTTTCCAGTGGCAGTCCCTCATAGGGGGTCATCGAGGCAACGCCGCAACTAATGGTGACATGCCGCGCAGGTGATGCGCCATGCGCCATCCTCAGGTCGCTGACATGCTGACGGATATTGTTAGCCACCCATCTCGCGCCATCCAGGGTGGTATCTCCGAGTACCAGCACAAACTCGTCCCCGCCGTAGCGCGCCGCGAGGTCGCTGGCGCGCGGCGCCGCGCGCGCCACTTGCGCGGCCACTGCTTTCAGGCAGGCGTCCCCAGCCTGGTGGCCGTAGGTATCGTTGTAAGCCTTGAAGTAGTCCACATCAACCATGACCAGCGACATCGGCTGTTTGATACGCATGCAGCGCCGCCATTCGCGCCTCGCCAGCTCGTCGAACATGCGCCGGTTGGCGACACCGGTCAGCCCGTCGGTCGTGGCGAGGCGCTGCAATTCCTTGTTGGCCGCATTCAGCTTTTGCGTGACGTTGACCAGCGAGCGCTGCATTTCCACCAGCCTGCGCATGGCGCGCATCTTGGCTTTCAGCACCACTTCGCTGACCGGTTTCATCAGGTAGTCATCCCCTCCCACTTCGATGCCGTGCGCCAGATCCTCGTCCTTGGCCATGCTGGTCAAGAAAATGATCGCCGCCCATTCATCGCCCTTTTCCGCCGCACGAAACTGTCTGGCAACATCAAAGCCGTCAATGTCCGGCAGGATGGCGTCCAGCAATACGATATCGGGGCGGGTTCTGCGGAAAATCTCGATAGCGGCCTGGCCGGTCGTCGCGGCCAGCGGGTGATGGATGCCCATGCGCTCGAGATAGTTGCACAGCGCCTTCATGGTCACCTTGCTGTCTTCGACCACCATCACTTTCAAATCGGTTACATTTTTCGGCATAGTGTTCTCAGTCTATAAGCCCGGCAAAACTTACAGCAGCAGATTAGCGCAGGTATTCGTGGATTATTCGGGGCTTGCGGCATCATTCAGGCCGGGCGCCAGCGCCACTTTTCGTTTGCGTGGCTTATCCGGGGGTATCTGCGGGCAAGCTGTTTATATTCATTGCTTCTACTGCCAAGCATAAATCCTGCCATGCCTTTGCCTTGTCCATCGGCGAGCGCAACAGGTAAGCCGGGTGGTAGGTAATAATCATGGGTGTGCTGCGGTAATCGTACATCTTGCCGCGCAGACTGCTCAACGCTGCATCCCGCCCGAGCAGGGCTGTAGCGGCAGTCTTGCCCAGTGCCACGATGAGTTTTGGCCGGATGAGCTCGATTTGGCGCTGCAAATAGGGCAGGCATTGCGCGATCTCGTCTGCGTCCGGTGTGCGGTTGTTGGGCGGCCGGCATTTGACGATATTGGCGATGTAGACATCCTTGCCGCGTTTCAGCCTGATTGCCGCCAGCATGTTATCGAGCAGCTTGCCGGCCTGCCCCACGAACGGCTCGCCACGCACATCTTCGTCCGCTCCCGGCCCTTCTCCCACGAACAGCCAGTCGGCTTTTTCGTCTCCCACGCCGAATACCGTTTGCGTGCAACCGGCTCGCAGCTTGCAAGCGGTGCAGCCGCGCACCCTCGCTTTCAGTTCCGGCCAGCCAAGCTCGCCAACAGGCAGCTCGCGGCCTTTGCCGGCAGGAGCATCCATCCCGTTTTGTTCAGCATGCCCGGGTGTTGCGGCGGCGGAGGGGAGGGGGGCAAGCTGGCTTCGCCGCACCCACAGCGGGTAGAGGTTGAGTTCCCGCAGGACAGCTTCATCCCTGTTCACAATAAGCGTTCCATCACTATCGCGTCTTCGCGTTCAGTATTATCAGCCGGATAGTAGCGACGCCGCAAACCGATCTCGCGGAACCCGGCCCCGCGGTATAAGCCGAGCGCCGCAGTGTTGGATGGACGCACTTCCAGCAACATCCGCCGCAGCTTGAGGCCGTGCGCCATGTTCAGCGATTCGGACAGCAGCGCGCGTCCCAGGCCCTTGCGCCAGTGTTCAGCGGCGATGGTGAGGTTGAGCAGTTGCGCCTCGTCCACCGCAAGCATGAGCACCACGTAACCCAAGGTGACGCCCCCTTGCTCGTACACTTTGCAGAGGTAGCCGCTGCCGAGCGCATCGCTGAAGTTGCCCCTGGTCCATGGGTGTGCGTGCGCGCTCTGCTCGATGCGCGTGACCGTATCCAGATCGGCATGACCCATCTCGCGCAAGGAAGGCATTGAACTTGCCGGTTTGCTACTCGCGCTCACAGGTCTTCAGGGCCACTTTGTCGCGCAAATAAACCGGTGCAGCCAGCGCGGCATCCACTCCTTCCCTTGCGGCAAATTTCACCGCTGCCAGTGCTGCGATGGCGCTGGCCTGGGGTATTGCCTGCTTGTCCATTCCGGTCAGCTGGCTGGCGTAATGATTACCCAGCATGGCTTCATGCTTGCTGAAGCCGCTGCCCGCTCCAAACCAGCCTGTTTCCTCTACCGCAGGAGCAAACTGCGGCAGGCACAAAACCGGCTCGCATACCGCTGTCCATTCCCCAGCCAGCTTCTGGTAGGCGGCGAAATAAATCTCACCCATGCGCGCGTCCAGCGCGGCGATCACCTTGTCGTGCCCGGATGCCTGGGCCAGCGCCAGCAGCGTGGATATGCCAACTACTGGCTGGCCTGCACCCAGTGCCAGCCCTTGGGCAGCGCCGCATGCAATACGCAGGCCGGTGAACGAGCCAGGGCCCGTCCCGAAGGCAATGCCGTCCAGTTGTGCCAGCTTCATCCCCGTTTCGCGCAGCAAGCCATCCACCATTCCGATCAGCACCTCGGAATGTTTTTGCCCAACGAGTTCGCAGCGGCTGGTGCAGCCGCCGTCCTGCCACAGCGCGACGGAGCAATATTCGGTGGAAGTTTCCAGCGCCAGAACCCGCATCAGACAGCCCGCAGCAACGCCACCGCCTGCGCCGCAATCCCCTCGCTGCGCCCGGTGTAGCCCAGCCCTTCCGTGGTGGTCGCTTTCACGTTCACGGCACCCGCTGCAACGCCAAGATCAGCAGCGATATTTTCCACCATCTTCGGGATATGCGGCGCCATCTTCGGCCTCTGCGCAATGATGGTGGCATCCACGTTGCCGATGCGAAACCCCTTGTCCGCAACCATGCGCGCCACTTCGCGCAGCAGGATGCGGCTGTCAATGTTCTTGTATATGGCCTCGCTGTCGGAAAAGTGGCGGCCGATGTCGCCCAGCGCCGCCGCCCCGAGCAGCGCATCGCAGATGGCATGCAGCAGCACATCCGCATCGGAATGGCCGAGCAACCCTCTTTCGTACGGAATATCCACCCCGCCGATGATGAGCTTGCGCCCTTCCACCAGCTGGTGGACATCAAAACCCTGGCCTATTCTCATGTTTTATGTAACCCAATAGTTATGTGCGCAAACTGTATGGGCGCTATTTTATCAAAGCGGGTGGCCCTTATGATTTTTTGAGTGTGCGCTCATGATTTGAAGCCGGATATCGCATAAGCTCAGCTTGCTTACTGCCTTTTCGATATGTCAAATTTGCTATGGGCCGACGATGGGAGTAAACAGCAAACATGGATACTAAACTGTTCATCATGATCTCGGCCCTGGCCCTGATCTTTACGCTGGAAAGCTTCATCCCTCACTATAAAGGCCGCACGGCCAGGATGAAACATGCCTTTCCCCATTTCACCGTGGCGATCATCAACGGCCTCCTTACCAAATTTCTGCTGACCGGATTGACGCTGGCAGCGCTCGCTTGGGCGGAAAGCAACGCGCTGGGCCTTTCCCACACCCTTCCGCTAACATCGGCGGCAAAATGGATTCTGGCCTTTGTGCTCTTCGACATCTGGATGTACTGGTGGCACCTAGCCAATCATTGTCTTGAGTTTCTCTGGCGGTTCCATCGCGCCCACCATTCAGACACCGAGATGGACACGACCACGGCACTCCGCTTCCACCCCGGCGAATTGGTTCTCTCCACATTTTTCCGGCTGCCGGTGGTGATACTGATCGGCATGAGTTTCAGCCAGTTGCTTGTGTTCGAAACGGCGTTAAGCGTCTCCACCCTGTTCCACCACAGCAATCTGGCAATTCCTGAGAAATGGGACCGGATGCTCCGCACCGTCATCGTAACGCCGAACATGCATCGCGTGCACCATTCGGCGACAGGAGCCGAGACCAACTCGAATTACACCAGCCTGCTATCGGTCTGGGATCGGCTGTTCCGCTCCTTCCGGACCAGGGAAGACACGCACACCATCACCATCGGGCTGCAATCGTTCAGGGAAGACAGGTATCAGAGGCTATGGGGATTCATGATCACACCGCTGCTTTAATTTCTCCGCATTTCCGGAGGGCATAGGCCGGGATTTTGCCTGTCTCGTCATCGGCCTAAGCCGTCATTCTTAGCCAGCCTGAATTACTTCCGGTAAGCTCACTATAGCGGCCATTCATGAACGTGGAGGTGTGTGGCGCGCCGCGTGTGGGGTGTCTAGCCACACACTGACGCTTGCTTGCGGCGCGTCCAGCACCACCGCCAGGTTAGATTTCACGCGGGGTTGTTGTCGCTTCGAGCAACCACTGACCATAGCGACGTCGGCAGGAGGCGCTTAGCTTCGTGAGGAAGCCTGCGCGGTACTCGGGCGTTGTGAAGCGAAATGTTACGGAATGTCCGTCCCATTTCCAGTCCACATCTTTGGTGCCGCCCCATGGAATTCGATTGTTTCCTGACTTCTGGCTGAACTTCGACAGCGCGCGGAGACAATTTACCACCGCGAGATCATTGGAATGGATGGTGAGGCTGAACTTGTAGCTTGCGTGGACGCTCATGCCGAATTGTTAAACACGTCGTACCTTGGTCATACGGCGCTCATTCATCACCAGGACAGCGAAGCCGGCCGCAAACGCAACGATTGTCGCTGCGTTGAGGGCGAGCCATATGCCACGAGTAAGATGGACAGGAAAAAAGGGGTTGTACAGAAGTGCGATGACTCCAAAGCCATATGCCCAGCGAACGAGCTGATCGCTATAGAATTGGACCACGTACCCAAGAGCAGCGATAAAGACAGCCCATCGCAGAAAGACGAAGTAGCTGTATGAGTGCCCAGGGAGCATTGCGACCAGCAAGACGAGCACGGGAGCTGCGGCAACTGCGGCGACAATAGCGAAGTCGCCTTTCGACCAAGCTTTGCGCTTCGCATTTTGGGTCGCTGGCTGCCTGTAGAACTTCGCTGCCTTTGCTGTCTCCCAGTCTTGAGAGAGCGGTGTACAAGCGAGATGGTAGGGGCCATCGGCCCAAGATATGTGTTCGCCTTTCTCTATCACGACGCCGCAGCGGCGGCACGAGCATGAATCCGGGGCAACCATTACCATGACGACGCCAATGTGTGAGTTTCGTGAAATCTAACGAATTTTTCTTTCCGCATGTACATAATAGTACAGACTGAAGTGGTTTGGGCGGATTCAAGAACCAACCGCAACAGTTTTAGCAAACTGCGACCGTCCACAATGTTCAAGAGGCGGATGGTCGTGCTCTTATCAATCTCTCAATTAGGCATCTTCAAATAGATTTTCAAATAGGCCGTTGGCGTGGCGAAAACGGCAGGAACTTTAGTCTAAAACCTGGGCCTTAAAGCTTTACTTGCTGTGAGCTGGCAAAAGGGTATTTGCACTAATCGCCAAAACTTATTGTATGTTTGACAGCTAGTAAGGCAGCCACAAGTCTTGCGTTAAATAGGTAATAGTAATGAACAAGAAAACCTACTATGAAACGCTCAATGTTAGTCGGAACGCTGACCCTGAAATTATCAGCGCTGCTCATACGATTCTTGCCCAGCATTATCGTTCAGTTGAGAAATCAGATGATACAGATGCAGAACAAGCTCTCAATACTCTTAACCAAGCTTACGACGTACTTTCTGATCCCCTGAAAAGGGCTGGATATGACGCAGCACTTGCGGAAGATGATGAATATGCCGTTATATCCAGCAACGAATCAAAATATTCTCACTCTGTCAGTCGCGCGAAAAACACTGCCTACCTTAAATGGTATTTTGGCATTTCTGCGGTAGTAAGTTTTACTATCGTTTCCATATTGATGTTGATGGTCATGGTCATGGAATCAAATAAATTACGCTACGGCGACTACTGCCGTTGCCATTTACATCGACATAAAATGGTGATGATTCTGGCTGATCGTAGATAAGCGAGCCTCACCTATCTGGCATCGCTACAAAGAGTAGTTTTCCGGTAGCAATTGCAAAATATCATGAAGCTGCATACTTCTCTGTATAGGCTGGTCGAGATTGGACGCAGCGGTAATTTTGCTGGCTTGACCGATATTTCCGAATTTCAATGCCATGAGCAAGTGTGTCGTCTTGCCGACATTCACAGAAATGAAGTCATCCTGTTTGCAAAAAATCTTTCAGACGATGACCGTATTGCATTTGTAAAATCCATTGCAATGCTCGAACACGGTGTGGGTAGTTTGGGTAGCGTCACTAACCTCCAATGGCTTCTACCGCTTATATCAGACCCCGAACGAAACATTCTCAATTGGATTCTCCGCAACACGACGAGCTACCGGTACTACGCGCACAGTGCACGCTCCGTCGAGCAACTCGATATAGAAAACGCATGGCGCGCAGCTTTGACTGCCGAAAATATTGCAAGAGACATGCAGCGCCAGCTTAAAGATAAAAAACGAATCGCCGAAACTGCAACGCGCAATCTTTTCAACGCAATTCGCCGGGGAGACGTTAAGGCCGTGCGTGCTTTGATTTCAAAGGGGGCTGATGTAATGGCTCTTGCACCAGATGGATTACCATTAGTCGCCATCGCTGCTGCCAAGGGGTTTGACGCCATTGTCATTGAGCTTCGAAATGCTGGCGCAAACTGAAAAGAAGGCAGCTTAAGAAAATTGGGGTGGGAATTGAGAGTACAGGCCGATGGGTCTGGTGAATAACTGTTAGGCAGTACAATAGTAAGAGTCCCCATTTTTCAACGCACGCAATGTCAACTGCCAAAGTCCACATTACCAAACTAGCTGCGGCAGAGCGCCAACTCCGCGCCGCAATTCGCCTGTATTTCGCAGAGGAGGATGAGCTTGCCATCCACACCATTGCTTCGGCTGCCTACCGCCTACTCGCTGATCTGAAAGCCGAGCGCGGCATGGATGAGGCAGCCAACGTATACCTGACTTCTATCTTCTATGTCGTTCGTGACTACCGTAGGGGCACCTTGCCGAAGGACATAGCATCTGATCCAGAATTTGTGGAATGGGTCCGAGAAGTCGCCGAGAAATTACCAATTCGGCCAGACAGCAAATTTGAAGATGTGTCAGTCACCCTCCCTCGAGAGCTCGTAGGGCAGTTCTGGAACCAGCGCAATAAGGTTGCAAATTTCCTCAAACATGCAGATCGGGACACGGGCGCTTCAATTTCCCTTGATGAAGTGGACAATCTGCTACTCCTTATGCAGTGCTACAGTTCCTACATGGATATCACGCGGGACAATCTTGGGAATGAGGGCTTTGTGTTTCAGCTTTTCATTGGAGTTAAACGCATGGAGCAGTCATCGTCACAGGAGGATGATCTTGTTCAAAAAGTGGCAGTGATACCCGAGGCTGACCGGCTACGCTTTTGTTCTATGTGTATATCAAAGTTGAACTCAATGTGAAGGTATGTAGTGCTGCCTAACCCCTTATCGCAGCCGACACCCGCGAGCGGGCGCGGCTGAATGAGAATGTTCTGGGGGAAATCTACCGTCTGCAATGGGTCGAAAAACGGAAGTTTTATTAAGCCGCCGCTAATGGCTGCTTAGGCCGAAGAGCACTCATTCGAGCCGCCTTAAATTTT
Organism: Nitrosomonadales bacterium; assembly: GCA_016213335.1. GTDB lineage: Bacteria > Pseudomonadota > Gammaproteobacteria > Burkholderiales > Gallionellaceae > VIKH01. Next base: position 17,016 of record JACRAQ010000012.1, read on the forward strand.
CCCCTGCCTCTTTTGCAGCAGCAATTCCGCCAACTTTAAATCCTGCGCATAAGTCACCTTGAAGTTGCTGGTTTCGCTTTCCACAAGTTTGGGATGCAACCCCAGCGCCTCCACTGCGGAAGCCTCATCGGTCACCCCATTTGCCTGTTGCAACGCCTGCGCCAGCAACCCGGCGCGGAACATCTGCGGCGTCTGCGCCTGCCACAATCCTTCGCGGCTCTCGGTGCGGGCAATGCGCCCTGCAGCATCGGCACGCTTCAGGGTATCCGCCACGGGCACGGCAAGAATGCCGCCCACCTCGTCATCCTTCAGTTCATTGATGAGGCGCGCCAGTTGCGCCTGGCTCAGGCACGGGCGTGCGGCATCATGCACCAGCACCCAGTCGTCCGGCTCCAGTTCGGAGGCCAGCAAGCCATTCAGCACGCTTTCCGCGCGCGTCCTGCCGCCGCAAAACAGCGGCTGCAGCTTGCCCCCGAATGACGACCAGTCATGGCGATTCCAGTGCGCATCATCCGGGGCGAGTACGACAAATACGGTCTCAATGTCGGCGCTGGCGCACAAGGTGGCAAGAGCGTGATGAATGAGCGGCTTCCCGGCCAAAAGAGAATATTGCTTTGGCAGCTCTCCGCCAAAGCGTGAGCCAGAGCCTGCAGCGGGAACGAGTGCGAAATATTCAGGCATGTGCAATTGTAATGGAAAATTGCCAATGTCCTTGAGGGCGCTATTCCACCTTCTTCTGAAGCGCATTCAAGGCGGCCAGCCGCTCCTCCCTGGACAGCCGTGCAAGCGCCTGCACCCGGCGGTAGAAGCGCGACAGGTCGCGCCCTTCCTGCTCCAGCAAGGCTTCGAAAGCGGGCAGCAATTGGGTATACAGGGCCTGGGAGGCGATTTTCGCGTTGTTCAAGTCCTGCTCAAACCACTTGTCGTAGGCACCATCCCCGCCCCAGGATTGTTTCAGTGCCGCATAGGCTCGCTTCATGTCTGCCAGGGTTTCCGCCTTGGCGAGGCGCAGTTCGTCTTGCGGCTTGCGGGAGGTGTAGAGCGCACGCAATTTATTACGATAACTTTCCACCAGTTGCACGAATTGATCCTTGCGCTTTTGCTGGGCGAGATAGGCCTTGTGCTGCTCGGGCCGGGAGTTGCGGGCAAACCAGCGCTGCATCCCTTCCTGTTCCACCGCAGTTGCAAAGGATTCGTTGAACACGGTGTCGCCTTTGACAAACAGCAATTGATGGGCAAGCTCGTGGAAAATGATGCGTGCCGCTTCGGTATTGCCCAGGCGCAGGAAGGTATTGAGCACCGGGTCATCGAAATAGCCCAGCGTGGAATAGGCCGCCACGCCGCCGATATGGGTTTCGAGGCCGGCGTTTTTCAGCTCGGTCGCATAGCGCTCTGCTTCCGCACGATCAAAATAACCCCGGTAGCTGACGCAGCCGACAACGGCCATGCACCATTTTTCCGGCTCCACGGAAAATTCCGGGGCGGCAAACACATTCCACACCACAAAAGGCCGCCCCAAGTCGGCGTAGCTGCGGTAGCTGCCATTGTCCGGCAAGGCCAGATCTCTGCTGGCAAAATTGCGGATGGCGGTGACGTTCCTGAATTTTTCCTTTAACGCGGCATCGGTAGCGGGATCCTGCTGCAACTCCTGGATGGGCCGCGTGGCGTGCATGATTTTCAGGTGCCCGCTCACTGCTTGGCCGTAATAGCCGACACTGGTGCAGCCGCACAGCAACAGGCCCAAAACGGCTACAAAAAACCCCTTATGCATGGATAAACTTGCCACTTTCAAGAAAGGCCGCCACCTGGTTATCGCATAAGCGAGAGATAAGCATGCCGGTATGGCTGACATGGAGCACGATGGAGTCTGCGGCCCCGGGTAACCGGGTTTCCGCGACGGATACCACGCCGTCGCCTGGCTGTGGTAAGCCGGGAATTAAGCGCCCGAGCCCCAGTCCGAAATCGCCGGCGAGAATGCCGATTTCGACCGATGAGGGCACGGGCGGGCGAGGCGAGGCGAGCCAGTCTTTCAGGGTTTGGCCGATTATTGACCTGAGCCACGATAACCGCGCCATGACAGTTGCTGCATGGCAACCCATGATGGGCGATCCCATCAGCACAATTCTTTTTATGCGGGGGTCAGGATGGCGTGCCAGTGTGGCCAGAATCACCAGCCCGCCCAGGCTGTGGCCAACCAGATGAATGCAGTCACCTTTCGTTGCTGCAATAAAATTTGAAAGCGCCTCGGCATTCTGGCGCAAGCCGTTACTGACCGAGTGATAGGAAAACCGGCGCACGGTATAACCTTTTCCAGTCAGCCAGCGCTGGTGCAGGAAAAAAACCAGGCTGCGCACCCACAGCCCGTGAACCAGAATGACGGTTTCCCGGTTTCCGGCCACCTATCTCTGGCGCGCCTTTGGCGCGCGCTCCAGCCCAAACACCTTATCGCCCGGCTTGATGCCGTTGCTTGCAAACCAGTTGCGGTTCATTTCCAGGGCATAGAGCGCATTGCCTTGCGCACCGTGCGGGTTGCTTGTGTTGGGTTGCATTTCAGCGGTATTGAGTATGCTGCCGTCGGCGGCGATAAATGCAATGGAAAGCGGCAAAGGGGTATTTTTCATCCAGAATGCGTACCTGCCCGCCTGTTCGAATACGAACAGCATGCCGCAATTGCCGCACAGGCGGTCGCGCTGCATCAGGCCGCGCTCCCTGCTTTGCGGTGTGTTGGCGATTTCCGCATGAACGGTTTGCTTGCCGATCTTGAGCGATACCGTTTCTGCCCATGCCGGAGGCAGTGCAAGGGCAAGGCAAATGAGCAAGGTGGAGCAGGCGAATCGTTTCATGGCGGCGGCAGTGTAACAAATACCGCATCGGCAAGGGTAGCCGTTCAGCATGGTCTTCACGAGCTTTTGGCGCTTTCATCATTCCGGCCGCAGGCGCGATCGGCTACAATCGCACTGCCAGAATTTGCTGCCCATTTTGCACATGAACCCTACGCTTGTTTTTGACATTGAAACCATTCCGGATATCGCCGGGCTGCGCACCCTGTATGAACTGGATGGCAGCGCCAGCGACGCGGATGCGGCGGAAATGGCCTTCCAGCTTAGACGCCAGAAGACAGGCAGCGATTTTTTGCCACACCATCTGCACCGCGTGGCGGCGATTTCCTGTGCGCTGCGCGAAGGCGACAGTTTCCGCGTCTGGTCGCTGGGCGGTCTTGAGGACAGCGAGGGCGCGCTCATCCAGCGCTTCTTCGATGGCATCGAGAAGTACACGCCGCAACTGGTGTCGTGGAACGGCGGCGGCTTCGATCTGCCGGTGCTGCATTATCGTGGCTTGATCCACGGCGTGCAGTGTGCCCGCTACTGGGACATGGGCGAGGATGATCGAGATTTCAAGTGGAACAATTACATCAGCCGCTACCACACCCGCCATCTGGACCTGATGGACCTGCTCGCGCTCTATACGGGGCGCGCCAATGCCCCGCTGGATGACCTGTCCCGGCTGATCGGCTTTCCCGGCAAGCTGGGCATGGACGGCGGCAAGGTGTGGGACGCTTACCAACAGGGCAGGCTGGGCGAAATCCGCAACTATTGCGAAACCGACGTGGTGAACACCTGGCTGGTGTTCGTGCGCTTCCAGTTGATGCGCGGCGTTATCACCCGCGCGCGCTTCCAGCAGGAAGTCGATTTGGTGCGCGCCACTCTGGCAAAGTCGGACGAACCGCACTGGGCAGAATATCTGGCCGCATGGAAATAGCCTTGAGTAAGCTCCACCGGTACTGGCTCGAGCTCGGCTGGCTGTGTGTTGCCGCCGTGGTCTATCTGTCGCTTACCCCATTTCCGCCCGATCCGGCGCATGTCGATAATGCAGACAAGCTGGAACATGCGCTCGCTTATGGTTTCCTGATGCTGTGGTTCTGCCAGGACTACCGGCAGCTCGGCCAGCGCATGCTGCTGGCGGCGCTGCTGGTCGGCCTGGGTGTCGGCATGGAGTTCCTGCAAGGATTGACCGGCTACCGCTCGTTCGAGTACGGCGACATGCTGGCGAACAGCGCCGGTGTGCTGCTCGGATGGGCGGGCGCGTACACGGTACTGGGGCAGATCGGCACCATGCTGGAAGCAAGGTTTGCAAAATAGCCGGGCGCCATGACTGCAACTAACCACAGTGAGGGCGGCACCCGCGAGGGGTACGCCAGCGGGGGCCCCGCCGCTTTGCGGCGACCCTCCTGCAGTGTGATGATCGAATCGCTCGACCACGAGGGGCGCGGCATCGCGCACGCCGATGGCAAGGTAATCTTCATCGAGGGCGCGCTGACCGGCGAGCGTGTCACCTATTCCGCGTACCGCAAAAAATCCAGCTATGAGCAGGCGCAAGTCGGACACATCCTGAAACCGTCATTCATGCGTGTCGAGCCGAAGTGCGCGCATTTCGGTAGCTGCGGCGGCTGCTCCATGCAGCACCTGGATGAGCGCGCGCAGGTCGCGGTCAAGCAGCGCGTGCTGGAAGACAACCTGGAGCGTATCGGCAAAATCCGGGCCGAGGTCATTCTGCCACCGATCTACGGGCAGGCCTGGGGTTACCGCCAGCGCGCGCGGCTTTCGGTGCGCCATGTGCTGAAGAAGGGCAAGACGCTGGTGGGTTTCCGCGAGAAGAACGGCAAATACGTGGCGGACATGCGGCACTGCGAAATCCTGGCACCCAAGATAGCCGGGTTGCTGCCGCTGCTGGGGGAGTTGAATGAAAGCTTTACTGTCCGCGATGCGCTGCCGCAAATCGAGGTGGCAGTAGGCGAGCAGGTGGATGTACTGGTGCTGCGCATTCTGAAGCCGCTGACTCCATCCGACGAGGCATCCATCAGGCGGTTTGCCGATACCCACAAAGTGCAGTTCTGGCTGCAATCCGGGGGGCCGGAAACGGTCGTGCCGTTCTACCCGCTGGACGCGCCGCCGCTGACCTACAGCCTGCCGGAGTTCGGCATCACCATGCCGTTTGCTCCGGCCGAATTCACCCAGGTGAACGGCGCCATGAACCGGCTCATGGTCAGCCGCGCCCTGCGCCTGCTCGACCCGCGCCCCGGCGAGCGTATTGCCGATTTCTTCTGCGGCCTGGGCAATTTCACCCTCCCCATCGCGCGCAGCGGCGCGCAGGTGGTGGGCATCGAAGGCAGCGCCGCGCTGGTGCGGCGTGCGGAGCAGAATGCCGCCTATAACGGGCTTGCGGCAAACACGCAATTCGTGGCAATAAACCTGTTCGAGATGAACGAAGCAGCGCTTGCGCAGCTCGGTAGCCGCTTCCGTGCGGGCGGAGAAAGCCTGCAGGGAAGCGAGGCGCGGCCTTGCGGCCATTCCCGCGATCTGCTCGCTACGCGAGTAACGTGTCATGGCCGCTACTTCGACAAATGGTTGATTGACCCGCCGCGCGATGGTGCGATTGAGCTGGTCAAGGCGCTGGGCGCCGATGTGCCGCGCCGCATTGTGTACGTTTCGTGCAACCCTGCCACCCTGGCGCGCGATGCTGCGGTGCTGGTGCACCAGAAGGGTTATACGCTCAAGGCGGCGGGGGTGATGAACATGTTCCCGCATACCTCGCACGTGGAATCGCTCGCGGTGTTTGACATCGTGCAAGGCACTGCAGACGAAAACGCTGAAAGATAATATATGAAGCGCTATGATGACCTGGTTGCCGACGCCCTCACCCGCGTGAAAGAAGTTCAGCCCTGGGACGTGCGTGCATTGCTTGATGCGGGCCGCGAGCTCATCCTGCTCGATGTGCGGGAGCCGGCGGAGTTTGCCATGCTGCGCATCCCCGGCTCGATCAATGCGCCGCGCGGCGTGCTGGAGCAATCCTGCGAATGGGATTACGATGAAACCGTACCCGTGCTGGCTGCCGGGCGCGAAGTGGATATCGTTATCGTCTGCCGTTCCGGCAAGCGTTCCGCCCTTGCCGCCGACACGATGCGGCAGATGGGCTATGTCAGCGTGGCTTCGCTCAAGACCGGCATACGCGGCTGGAACGATTTCGAGCAGCCGCTGGTGGACGCAAATGGCAACCCGGTTGATGGCGATGCCGCAGAGGCGTTGCTCGCTCCGCGCCTGCGGCCGGAACAACGCAAACCCGGAGCATCGTGATAACGGCAACGCTTTGCCAACCGTTTGCTTATCGGGCGCATCCCAAGAGATAATTTTTTAGTTCAAGGAGAAAAACCATGAAAGTCTGCCGGTTCGTTTGCCTATCGTTGGCCATTGCCCTGTCGGCGGCAAACCCTGCCCATGCCAGGGTTGAAAAACCCTGTTCTGGGAAAAACGAGACTCTGGAATGCCTCAAGGAGAATTTCTCGGATATTTACGACGGCCAGTATTTCAAGTTCCTGATGATAATCAACAAAGCCGAAGTGGCCGCCCTGAATTGCAACTCTGGCGAGAAGACTGCTGCTTATCTTGACGTAGCCTCAAAGATAGGAAAGAACCTGGAAGTTGAGGAAGGGTTCAAGGACATGCTTGAGACCAAGTTCATTATGGAAAAACCCGCCTGTTTGCTGGATGCTCTCCTGCTTTCAGATGACAACGTCAAAGAAATCATCCTCGGAAAATACCTGGCGAAGCCGCGCTTTATAGATAAGAAAGAAGTGGATGCCGTACTTGCCAGATACAGGGAACATGAGAAATATAAGGAAATGCTGAAACGCTTCAGCGGAAAGTGATTTTCTTATCGCACCATTGGGCGCCGCATCAAGACAACGTGGCCAGCGTTGATGCGCTTTTCTCAGTGCTGGCCGAGCAGGTCGAGCATTGCCGCAACGTCGGTAATTTTGTCGCGGGGTGCGCCGCGCCGCGCTCCGCGGGCTACTTCCACTTCTTCAAGCCGTTTCCAGTCATCGAAGGAGACAACCTGCACGCCACGCTGTCGCAACAGGGAGAGGATCGTATCGGGCTCCGGCAGCGCCCGCGCCTCAAGCCCGGCGCCATCGGCGATCATGTGCCCGACTACGTGGGCGGACGCGGGTTTGTGTGAACCGATGAGTCCCTGGGGCCCGGTGCGCGCCCAGCCGACGACGTATTCGTTGGGCACCACGGCGCGGCTGGCAGGGTCAACCACGCGACCGTCTTCGTTGGCGATGATCCGCGCTTTCTCGTCGTAGGGAACGCCGGCAATCCGTTTGGCTGCAAAGCCGATTGCGGGCAATACCATCCCGATATCGAGCACTTCAATCTCGCCGGTGCCGCGCGCTTGCGCCGTGCCATCCGGCTGGGGCTCGAGGCGATTTTTTTCAAGCACGAGTCCGGCCACGTTGCCGTCTGCGTCTGCAATTACTTCGGCCGGCGAGACGAGGAAGCGCAGGTGAAGCTTTTTCGATTTTGCGGCAGGCGGCCGCGCGGCAAATGACTGGAGGATCTTCAGGTTTTTTTCCTGCTGCGAGCCACCCTCGGATTCCGGAATGGTGCAGCCCGCAAGCTCGCCCGACAGGACAACCGGGTCAACCTCTTCCATCTCGCCCAGCTCTTTAAGCTCTGGCGGCGTGAACGAGGCTTGCTCCGGCCCCCGCCGCCCGAGTATGAAGACCTCGCGCACCCGGCTGTTGCGCAATGCTTCCAGCGCGTGTTCGGCCAAGTCCGTTTTTTCGAGCTCGGCGGGAGGGCGCAGCAGAATCCGGGCGGCATCAATGGCGACGTTGCCGTTGCCGACCACCGCGACGCGGAGCACAGACAAATCAATCTTTGCGTGGCGGTAGTCGGGATGCCCGTTATACCAGCCGATGAAGACGGACGCTGGCGTGCAGCGCGCGATGCCTTCTCCGGGAATACCGAGGCGCCGGTCGGCCTCGTTGCCCACCGCATAGATAATCTGGTGGTAGTGCTGGCGCAACTCTTCTACCGACACATCGCGCCCGAGACACACATTGCCCAGGAAACGGAATGTGGGGCGCGCGGCAGTTTTTTCGTAAACGCGCGTAACGGCCTTGATGTTCTGGTGGTCGGGCGCGACGCCGCCACGCACCAGGCCAAAGGGGGTAGGGAGGCGGTCGTACATGTCCACGTGGACTATCGCATCGGTGCGCTTGAGCAGTGCTTCCGCAGCGTAGAAGCCGGCAGGCCCGGAGCCGATGATTGCGACGCGCATAAGCCACCACCTCTATTCCGAGTGAAATGCGGATTATCTTGCACCGTTTCCCGCGCATTCATGCAGGAGCGATAGAAGCAGGACGTTTGACCAGAATTATTCGTAGCAGCTAAAAGCCATAATAATTTCTGGTAGGGAAGGAAGCATACTCCTGCCTTTGCATCATTCAGGAAACACATTTCATGCTACCAGAAATTTAGTGGCTTCGTGAAAGAGTGCAAATTGCTTGACGAATTCCCCGCGCACCTCAAAATCAAACCAGTAATCTGGTAGACTTATTCACAGTTGCTGATTCAAGAATCAGTAACCAGCCCTGGGCCAAAACTCAATCAACACATTGGGTCAAATTCAACCGGCACTGACATTTGTGTATTTAAAAATGCCGATGGATAACCCGTAAGCTGGCGATGTGCTCGTAAATACGGGTGGTTTGCGCAAGATACATTACGCCGGCGAGTAACGAGGCAAAGGCAAGTGAAAAAGAAACCCGCACACATTTATTAACCCGAAGCTCAATCACATGACAACCATTCGCCAGGAAGATCTCATCTCCAGCGTCGCTGACGCGCTGCAATACATTTCCTACTACCATCCGCTCGACTACATCCAGGCGCTGGGCAAGGCCTACGAGCGCGAACAGTCGCCTGCGGCGCGCGATGCCATCGCGCAGATACTCACCAACTCGCGCATGAGCGCGCAAGGGCACCGGCCGATCTGCCAGGACACCGGCATCGTGACGGCCTTCGTCAAGGTGGGCATGGACGTGCGCTGGGACGCAAAGATGAGCGTGAGCGATATGATCAATGAAGGCGTGCGCCGTGCTTACCTGCATCCGGACAACATGCTGCGCGCCTCGGTGCTGGCCGATCCCGCCGGTGCGCGCAAGAACACACGCGACAACACGCCTGCCGTGATCAATTACGAGATCGTTGCGGGAGATCAAGTGGAGGCCATTCTCGCGGCCAAGGGCGGCGGCTCGGAGAATAAATCCAAGTTCGTCGCGCTCAATCCTTCTGACAGCATCGTGGACTGGGTGCTGGAGACCGTGCCCGAGATGGGCGCGGGCTGGTGCCCGCCGGGCATACTCGGTATCGGCATCGGCGGCACGGCGGAGAAGGCCATGCTGCTCGCCAAGGAGGCGCTGATGGAGCCGGTGGACATCCAGGAGCTGCAGGCGCGTGGGGCAAAGAACCGCGTGGAAGAATTACGCCTGGAACTGTACGAGAAGGTCAATGCGCTGGGCATAGGCGCGCAGGGGTTGGGCGGCCTCACCACGGTGGTGGACGTGAAGATCAGGGACTATCCGACACACGCCGCCAGCCTGCCAGTGGCGATGATTCCCAACTGCGCTGCGACGCGCCACATCCACTTCACGCTCGACGGCAGCGGCCCGGCGGTGCTCACCCCGCCAGCGCTGGAGGACTGGCCGAAGATCGAATGGAAAGCTTCCGCCGAGTCGCGCCGCGTCAACCTCGATACCATCACGTGCGCCGAAATCGCCACCTGGAAACCGGGCGAGACGCTGCTGCTGAACGGCAGGCTGCTCACCGGACGCGACGCCGCGCACAAGCGCATTACCGACATGCTGGCGCGCGGCGAGAAATTGCCGGTGGATTTCCACAACCGCTTCATCTACTACGTCGGCCCGGTTGACCCCGTGCGCGACGAAGTGGTCGGCCCAGCCGGTCCCACTACCGCGACGCGCATGGACAAATTCACCGAGACGATGCTGGCGAAGACCGGCCTGATCGGCATGGTGGGCAAATCCGAGCGCGGCCCCGAGGCCATCGCAGCCATCAAGCAGCACAAGGCGGTGTACCTGATGGCCGTCGGCGGCGCGGCTTATCTGGTTTCCAAAGCGATCAAGGCATCGAAGGTACTGGCCTTCGGCGACCTTGGCATGGAAGCCATCTACGAATTTACGGTGCAGGACATGCCGGTCACCGTGGCGGTGGATAGCAATGGCACCTCGGTGCATGAAACCGGCCCGGCGGAATGGCGCGTGAAAATCGGCAAGGTCGGCAAGGCTTCCTAGCTGATCAGAGAATTTACCCGATGACGTTGAGCTGCAAATCCGTGTCCGCCACAGGGCTGCGCCAAACCGGCCATGTCTGAACATACCTTTGACATTCCCGGCGACGGCAGCATGAGCCCCAAAGGCTGGTATCAGGCCGCCAGTGAGCAGCCTGGCTTTATTTATGACACCGCCCAGGCCGATGCGATCAACGAGCTGGATGCGCTCTGGCAGCAGTTGGTGGAATTCAAGGCCAGGCGCAACCAGTTTCTTGGGCGCAGCCTGCTCAGCCCGGAAGTGCCGGAAGGTTTGTATCTCTGGGGCGGAGTCGGGCGCGGCAAGACATTCCTGATGGACGCGTTTTACGCCTGCCTGCCGTATCGCCGCAAGCGCCGTATCCACTTCCACAATTTCATGGCCGAAGTCCATCACGAGTTGAAGGCGCTTGCCGGCAAAAAAGACCCGCTGGCCGCACTTGCCGACAACATGGAGAAATCCACTCGCGTGTTGTGCCTGGATGAATTTCACGTAGATGACATTGCCGACGCGATGATCCTGGGGCGCCTGGTGTCAGCGATGCTGGAGCGCGGCGTGGTGCTGCTGACCACCTCCAACTATTCGCCGGATGGCCTGTACCCGAATGGCTTGCAGCGGCAGAGCTTCCTGCCTGCGATTGAGGTGCTCAAGCGCAAGCTGAAAGTATTGAACGTGGACGGCGGTAGCGATTACCGCTTGCGTGCGGTGGCGCGCGAGCCGATGTTCCTCGTGGCAGCCGGTGCCGAGGGGAGGGCCGCGAACGAGGCACGCATGGCAGCCTTGTTCGAGCGGATCGCCGCCGGGATGGCGTGCAGCGACCAGCCCATCGAGGTCATGGGGCGCAAGATCCCGGTGAGAAAAGCCGCGCGCACCGTGGTATGGTTCGATTTCAAGGTGTTATGCTGCGGGGCGCATGCACAGGAGGAATATCTTGAGATCGCCCACCGTTATCCCACCGTGTTCTTGTCGCACATCCCGCTAATGACCGCCGAGCAGGCTGCCGAGGCGCGGCGCTTCACCTGGCTGGTGGATGTGCTGTATGACAACAACGTCCGGCTGGTGGCTTCATCTGATGCCGCGCCGCAGGAGCTTTTTACCGAAGGCGCGACCTCCGGCGAATTTCCCCGCACCGCCAGCCGCCTGACCGACATGCAATCCAGGCATTACCTGGAGCAGCCGCATCATTCGCAAAAGGTGACGTTGTAGAGGCAGGCCTCTCCATGCCAGGCGATCACTGGCCGCAAAATATTTCTCGGCTTTTCGGGTAGCATACAAGCAGGTGTTGTAGTGCATGGTCCAGGGGGTATCATGAAAAAAGTATCCAATACCTGCATTTCTGCAGTACTGCTGCTGTTTCTTTGCATGGGATTAACTCCGTGTTCCTATGGCCATTCTCTGGTCTTTGGCCCGGAGGTGTATTTTTCTGACAGCGGAAAATCCCGGCGAGAGGTTAAGAAATTTACCGTTGAGGACATCAACCAGAAATTCATCATCTCTGTGCAAGTCCATGCGGGCGGTGAAAGCAAGGCAGGCAGCATCGTCATCAAGTTAAACGGAAAGCCCATCTTTTCTGCAAATGAGCTTGGCAAGCAGCAAAAGACGCTTGCGCAACTCATAAAACTTCTTGCAAAACCCGTAAAGCTGCAAAAGCGGAATGAAATTTCGGTTGAAACGGCGAGCGAATCGGATGAGCCGGTTATCGTAACCATCATGAGCCTGGAAGAGCGGGCAATAGCCGGCAAGGTGCCGCCTATTGGCGAAGCGGTTGACCTGGATGGATATGCAACCGTGATATTCCCTTCCGGTACTTTCGACAGCACCCAGGATGTCAGGGTGTTTGTTACTGCATCTCCCGCGATTCAGGATGTATTTCAGGCCAACGCCACAGGGGCTCGTTTACCGTATGAGATAAGGATTAATACAGGAGACAAGCCGCCGAAAAAGGATATCGAAGTTAGTGTGAAATACCCCGATTCTTTTTTCGCAACGCTTTACCAGATCCATATATTTGCACACATGCATGACAACCCGGATGTGCCGGATGAGCACGACAGGTTCTTTATGCTCAGCTCCGGGCTGGATGACAAAGTCAATATGGCCATGACAACCTTGCCAAAGCATGCTTTCTCAAATCGCAATGGCAAAAAAGGCACGTATGAAGCGATAATTACCGTTGGGCTGATTAATTAAGGAAACACTGAATAAGTCGTCACACCGGCGCAAGCCGGTGTCCAGCCCATTGAAATTACTGGATTCCGGCTTCCGCCGGAATGACAATATGAGACTTATTCAGCGTTTCCTTAACCCTTTGGTGGCTGTACCGCCAGCAAAGGCGGGAGAGAAGGGCACTGCCTGTTGCTAGCGCGGCAGGCGAAACGGCCTGCCCTCGGCATCCAGGAAGCAATCTACCGGGCCGACGGCAACGCAACGGGGTTGATCGAAGTAACCTTCGCACTCGTTGCATTTGTCCGGGTCTATTTCATAGATGTAATCACCCTCGGTGATCGCCCCGGTCGGGCATTCGTCCTTGCAAAGTCCGCAGTTGATACAATCGTCGGTGATCGAAAGCGCCATTTTCCTGATTCCAGTTTGCCGGGTTCGGGCTAGTCAGACAGCGGATACCCCGGTCAGGTTTCGTCGGCCTTATGGGTTTTTCCCCGCGCTCGCGCTTCTTACCCCAGCAAATGTTTTATGTGCTCGCGTTCTTCCATCAGCTCACGGTAGCTGTCTTCCATGCGTTTGCGCCCCTGCTCGCTGACCTCAAGGTCTTGAACGATGTGGTACTGGCCGTGGTTACACCGCACCGGAAAGCCGTAGATCACTCCTTCCGGGATGCCGTAGCTGCCGTCGGAAGGCACGCCCATGGACACCCAGTTGTTGTGGTGCGCGCCGAGCATCCAGTCGTGCACATGCGAGATGGCCGCATTCGCGGCGCTCGCCGCGCTGGACAGGCCGCGCGCTTCGATGACTGCTGCGCCGCGTTTCTGTACCGTCGGAATGAATTCATTTTCCACCCAGGTCTGATCCAGCAGGAGGTTGCGCACCAGCTTGCCGCGAATCTCGGCGTGGTCCAGATCGGGGTATTGCGTGCCGGAGTGGTTGCCCCAGACGATCATCTTCTTGATGTCGTGTATCGGCTGGAACAGCTTCTGCGCGACTTGCGCGACGGCGCGGTTGTGATCCAGGCGCATCATCGAGTTGAAATTGCGCGGATCGAGGTCGGGGGCGTTTTTCATGGCGATCAGCGCGTTGGTGTTGGCCGGG
>JACRAQ010000095.1 GCA_016213335.1 Nitrosomonadales bacterium
CCGCGCCAACATTGACGCGCTCAAGCGCCTCGGTGTGACCGACATCGTTTCGGTGAGCGCGGTGGGGTCGCTGCATGAAAGCCTTGCGCCGGGCATGTTCGTCATCGTCGATCAGTTTATCGACCGCACCTTCGCGCGCGACAAAAGCTTCTTCGGCAGCGGGCTGGTGGCGCATGTCTCGATGGCGCATCCGGTGTGTACAAGGCTGGGCGACCACATCGAAGCAGCGGCCAGGGAGTCCGGCATCGCCGCGTTGCGCGGCGGCACCTATCTGGTGATGGAAGGCCCGCAGTTTTCCAGCCTGGCGGAATCCGAACTTTACCGCTCCTGGGGCTGCGACGTGATCGGCATGACCAACATGCCCGAAGCCAAGCTCGCGCGCGAAGCCGAGCTGTGCTACGCCACGGTGGCGATGGTGACGGATTACGACTGCTGGCACCCCGACCACGACGACGTGACGGTGGAGCAAATCATCAAAGTGCTGGTGACGAACGCCGGCAAGGCGCGCGCGCTGGTGAAACAGGTGGCGCCGAAAGTGATCGGGGATGATAAAGGTGGTGCCTGCTCCTGCCGCAGCGCGCTGGAATACGCCATCATCACCGCACCTGAAGCACGCGACACGGCGAAGGTTGCGCAACTGGACGCAGTGGCTGGAAGAGTGTTGAAAAAGTAAAAAAGCGATGATCCACGAAAAACACGAAAAGCACGAAAAAATTCAAACATTGTTTTTCTAGCCCGTCATTTTTTGTTTTCATTTCGTGCCTTTCGTGTTTTTCGTGGACAAGAATAGTTTTTAAAATCGTTACAAGGGAGAGATCGTATGCCTATCAAATCCAGAATCCGTACTGTCCCGCATTACCCCAAGCAGGGCATCATGTTCCGCGACATTACGACCCTGCTCAAGGATCCAGTCGGCATGCGCGCCACCATAGATGCATTGGCGCGCCGCTATGGCGGCATGAAAATCGACAAGATTGCGGGCATAGAATCGCGCGGCTTCATCATTGGCGCACCGCTGGCCTACGTGCTGGGCAAGGGTTTCATCCCGATCCGCAAGAAGGGTAAACTGCCCGCGGAAACCATAGGCCACGACTACGAACTGGAATACGGCACTGACCGCATTGAAATTCATACTGATGCAGTTTCAAAAGGTGAGAGAGTGCTGCTGGTAGATGACCTCATCGCCACAGGAGGCACGGCGGAAGCGGCCTGCAAGCTGCTTGGCAAAATGGGCGGAGAGATCGTCGAATGCTGTTTTGTCATTGACCTGCCCGACATCGGCGGGCGCAAGCGGCTGGAGAAGCACGGCCACAAGGTTTTTGCGCTGTGCGAGTTTGAGGGGGATTGACGGGTGTGCCGGCATTAAATACAGCGTATGAGAAAAACCTTTGCCGGTTTTGTTGCCGCGATATGCATAACATGCGCATGTGCCGGTTCCGCTTGCGCCGAGACGCTCGATCTTTTCGTGCTGGTCGGCCAATCGAACATGCAGGGCTGGCAGGGCAATGCGCAAGGCTATCCAGCCGATCCGGACGGCGCTGACCAGAGAATTCTGTTCTACTGGAATACCCCGCAACACAGTGCGTCAAATAACGAGTGGACGTATCTTCAGGCACAGGGTGGCCGCTTTTCTGCCGGGCATTTCGGGCCGGAAATCACCTTTTCCCGTTCTCTGCTGAAAGCGAAATACAAGCCGGCAATATTCAAGTATTCGCTGGGCAGTGCCAGCTTGGCGGAGCACTGGAAGGGGCCCGGCGAGGGCGGTATGTATGACCAGATGGTTTCGGAGCTGGGGAAGGCCGTCGCGCAGCTTTCCGGACAGGGGCACACCGTTAGATTCAGGGCGCTGGTATGGATACAGGGAGAGTCTGACGCAAAACCTGAAAATCAGACTGAGTCTTACGGCCAACGCTTGAGCAATATTATCCGGGATTTCAGGGAGAACATCGCCCAGGATCCAAACTTGCCGGTTATCCTCGGTGTTGATGAGCAACACCCCTGGGTCGGGCTCAATCCGGCAGTCCTGTCACAGCAGAAACAAATTTCCGCCAATGACCGCTTTGTCGTGTTCACCTCGATGGAGGGGCTGGAAAAAGCCGATATGACGCATTTGACCCCGGCCGGACTGCAGGCGCATGGCAGGAGGATTTTTGATGCGTTTGCAGGGCTGGCGGCGGGAAACCTGTCCGGGCGCAGGTGAGCTGTGCGTCCGGGCGGATTGCCGTGGATAATAGCGGGGCTTACCGCATTGCAAATTCAGTTGAAACAGCCGCAATATTTCTTGAGAACAGGACACGCCGATGAAAGTTGAAACCCTGCGCTGGGCGCACAACAGGCTGGAGATGATAGACCAGCGTATTCTGCCCGCTGCGTTTGAATATCTCGTTTACGACTCTGCCGCCTCGGTGGCGGAGGGGATACGCAGCATGGTAGTGCGTGGCGCGCCGGCCATCGGCGTGGCGGCGGCGTACGGTGTGGCGTTGGAGGCGCTGCGGCTGTCGTCCACCCTTCGGCAGGCTCAGGGCGAACGGAGTGAGTTTGATAATGGCATGGAAGCCGGTTTCGCCGTGCTGGCTGCCAGCCGCCCGACGGCAGTCAACCTGTTCTGGGGGTTGAAGCGTATGCGCAGCGTGTGGGAGAGTGTCAAGAGCCAGAGCAATACTGCCGTGGCGCAGCGCCTGCTTGCCGAGGCGCATGAAATTCTCGCCGAGGATATCCGCATCAACCGCGCGATGGGTGCGTTCGGCGCCGGATTGCTCGCGGATGGCGCGCGCGTGCTGACGCACTGCAATGCGGGCGCGCTGGCTACCGCAGGATGGGGTACCGCGCTGGGCGTGTTCCGCTCGGCAGTGGAGGCGGGCAAGAAAATTTCCGTGATCGCCGACGAGACCCGCCCTTTCCTGCAGGGCGCGCGGCTGACGGCGTGGGAGATGGTGCAGGAGAATATTCCGGTGACGCTGATTACCGACAACATGGCGGGTTTCATGATGTCGCGCGGCGAGGTGGACGCGGTGGTGGTGGGTACTGATCGCGTGGCTTCCAACGGCGACGTGGCCAACAAGATCGGCACCTACATGGTGGCGGTGCTGGCGCGCCGCCACCAGATTCCGTTTTATGTGGCCTGCCCGCTCTCCACCATAGACATGAACATCGCCAGTGGTGCGGATATTCCCATCGAGGAGCGTTCAGCCGACGAGGTGAAAGGCTTCCGTGATTGCCGCTGGGCGGCGGAAGGGGTAAAGATACGCAACCCCTCCTTCGATGTGACGCCTGCCGAACTGGTGACGGCGCTCATCACCGAAAGAGGGGTGGTGCGCCAGCCGGATAATGCCAGGCTGCGCGCGCTGTTCGAGAAACGATAATTAATGCTCAAGCGAGGCATTACATCACCATGAAAAAAATCGGACGCAACGACCCTTGTCCCTGCGGCAGTGGCAAGAAATACAAGCAGTGCTGCCTGAAGCAGCAGGATGTTCCGGCAGTGAGCGCCCACGCGAGCGCGCCTGCCGCGCCAAGCCTCCGGCTTGCTGCCGAGCATTACCGGGCCGGGCGCTTGCTGCAGGCGGAAGACGCCTGCAAACAAGCGCTCCGGGATACGCCGGACAGCCCGGAGGCGCTGCAAATGCTGGACGCGCTTTCCGGGCAACTGGCCGCCTTGCACTCTGATCAGGGTATCGCGCTTCACGCGCAAGGCAGACTGGAGGAGGCGGCTGCCAGCTACCAGAAGGCGCTCGCGCTCAAGCCGGATTTCGCCGAGGCGCACTACAACATCGGGATCGTTTTCAACGAGCTGGGCAAACTGGAGGAGGCTGCGGAAAGCTGCCGCAAAGCGCTGGAGCTCAGGCCGGACCTGGCCGAGGCACACAGCAACCTCGGGAATGCGTTGCAGGTGCTGGGCAAGCTGGACGAGGCGGTCGCCAGCCACCGCGAAGCGCTGGCGCTCAGGCCGGATAACGCGGACTGGCTCTACAACCTGGGCATCGCGCTTCAGGAGCAAGGTGAAACCGGCGAGGCCATCGCCAGCTACCGCAAGGCGCTCGCCCTCAACCCCGCTCTCGCGGCAGCGTGGTACAACCTGCACGCTTTGCTGCTGGATGCGGAGGGAGTCTCCCCGGCAATCGAGTGCATGAGGAAGGCGGTCGAGATCGCCCCGTCCAATGCGGATTACCGGTTCTTTCTGGGGATGCTGCTCGATTATTCCGGGCGAGCTGATGAGGCGTCAGCCTATCTGGATACGGGCGGAAGAAGCGCGGGCTTGTTCAGCGCACGGCTGGATGCGTGGCGGTATATCAAATCGGCGGGCGAGAAGCTTCCGCCGATTACGGGTAGCCCCATTCAGGCGTTCAGGCTCGGAATGGGCGCCGCGCGCAACGAGGGATTGATCCTGGAATTCGGCGTCCGGTTCGGGTGCTCGATCCGCCAGATTGCCGCGCTGGCAGGCCGTCAGGCTGTACACGGGTTTGACAGCTTCGAGGGGATTCCCGAAGCGTGGCACGATGAACCGAAGGGGAGTTACAGCACCAAAGGAACGCTTCCTTCCGTGCCGGGAAACGTAACCCTGCACGCGGGCTGGTTTGACGATACCCTGCCGCCATTCCTGAGCGGGAATGCCGGCCCGGTACGCTTCGTAAATGTGGATTGCGATCTGTATAGTTCGACGAAAACGGTGCTGGAGCTTTTGGCCGGCCGCATCGTTGCTGGAACCGTCATCGTTTTCGACGAATATCTCGGCAACGAGCACTGGCGCGAAGATGAGTTCAGGGCATTCCAGGAAGCCGTCACCAGGTTTGGCTGGAATTACGAGTATCTCGGTTTCAGTTTATTCACCAAGCAGGCCGTCGTCCGCATCCTTTGAGATGCGATCCTGACGTTTAGCCGGCAACCTGCTTTTCGCGGATTTCATCCAGCGTCTTGCAGTCTATGCACAGCGTCGCGGTCGGGCGCGCTTCCAGCCGGTTGAGGCCGATTTCCACGCCGCACTTTTCGCAATAGCCGTAATCGCCGCTGTCTATCTTGGCCAGCATTTCGTCAATTTTCTTGATCAGCTTGCGCTCGCGGTCGCGGTTGCGCAGTTCCAGGCTCACGTCCGATTCCTGGCTGGCGCGGTCGTTCGGGTCGGCAAACACCGTGGCTTCGTCCTGCATGGTATGCACCGTGCGGTCTATGTCTTCTCCCAGTCCGTGCTTGATTTCGTTCAGGATGGAGCGGAAATGATCCAGTTGCTTGGGGCTCATGTAAGCCTCCCCCTTTTTTGGCTTGTACGGGGCGACTGGTTTGGTGGTTTGTACCGGCATTGTGTATCTCCAGAAACGGGCAACAAAATTTTGGAACGCGCTTTAATACCAGAAACTCAAGCGGGGAGCAACTAAATTCGCCCCGTGAAAAGCGGCCGGCTACAGGAAGCGGGGAGATCACGGTGCAAAGTCAACCGCTTACCGGATGCCGGCGGCCCGTCCGGCTCTGGCCTCAAGGAACGGCACCTGGCTGCGCCGGGGCATTTCCGGCGAACAACTGTTCGCGGTTCTCTTCGTAGTAGTGCAGCGCCTTGTGCACCGCCTTGACCACTGCGCGCGGAGTGATGGTCGCGCCCGCCAGGTAGTCGAACTGCCCGCCGTCTTTCTTCACTTTCCAGTCGCTTTCCTGGTAACGCTGGTGCGAGGCGCCGTCGAACAGGCTGATCCAGCGGTTCTTGGCGAACTCGATGTAGTCGCCCAGGCCGGGGGTTTCCTTGTGTTGCACCACGCGCACGCCGCAGATGCTGGCGTCCGCGCGGATGGCCACGACCAGTTTGATTTTGCCGCTGTAGCCATCCGGCGCGACGGCTTCCAGCACCACGGCGGAAGGTTTGCCTTGCAGGCGCGCGCGGTAAGCGACGCCGGGGCGGGTGGTGCCGAGCTGCGGGTTGGCCGGGATGGCCAGCGCGTCCTTGACGATGTCGTTGTCGAACAGTGAGACGGGCACGATTTGCTTTATCAGCCTGAGCTTTTCCGCCTCTTCACTTTTCACGATCAGCTCGCGCGTGAAGTTGAAAGTGAAGGCCAGCACCGCAGTGCCGAGCAGGGCGAAAACCAGCAGCCTGAGTGCAGCTTCCATCGTGGTTCTGGCGGGAGACACCTTCATTTTTTGCCGCCCTTCTCGCCGAACACCCTGGGTTGGGTATAGGTGTCAATCAGCGGCACGCAGAGGTTCATCAGCAGGGTGGCGAACGCCACCCCATCCGGAAAGCCGCCGAAGACGCGGATGACGTAGGTGAGAATGGCGGCGCCCGCAGCGAAGACCAGCTTGCCTTTCGGGGTGGTCGGACCGGTCACCGGATCGGTCAGGATGAAGAACGCGCCTATCATCGCCGCGCCGGACATCCAGTGGAACAGCGGCGCAACGTACTGACCCGGATCAATCAGGTGAAAAATACCGGCCACGGCAAACAGCGTCCCGAGGAAGGCGACAGGAACATGCCAGGTGATGATGCGGTTAAGCAGCAGATAGAAACCGCCAGCCACATAACCGAGCGCCACTATCTCGCTGCCCTTGCCCGCCAGATAGCCGTAAACCGGCATTTCCAGAATTTCCTTCACCGGCCGTTCGAGATGCAACTGTGTTTTCAGCGTATCCAGCGGCGTCGCCGCAGTGACGGCGTCGAGCGCCGTGCCGCCCGGCAAGACACCGGAAAAAATGTAGCGCAGCTGGCTGGTGAGATCCAGCTCGATAGTGCCCAGGCCATGCGGCGCAAGCCAATGGGTCATGTGCGCCGGGAAGGAAATGATGAGCACGGCATAAGCGATCATCGCCGGGTTGAAGGGGTTGTTGCCCAGCCCGCCGTACAAGTGCTTGGCGATGCTGATGGCAAACGCGACACCCGCCACCACCAGCCACCAGGGCGCCAGCGGCGGAATGGACAGCGCCACCAGCCACGCCGTGACCAGTGCGCTGTTGTCGCCCAGGAAAGGTTTGAGCGGGCGGCCGCGCAGCTTGAGCATGGCCGCTTCGGTGGCCAGCGCAGTGAGGCTGGCCAGCACCAGCGACACCAGGATAGCCGGGCCGAAATACCAGACGGCCAGCGCGATGCCGGGCACGAGCGCGAGCAGCACCTTGAGCATGATTGCGGAAACGCTGGGCGCCTGATGGATGTAGGGCGAGTTCATGGGTTGGGTTTTAGTCGCAAATTACAATTTAGCCACGGATGAACACGGATGAAACACGGATTAAAAGACAAGTCGCTTGAATTCAACTCTGGTTCGCCCGAAGTTGATCAGCAGCCCGACCTTGAAGCCAGTAGCCTTAAGTTCATTAAGTAATTGCGGCTCATCTTGCGGGTTGTATGAGGTCGAGATTTTCAGCTCCACCACTACCGATTCCTCGACTAATAAGTCGGCAAAATAATCACCAACGACAAACCCTTTGTATGTCACCTTGATAGGGTGCTCGATTTCTGCCCGCAACCTACGGCTAATCAGTTCAGCTTGCAAGGCCTTCTGATAAACCCGCTCCAGGAATCCATACCCCAATATATCGTGCACCTCGAAAGCCGCGCCAATGATTTCTTTGGTCCACTCTTCGTGCGCCAGATTTTTCATCCGTGTTTCATCTGTGTTCATCCGTGGCTCAATCTGCGTTGTTTGAGTTGTGCGGTATATCCTGTGCCTGCGCCAATTCGCGCGCCCTGGCGCGGCGCGCTTCGATTTCGGCGATTTCGGCTTGCTGCTGGGGTGTGAGGGCATCCATGTTTTTTGGCGTGACTGCCGCAGCCTGCGCCTTGGCGCGTTCGAGAGCGGCCTGGATGCGCGCTTGTGTGCTGCTATCCTGCGGCGCAACGGGTGCAGCAGCAGGCTGCCTGGCAGCGAGCGCGGCCTTTTCTTTCTGCGCCAGTTTCTCGGCTTTTTCCTGTTTGTCGCGCTCGATGCGCATCTGGCGGAACTCGTACCGCTCGCGCGCCAGGGCGGCGGCGGCGCTTTCGTGTTCGAGCGCCCGGATCTCGCTTTTGGCGAAACGGAAATACTGCGCCAGCGGAATATGGCTGGGGCAAACATAATTGCAGGCGCCGCACTCGATGCAATCAAACAAGTGGTAGTTTCTAATTTTGTCGAAGTTTCTGGCTTGGGCAAACCAGTACAGCTCCTGCGGCTGCAAATCTGCCGGGCAGGCGTCGGCGCAACGCGTGCAGCGGATGCAAGGCAGCGCCGGGGGCAGCGGGGGGAAGAGCTGCGGGGATTTGACGATGATGCAATTGGTGCTTTTTACCACCGGCAGCCGCCCATTGCTGGTGTGCAAGCCCATCATCGGACCGCCTAGGATGTAGTCCGCCGAGCCGGGCAGGGCGCCGCCCGCGAGTTTCGTCAAATCCTCTATCGGGGTGCCCAGCAACGCCTCGAAATTTTGCGGCGTCCGCACATTGCCGGTGACGGTCACCAGCCGCGAAATCACCGGTTCGCCGCAGTTGACTAGGCGGTGCACAGCATATGCCGTCGCCACATTGCTGCACAGTACGCCGATATGGAGGGGATAGCCGCCGGAAGGCACTTCCTTGCCGGTGAGAACCTTGATGAGCTGTTTTTCGCCGCCAGTGGGGTAAAGCGTGGGAATGGCGGCCACTTCGATGCCGGTATTGGCGCAGGCTTGCCGCATGGCGGCGATGGCTTGCGGCTTGTTGTCTTCGATGCCGACCAGCGTTTCGGCCGGGTTCACCAGATGGCGCAGAATTTCGATACCCTGCACGATCTCCGCCGCGCGCTCGCGCATCAGCCGGTCATCGGAGGTGATCCACGGCTCGCATTCCGCGCCATTCAGCACCAGCGTCCGGATTGCCTGCGCCGGCTTGAGGTCGAATTTCAGGTGCGCGGGGAAGGTGGCTCCGCCCAGTCCCACGATGCCGCCATCGCGCAATCTCACCAGCAGCTCTGCTTTGGGCAGAGCGCAAAAATCCAGTGTGGCGCGCTCGATCCAGCGCTCTTCCCCATCCGGCTCGATGGTCGCGCACAGGTCCGGAAGGCCAGAGGGGTGCGGCACCGCGCCCAAGTCTACGGACAGCACCAAGCCCGAGGTGGGCGCATGAACTGCGGCGCTCATCTCGCCTTCGGCGCGCGCCAGCAACTGGCCTTTCAACACGCGGTCGCCCGCCTGCACCACAGCCTTGGCCCTGGAGCCGAGGTGCTGCTGCAAAGGCAGGGTCAGGCGCTGCGGCAGCGGCGCGCGCGCGATGGGCAATCCGGAAGACTCCAGCTTGTGCTCTTCCGGATGGATGCCGCCGTGGAAATGGTGGAGTGCCCTCATCTGGCAGGAACTGTTATGTGGAGAGAAGTCATTAGCCACGGATTAACACGGATGGACACCGATAAAACCTTGCGTGAACCGTGCATGCGAGTAGGCAAATTACTGCCTGAAACTACACGAACCCGCTTTTTATCCGAGCCAATCCGTGCTAATCCGTGGCTAAACATTTTCTGGTTCATTTGACTGGCGCCAACGTATAAACAGGGTATTGCCACTTCCAGGTCTGCGGGGTCTGCGGCAGCGGCACCATGCTGATGCAGTTTACCGGGCAGGGCGCCACGCACAGCTCGCAGCCGGTACATTCCGATGCGATGATGGTGTGCATCTGCTTGGCCGCTCCCGCGATGGCATCCACCGGGCAGGCCTGGATGCATAGTGTGCAGCCGATACAGACGTTCTCGTCAATGAACGCGACGGACTTGGGTTTCGGGCCGGCCGTTTCGTTCCCGAAGGGTTTGAACTCCACGCCGAGCAGATCCGCCAGTTTGCGTATGCCTTCTTCGCCGCCGGGCGGGCAGCGGTTGATATCCGCCTCCCCGGAGGCAATCGCCGCCGCATAGGGTTTGCAGCCGGGATAGCCGCACTGGCCGCATTGCGTTTGCGGCAGGATGGCGTCAATCTTGTCAACCAGAGGGTTGCCTTCCACCTTGAGTCTGATTGCGGAATATCCCAGCGCCGCGCCGAGTGCGAGAGCGATGGCCGACATCACCAGCAGCGCGGTCAACATGGCGGGATTTTTTCCGAAAGAAACGCAGGATGCCGAAACATCATTTCACCAATCCGGAGAATCCCATGAAGGAAAGGCTCATCAGCCCGGCGGTGACCATGGCGATGGCCGAGCCCTTGAATATGCCCGGCACATCCGCGCCATCGAGCCGCTCGCGGATACCCGCAAACAGCACCAGCACCAGGGTAAACCCGAGCGCGCCGCCCATGCCGAAGAACAGCGATTCCATGAAGTTGTGTCCGGCCTGCACGTTGAGCAGCGGGATGCCGAGTACCGCGCAGTTGGTGGTGATCAGCGGCAGGTAGATGCCCAGCACCTGGTACAGCACCGGGCTGGTTTTTTTGATTACCATTTCGGTGAACTGCACGATGCCCGCGATGACCACGATAAACGACAGCGTGGTGAGGTATTCCAGTTCGGGACCGAGCAGGTATTCGTGGATCAGGTAGCTGGTTCCGGAAGCGAGCGTCAGCACAAACGTGGTGGCGGCGCCCATGCTGATGGAGGCTTCCACTTTCTTCGACACCCCCATGAAAGGGCACAGGCCGAGTATCTTCACCATCACGATGTTGTTGACGAACACCGTGGCGATCAGGAGGAGCAGGTAATGGGTCATTGGCTTTGCCGCATTTGAGGCGCAGATTATCGTCCGATTGCGGCGCTGCTTCAACCATGCTGGAGCCAGGGGGCGGCCGGTTGACTGGCGCCAGACGGCAGGGTAGCCTTCGCACGCCGTATCAACAGGAGAAAAAACAAATGATCCAAACCAAAATCACGCTGGATGAATCCGAGATACCGGCGCACTGGTACAACGTTGTTGCCGACATGCCCAACCCGCCTTCGCCGCCGCTGGGGCCGGACGGCAAGCCCATCGGCCCGGAGGCGCTGGCGGGTATTTTTCCGATGGGGCTGATCGAGCAGGAGGTTTCCGCCGAGCGCTGGATACCGATTCCCGGGCGGGTGCGCGAAGCGCTGAGCATGTGGCGCCCCTCGCCGCTGTTCCGCGCGCACCGCCTGGAAGCCGCACTGGGCACGCCGGCAAGGATTTATTACAAGAACGAAAGCGTATCGCCAGCCGGATCGCACAAGGTCAACACGGCGGTGGCGCAGGCCTATTACAACCAGCAGGCCGGCATCAAGCGCCTGGCGACGGAAACCGGCGCCGGGCAATGGGGCTCGTCCATTGCGCTGGCGGGGAAAATGTTCGGGCTGGAGGTGCGCATCTTCATGGTGCGCGTGAGCTACGATCAGAAGCCGTTCCGCCGTTCCATGATGCAGACTTGGGGCGGGCAGGTGTTTGCCAGCCCCAGCAGCGAAACGCAGACCGGGCGCGCCATCCTGGCGAAAGACCCGGGCAACCCCGGCTCGCTCGGCATTGCCATTTCCGAGGCAGTGGAAGAAGCGGCATCGCGCCCGGACACCAACTACGCACTGGGCTCCGTGCTCAACCATGTGCTGCTGCACCAGACCATCATCGGCCTGGAGGCGAAGAAGCAGTTTGCGAAAGTGGGCGACTACCCGGATATGGTGTTCGCGCCGTGCGGCGGCGGCTCCAATTTCGGCGGCGTGGCCTTTCCTTTCCTCGCCGACAAGGCAGCCGGCAAAAACGTGCGGCTGGTGGCGGTGGAACCGGCTTCCTGTCCGACGCTGACCAAGGGCGCCTACGCCTATGATTTCGGTGATACCGCCGGGCTGACGCCGCTGATGAAGATGTATACGCTGGGCCACAATTTCATGCCGCCCGGCATTCACGCTGGCGGGCTGCGTTACCACGGCGATTCTCCGCTGGTGTCGCAGCTTTATCACGAGGGATTGATCGAGGCACTGGCGGTGCCGCAGATTGCCACTTTCGAGGCGGGGGTAATGTTTGCGCGCAGCGAGGGAATCATCCCGGCGCCGGAGTCCAACCACGCCATCCGCGCCTGCATTGACGAGGCATTGCGCTGCAAGGAAAGCGGCGAAGCCAAAACGCTGTTCTTCAATCTTTCCGGCCACGGGCACTTCGATATGGCCGCCTACGACAAATATCTCGCAGGCGAGCTGAGCGATTTCTATTACCCCGAGGCCGAGATCAAGGCCTCGCTGGCGGATCTGCCCAAGGTGGGGTGAGTGTGCCGGAAGCGGCTGGGCGAGGCGGGGGCTGTGCTTTACCTGTTTCGGCCAGCCGCAACCGGCAGATCGCGGGCCGGCCTACTTTTTCCAGGCCTTATCCAGGGCGGCTTGGGCCTTGTCGTGTTTTTTCCTGCTTTCAATGTAGCGGCTGGCCGACTGTGATGCCCTTTTCCGGTCAGCTTCCAGTTGGGATTTCAGTTCCTCCAGATCCTTTTCATCCTTGGCCACACGCCGGATGTCGGCGTCGCGTTCTTTCAGGGCTTTTTCCATCTCATCCTGCGCGATGTGCACGGCAGTCTGCAACGCGGAGAGGTCATCGCTCCGGGCGTTCCCGGCCATGAATATCCCAAACAGGGTTAGCGCCAAGCATAGTATTTTCATGTTGCCTCCAAAGTTGACTCTGGCTGAATGAGGGTTTGTTTTTGTCAGCGCACGGGAGGTTCCAGGTTGCCTGTGCGGAGCTGGAAATTCCCCGCTTTGCGGTCGGCAAAGAAATGTTGCAGGGTATAACGAACAGGCCGGAAAGCGATGGTGTCCCACGGAATGTTCCGCTCTTCAAACAGCTCGACTTCCAGGCTTTCCGGGCCGGGTGAAAAATTCAGGTCCAGCAGCCTGGCGCGGAACAGCAAGTACACCTGATTGATGTAAGGCAGGCTGTACATCGAGTACAGTTCGCCGACGTCAATGCGCCCGCTGGCTTCTTCCAGCGTTTCGCGCGCGGCGGCCTCGGCTGTGGTTTCGCCGTTTTCCATGAACCCGGCAGGCAGCGTCCACAGCCCGTAGCGCGGTTCGATGGCGCGGCGGCAGAGCAGGATGCGGCCATCTTCCCATTCGGGGATGGCGCCGATTACCAGTTTCGGGTTCTGGTAATGGATGGTGGCGCAGGACGTGCAGACGTAGCGCGGGCGGTCATCGCCGGGAGGGATGCGCAGCTCGACCGGTGCGCCGCATTCGCTGCAGAATTTCATTTCCAGAATTGCCACCACGATTTCTCGCTTTGCGGCGCAGCCAGTTTGGAATTCGGGTGCTTTACGGCCAGCGCGGCATTGGCGTTGGCAACGTTTTTGTCGAGCACGCGCTGCGCGTCGTCGCGCAAATCGCTCATGCCCATGGCATCGTAGGCACGCACCATGATTTTCAGCGCTTCCAGCGTGGCCGGGGTCTGTGGGTAATCCCGGAGCACGTCCTTGGCGCGGTTTGCGGCCGCCACATGGGCGCCACGGCGCAGGTAATACCCGGCTACGTGGATTTCATAGCGCGCCAGCGCGTTGATGAGGTATTGCATCCGCTGTCTGGAATCGGGCGCATAGCGGCTGTCTGGAAAGCGCGTCACCAGCTCCTTGAATGCCGCAAATGCCTCGCGCGCAGCGTTGGGGTCGCGCTCGGAAAGGTCCTGCTGCACCACGCCGCCCAGCAGCCCGAGGTCCTCGTTGAAGTTGACCAGGCCTTTCAGGTAATAGGCGTAATCCACGTGCGGATTGTTGGGGTATTGCTTGATGAAACGATCCGCTGCCGCAATCGCCGACTCGGGCTCTTTCTGTTTGTAATAGGCGTAGGCGATTTCCAGTTGCGCCTGCTGCGCATAGCGCCCGTAAGGGTAGCGCGATTGCAGGGTCTCAAAGCTCTTCACGGCCTTCTCGTAATGGCCGCCGTCCATTTCTTCCCTGGCCTGCTCGTAGAGTTCCTTGGCCTGGGTGGCGCTCGCGTCGGGTTTTTTGTCGTCCGGCGACGAGAAAATGCCGCAAGCGGTTAGCGTCAGCAGCAGGATTAAAGCTAAACTATGGCGCATGGCTGAACCCGGAAAATTGTCAGGCAATTATACCCCGCTCGGCCTGACGGTGCCCGGCGAATGCGCCGGGATGCGCCTCGATCAGGCCTTGGCCAGGCTGTTGCCGGAATACTCGCGCAACCGCCTGCAGGAATGGGTGGAGCAAGGGCTGGTAAAGCTGGATGGCGCCCCCGCCACTGTCAAGCAAAAGGTGTGGGGCGGAGAAACGCTGGAAGTCACGCCGCAGCCGCACCCTGCCGAGCAACCCCACCAGCCGGAAGACATCGCGCTGAACGTCGTGTTCGAGGATGACAGCCTCCTCGTCCTCAACAAGCCGGCCGGGCTGGTGGTGCACCCGGGCAGCGGCAACTGGCAAGGGACCTTGCTCAACGCTTTGCTGCATCACGCGCCGCAGCTTTCCGGGGTGCCGCGCGCCGGCATCGTGCACCGCCTGGACAAGGATACCAGCGGCCTGCTGGTGATCGCCAAGACGCTCATCGCGCAAACCGCTCTGGTGCGGCAGTTGCAGGCGCGCACGGCGCGGCGTGAATATTATGCGCTGGTGCACGGCGAAGTGGCGCGCGCCGGCAAGGTGGATGCGCCGATCAGCCGCCACCCCACCCAGCGCACCAGAATGGCGGTGGTGGAAGGCGGCAAAGCGGCCGTCACGCATTATGTTATTGCCGAACGTTTCCCCGGCTGCACCTTGCTGCGCTGCAGGCTCGAAACCGGGCGCACCCACCAGATCCGCGTGCATCTCGCTGCCATTCACCACCCGCTGGTGGGCGATCGCACCTACCTCAGTGGGGTGCACAAATGTCCTCCCGCGTTGCGCGCCATCTTTGCCGCTTTCCCGCGCCAGGCATTGCATGCCGCGCAGCTTGGGCTGGAGCACCCGGTCACGGGCGAACGGATGGAATGGCGGGCGCCTTTACCGGAAGACATGGCGCAGTTGCTGGAAGAAATCAGGAGCGCATCGCATGAATCTGCTTGAGCGCTTCATCATCCCGTGCTGGCCCGCGCCACCGAACGTGAAGGCGCTGCAAACCACGCGCAACGGCGGAGTGAGTGCCGCTCCTTACGCCAGCCTCAACCTCGGCGACCATGTCGGCGACGTGCCGCTGGCCGTGGCGCGCAACCGCAGGTTGCTGGAACCCCTGCTGCCGTCCGAGCCGGTGTGGCTGAAGCAGGAGCACGGCACGGTGGTGGTGGATGCTGCAGCAACGGTATGCGGGCCGCAGGCGGATGCCTGCATTTCATCGCGCGCGGGCGCGGTGTGCGTGGTGATGACGGCGGATTGCCTGCCGCTTTTGCTGTGCGATGAGCGGGGCAGCGTGGCGGGGGCGGTGCATGCTGGCTGGCGCGGTCTGTGCGACGGCGTGATCGAGCAAACCGTGCGCGCCATGAATGTGCGGCCGGAAGCCCTGATGGCGTGGCTGGGCCCCGCTATCGGCGCACGGGCATTCGAGGTCGGCGGTGAAGTGCGCGCAGCGTTTATCGCCAGGCAGCCTGAGGCGGATGCGGCATTTGTTCCTTCCCTGCGCCCAGGCGCGCGGGAGTCAATCCGGGCAGGAAATTGGCCGCCGCAGTCTCTCCCGCAATCGGGAGCGGATGGTAAATGGCTGGCCGACATTTACCGGCTCGCGCGCCTGCGCCTGAACGCGCTCGGTGTTGACCGCATCTACGGCGGCGATCTGTGTACTTACACCGACCGCGACCGGTTTTTTTCCTACAGGCGGGATGGGGTGACCGGAAGAATGGGGACGTTTATCTGGCTGGAATAGCCGGGCAGGCCGGGCCGGACACAAGCCGGACCCAGATGGGGCAGAATCCTTGCCGTTAACCCCGGCGCTTGCGCGTGGCTCTGGCGATACTGTCCACGGAAGTATGCCTGCAAAACAGGATGGGAAATACTTCGTGTTCGATAACCATGCGCCCGCCATTCACGCGCCACGGGCAGTCGTTCCCCACGACCATGCATTCGGCAGAGCCGGTGTTGTGGGCGCGCACCCGGCAGTTGCTGATATCTATCTGCGTTCTGTCCAGTGTCGTAGCGTCATATAGGTCCATCATTGATTCCCATTCAATAACAATAAACCGTGCGAGTTGTTATTCGCTCAACTCGGGAAAGGATTTTGCCGACGGGTGCAGGCACAGCTTGATGCGCCGATAATACCGCGCCATATGGCAGGGTTTTGCGATCGCCCTGCATTCAGCTTTGCCTGAACTATTTTTGTATATCAGACAATCGCTTATGTCCATCTGCTGTTCATCTGAATCCGCGCCGTTCTGATCCATGGCCTTCCCCGGAAACGCCCTCCAGTCCAAGGGCTGAAATTGATAACGGAAAATAGGTTACCAGAATATTATTTTTGTGCATAGATATATATAGGCAATATATAGATAATATATAGATATATATAGGCCGCTATCCACCGCAGGAGGCAAGAACCGCTTGGGGGGCCTATTTCTGGCACACCGGACAATAAAAACTCGAGCGCTGCCCCTGCCGGAGCTGTTTGATGGTTGCGCCACAGGCACGGCAGGGTTGGCCGGCGCGACCGTACACCCGGTGGTGCTGCTGGAAATGGCCGGGGTTGCCGCCGCTGCCCACAAAATCGCGCAGGCTGCTGCCCCCCTGCGCGATGGCCTCCGCCAAGGTTTCCCGTATCGTCTGCACCAGGCGGGCGCAGCGCGCCATGCTTAGCCTATTCGCCGCCAGTTGCGGCCGGATGCCGGCGCGAAACAGCGCTTCGCTGGCGTAGATGTTGCCGACGCCTACTACCACGCGATTATCCATGATGACCGTCTTGACCGGTGTGCCGCGTTTGCGGGTGGCGCGGTAAAGGTGGTCCGCATCAAAATCTTCCAGCAGCGGCTCCGGCCCAAGCTCCGCGAGAAGCGGATGCCGGGATGCCTCCCCATCATGCCACAGCACCGCGCCGAAGCGGCGCGGGTCGCGCAAGCGGACCGCCATCCCGTTTGCGAGCAGCAGATCGAAGTGGTCATGTTTTTCTGCGGGTGTGGCGGCAGGGAGGAGGCGCAGGCTGCCGGACATGCCGAGATGCAGGAGCAGCGTACCGTCACCGCATTCGATCAGCAGGTATTTGGCGCGGCGGTGCAGCGCGCGGATAGTCCGGCCACGCAGAACAGCTGGCAGCTTGGCCGGGATCGGCCAGCGCAGATGCGGGTTGCGGATGACAGCGCCGGTGATTTCCTGCCCGGCCAGATACGGCGCAAGCCCCCGCAGGGTGGTTTCGACTTCCGGGAGCTCAGGCATCCGGGCCAGGCAACGCGAAGGCCGTCGCGAAAAAGATAATGTTTTGCCGGGGGATCAAATTTCGACCCCGCGACCGGCAGTCTTGATGCGGAGCGCTTTTTCTTTTTCGTATTCGTCTGACACCAGATTGACCGCCATCGTCCGCTCGTCGCCACGGTTGATAACGATGGCGCTGCCACCGCGCGACCAAGTAGCGGCCAAGGTGCTATCGGTTGAGGGTTTGCCGTATTTCGTCTCAAACTCCCCGGAAAATATTCTGTTCACTTCCGACAACTGCCCGTGCCGGGGCAGGATGGTCAAGGTCAGCTTTCCCAGGGTGTCCTGGTAAAAATAAAAGAACAGAAGCGCGGGCTGGCCCGCAACGCTCGTCGAGGCGCTGCATATCCTGTCCGCATCCAGTATTCCCGGAGGGTTGTAGCAGGAGGCCTCGCCATGCTCCAGCACCGCCCTTTCGCTCATGCCCAGCCGGTATCCCTGGATTTCCAGCGGCGCTTCAAGGCGTGCGGAAGCGCCGGGTTTCGCGCCCTGATCGCAGGCGGCCGCCGCACATGCCGCCACACAGAGCAGCGCCATCTTTGTCAGTCCGTTCATTGGTGCTTCTCCAGCCATTCCTTCTGCATTTCCCGCGATTTTTCGATCTGCTGTACGCTCATGCCGGTCTCGGCAAGCTCCATGCGTTTGATGGCATCCCGGTTTCCCGCTGCTGCTGCCAGGCTGAGCCACATATGGGCCAGCAGCAAATCCTGTGCCACGCCTTTCCCGCGCTCGTACATCGAGCCCAGCCGGAATTGTGCCTCCGCATGATTCCTTTCGGCGGCTTTCCGGTACCACGATGCCGCTTCCGCGTCATCCTGCGGCACCCCCAGCCCCTCCTGGTACATTTCGCCCAGGTTGTTTTGCGCCTCTGAATTTCTGGCTTCGGCACGGCGGTACCAGTGCAGCGCCTGCCGGTAATCCTGCGCGGCGCCCATGCCTTGCTGGAACATCCATCCCAGGCAAACCTGCGAGGCGGGGTGGCCCTGCCCGGCTGCCTTGCGGAACCACTTTACCGCTTCCCTGTAATCCTGCCCAGTTCCTTCGCCCTTGAAATGCATCCACCCCAGCCGGTACTGCGCCTCCACATCCCCCAGGTCAGCCGCCTTGCGGAACCACGCAATCGCCCACTTGCGGTTTTGCGGGGCGCCGTTGCCGTTGTAATGCATTTCGCCAAGGTTGAACCCCGCATCCGCGCTGCCTTGTTCGGCTGCCTTGCGGTACCACTCCATCGCCCCGGCGTAATCTTGCGGCACGCCGTAGCCGTTGAAATACATCTCGCCCAGGCTGTTCTGCGATTTTGCGTAGCCCTGCGTTGCCGATTTGCGGTACCACGCGGCGGCTTCCTGGTTGTTTTTGGGAACGCCCTGGCCTTTTTCGTGCATGGCTCCGAGAAGAAACTGCGCTTCCGCATCCCCTCGGGCTGCCAGCGGCCTGATCGTTTCCAGCATCGCGGCATAGCCCCCGGTATCGGCGGCTTCTTCGGCCTCTTCGACCTCTTGATATGCCGCCGGCACGGAGGTG
This sequence comes from Nitrosomonadales bacterium, assembly GCA_016213335.1. Lineage (GTDB taxonomy): Bacteria > Pseudomonadota > Gammaproteobacteria > Burkholderiales > Gallionellaceae > VIKH01. The sequence goes on from JACRAQ010000095.1 coordinate 18,712, forward strand.
CAGACGGCAACAAGCGCTGCCGCCAGGAACAGTTTCGGTACAGTAAGCTTCATATGTTTCGCCGCGATTGAATCAACCTGCCACGCTCAGGCATCCTGCGTTTGAATGCAGCCCGGGTTTCCGGTTCCGGATTATTGTAACTGCCCGGGTGATAATTTTCGTGCCCTGCCGGAAGCGCGCGAATTCGCTTCAGTTTGCCGTTTCTTTCCACGGCGCCACTTTCAGCAGCAGCAGCATCCCCGGCAGCGCCAGCGCGGCGCACAGAAAAAAGAATCCTGTCCAGCCCATCGCCTCGACCAGCCAGCCGGTGGCGGCGTTGGCGAAGGTGCGCGGCACGGCCATCAGGCTGGTGAACAGCGCAAACTGCGTGGCGGTGTAAGCCGGATGGGTGGCGCGCGCGATGAAGGCGACGAAGGCGACCGTGCCCAGCCCGACGCCGAGCGCTTCGAGGCCGATCACGATGGCGAGCTGTGCGAGCTCCACCGCAGTGATTTCGGCATGGTGCCCCACTGCGGCCAGCCAGGCGAAGCCGAAGATGGACACCACCTGCACCACGCCGAACAGCCATAGCGCGCGGTTGATGCCGATCTTCACCATCCACAGGCCGCCCAATAACCCGCCGATTACGGCGGGCCACAGCCCGGCATTCTTGGCGACCAGCCCGATCTGGGTCTTGGAAAAACCCATATCCAGATAGAACGGCGTGGCCAGCGCGGTGCACATGCTGTCGCCGAGCTTGTA
>JACRAQ010000097.1 GCA_016213335.1 Nitrosomonadales bacterium
ACGACCAGCAAACCCAGGACTTGCCGGACAACCCGGATGACCAGGCGCTGCTGGCGGAAGGCATGGGTTTTTCCGGCTATCCCGCCATGCTGGCGCAACTGGAGCAGCACCGTACGCTGGTCAGCGAGCAGTTTGCAAAAATTTTCAGCACCGGGGAAAGCGACGAAGCGGGCAGCACACAATTGGAAAGCCCGCTCTGGCGCGAAAACATGCAGGCCGAAGAAGTGTGCGACGGCCTGGGGGAGCTGGGTTACCGCGCCGCCGCAGACCTTGCGGAGCGGCTGCTGCAAATCCGCAACAGCGCCCGCTACCGCCAGCTGCCCGAGTCCAGCCGCCAGCGCATGGACAAACTGATCCCGCAGTTCATCGCGCTGTGTGCCGCGCAGGGTAACCGCGACCAGGCCTTGCCGCGCGTGCTCAACCTGCTCGAAAGCATCAGCCGCCGCGCTTCATATCTGGCTTTCCTGGCGGAATACCCGCAGGTGCAGCAACCGCTGGCGGGTATCGCCAGTGCCAGCGAATGGGCCTGCGATTACCTGATCCAGCATCCCATCCTGCTGGATGAGCTGCTGGATGCGCGCGAAATCTACCTGGCGCCGGACTGGGCCGCGCTGGGTGCTGCCCTGCAACAGCAGCTTGCCGAATGCGGTGCGGACACCGAGCGGCAGATGGACGCGCTGCGCCAGTTCCAGCACAGCCAGACCTTCCGTCTGCTGGCGATGGATTTGCAGGGGCTGCTGCCGCTGGAGAAATTGAGCGACCACCTGAGCGACCTCGCCGACCTGATCCTGCGCCACGTGCTGGAGCTGTGCTGGCGCGACGCGCGCGTGAAACACCGGGAGTGCCCGCAGTTCGCCATCGTCGCCTATGGCAAGCTGGGCGGCCGCGAGCTGGGCTACGCTTCCGATCTCGACCTCATTTTCCTCTACGACGACCCGCACCCGGATGCGGCGGAAATCTATGCCAAGCTGGCCAAGCGCATCAACACCCTGCTGAGCAGCCACACCTCGTCGGGGCGCCTGTATGAGATTGATTTGCGCCTGCGCCCGAACGGCGCCAGCGGCCTGCTGGTCAGCACGATACCGGCATTCGTGGAGTACCAGCACCGCCACGCCTGGGCCTGGGAACACCAGGCGCTCACGCGCGCGCGCTATTGCGCCGGGGACGCGGGGGTGGGCGGGCAGTTTGAAGCCATCCGACGCGAAGTCCTGTGCATGCCGCGCGATAAAGAAGTGTTGCGCCGCGAAATTGTTGCGATGCGGCAAAAGATGCGCGACGAGCACGCCAACAGGAGCGGCTTGTTCGACATCAAGCACGACAGCGGCGGCATGGTGGACATCGAGTTCATGGTGCAATTCCTGGTGCTGGCCTATTCCGCCTTACACCCGGAGCTGACCGCCAACAGCGGCAACCTGGCGCTGCTGAAATGCGCCGGTGAGCTCGGTCTGATAGACGCGCAACAGGCGGAAGCGGTATGCGCCATTTACCGCCGCCTGCGCGCCCTGCAACACAAAATGCGCCTGAACAACCAGTCGCCCTGCCGCATTGAGGCGGGAGAGATCGGCACCGCGCCGGTGCTGGCGCTGTGGGAAGCCTTGCTGGGCAAAGAGTAGTGGCAGCCCCGAGGGGCCGCCTACGCTTAGGCCCCCTCCCTTGACGGGAGGGGGTTGGGGGGTGGGTGAGCTTGCGAACACGCGAATACCTGGCGCTCACCCCACCAAGGGGAAACGCTCCGGCTCGCCCGGCCTGGGATAACGGGAAGCGGCTGCTATTCGGTTCGCAGCGCTTCCACCGGATCCATCAGCGCCGCTCGGCGCGCGGGCATTACGCCGGCGAGGAGGCCGATCGCCACCGCGCTGCATTCCGCCAGCACCGCGAAGAGCAGCGGGGTTTGCACTGGCATGGCGGGGAAAGCCCAGTGCAATCCTTGCGCGATGCCGATGCCCAGCGCCAGTCCGGCCAGCCCGCCTGCTGCGGAAAGCAGCATGGCTTCGCCCAGGAACAATATCAGCACCTGTTGTTTCCGCGCCCAGAGGGCGCGCAGCAGGCAGATCTCGCTGGTGAGCTCTGCCACCGCCATGGTCATGATGGTGAGGATGCCGACCCCGCCCACCACCAGCGAAATGGCGCCCAGCGCCCCGACCGCAAAGGTGATCACATCCAGCACCGAGCCCAGCACTTCCAGCGCCTTTTCCTGCGGGATGACTGTGTAGTCCTCGCGCCCGTGGCGCGCGGTCAGGACGGCGTGTATCTGTTCCTGCAATTTTTCCAGATTGGCAGAAGGATGATAGGTAAGATCAATCTCCACCAGCCCGACCCGGTTGAACAATTCCAGGGCGCGTGCCGCCGGAAGGTAAACGGTGTCGTCGAGATCGAAACCCAGCACCTGCCCCTTGGGCGCCATCACCCCGATCACCCGGTAGCGCTGCCCGCCGACACGCAGATAGCTGCCCAGCGGGTTGGCATCCCCGAATATTTCCTGCCGCACCTTGCTGCCCAGCACCACAAAAGGCCGCGCCTGGCTGGGCTCTTCGTCCGGCAGAAAAGTGCCGACCTTGACCGTCAAATGGAAGGCGCGCGGAAAATCCGCCCCGACGCCGTACACCGTGGTGCGGCGGCTCTTGCCGTTGGCGCGCACCTCGGCGTTGCCCTGTGCGATGGGCGTGACATGCTCGACAAACGGCAGGCGCCGCAGCGCCTCCGCATCCTCGATGGTGATCGGCTTCACCGAGCTGATGGCGCCAACGCTGGCGCCATGCGTCTGTGTTTTGCCCGGCTGGATGCCGATGATGTTGGTGCCAAACTGGGTGAATTCCGACAGCACGAACTGGTGCAGCCCCTCGCCGATAGAAGTGAGCAGGATTACCGCCGCGATGCCGATGGCGATGCCGAGGCCGTTCAGGAAGCTGCGCAGGCGGTAGGCCGAAAAGGTGGAAGTGGTGAGGCGGATCAGGTCGGTGAGCAGCATGATTTCGTCATTCCGGCGCAGGCCGGAATCCAGCGGTTTTATCCAACATGCCTTTGGGCCTTGTCCCGCGTTGCGGGAAGTTTTTATCAACTGGATGGCCGTTCCTCGAAACTGCGGCCTTCGGCCTTGTTTTCCGGCCTGCGCCGGAATGACGAAAATCCGTAGGGCGCAGCACCCGCTTATTGCACCGCGCTAACACCGAGTGGAAAGCATTTATTGTCGTGAACTATCCAAAATCGCCTTTTGTCGCTCTTCGTAGACTTCTTTTGTAATCAGGTTAGCATCATAGAGCCGCTTCAGTTCTGCAAGCTTTACCTCTTTTGGTTGAGGAGTTGTGACAGCTACTTGTGCGGGGTCTGAAACCTTGTTATCAGCGGTTTCCGGCGTTGCGGGAATGGAGCAATTTTTCTGCATCATTTGATTAGCAAGATGGACTTTACGATTATCAGCCGCCGCAATAGCCTCGTTTGCGTTCATATAAGTGCCAATAATTGAAGGCCAAAAAAGAAGGCGGGCAACATTGCCGCCTGTTACTCCCTTAACACCGCCAGCCTCTTTTTTAAGGTTCTCCGCATCTGCGTATTCATTCTGCAATTGCGCGCAACTTAAGCCACTATCTCCAGGCTTTACAGCTTGAACAACAGTTGGTGACGCACATGCACAAAGAAGAGCGGAGCTAAGTGCGACGAGTTTACTTCTGTAGTTAGAAATCATATAGGCCTCGATTGATGTTGCAGCAAAAAAGGCATTGCTGCTTCGCCCAAGAGTAGCGTTTATTCGCTGCCCTCCCCAAGCCTGTTCAACGCGCCAAACTATCGGTGGCGCATAAACCTCGTTGGACCAAACCAACGGAGATCGGCACTTACGGAGATTGTAAGGTTTTGGGGCGTGGCGTCAATCGAATATCCGGAGCGTGCTGCAATCGGCAAGGAATAAATCATTGCGAAAGGCATTGCGAAAAGGGGCCCGCATTATTTTTCTGCCGCCCCCGCTCCTTGCCGCACAAACCTTCACGCTTCTCGTGCCGCATCGGTGGGCAAGATAATCCCGCCCTAAAAAAGGCAAATTTTCAAGCCAACGGCTATCAGCAAGCAAAAGGGGCTAGGCTCGCATTATTTTTTCGCCGCCCCGCTTCCTGCAAAGCAAAAGGGGCCAAGCTCGCATTCCCCCAATCACCCTCTACCGCGTATCCGCAAGCGATCTGGCTCGACAATCCAGAGCAGCCCCTTGATTGGATGCGTCGCAAGCTCAAGGATGGCTTTCGCCAACAGGTCAAGCAACGCCTGTTTGCTTTGCCGTGGCAAGCGCAACACCATGTAGCCCGGCGACTGTGCCGGAGGATAGTGCCGGATGTCTGACAGGTCGAGGTCGGCGGTAATCAGAATGCGGCCTTCATCCCTGCAAACATCAACGATGCGTTCGTCAGAAGCGCCCCCCAGCGATTGCTGATAGACCGTCATGGCATCATGGCCCGCCGTAGCGAGCAACTTTGCGGCTTCAACCGGCAGATTCTGGTCAATCTTGAACTTCATGCCGCCAGCGGCACCAGTTCTTCGCGAGCCAGCGCCGCAGCATAGGCCATGCAGGCATGGACATCTTCCTCGGTAAGCGGCGGATAGCTGGCGATGATGGCCTCGACCGCCATGCCTTCCGCCAGATTATCGAGCACGCTGCTGACAGTTATGCGAGTCCCGGTAATGCAAGCGCGCCCTTTGCAGATGGCGGGGTTGGTGTGAATGTGTTGTTGCCAATTCATTTTTGACCCCTTAAAGATCCAAAAAGATACAAGCTGGATGGCAAGATAATCCCGCACTGAGGGAAAAGCAAATTTCCCGGCCAACGGCGATCATCATGCTCCATCCAGCGGGTTGATGATGCGCGCGATAGGGGACACGCGCGATAGGGGACAGACCACGGTTTGTTTTACCCAATCGGGGGACGTATCTCGGCAATCAGGCCGCAGCCCGCTTGCGCGGCGGACGTTTTGGGTGGGTCAGGGTCTGAGTTTCCTGCGCGAAAGCCAGCATGCTGGACAAAGCCTTGTTGACGGCCTCGGATGTGGGGAACGCCTTCTGGATTTCCGGCTGCAGGACGACTACGTTGCTCCCCTGCATGAACTGCCTGTAATATTTTCCCCGCACGCCAGCCCCAAGCTGTTCGCGTCTGAGTTCCGGAATGTCCTGATCATCCTTGCTTGTAGATGTTTTTTTCATATCGGGTCGCCTTTCGCGCGCTGATGATCCGGACGTTATTCCGGCGCTCGGTGTGAACCACCACGAGGAGCCGTCCCCGGTTCGATATGCCATAGGTTCGGCTTCTGTCTTCTGTTTCTGAGTGATCGGTATCGGTAAAGGTCAGCGCCAGCGGGTCGGCAAATACACTGACGGCTTCATCGAATGAAATTCCGTGCTTCAAGGCATTGCTCTTCGCCTTCCGGTAATCCCACTCAAACCTGAACATGTCGCCTGCCCTGTAGCCGCCGAATAATTCCGGGTATCAATTTTCCTTCTGTCCGGAACGCGGTTAAGCGGGGACGCTCGAATTGTTTTCCGCCACTCCACCTTCCCGCTCTTCATGCCGCATCAAGTGACAAGATAATCCCGACTTGGGAAAAAGGCAAATTCCCCGGCCAGCGGCTATAGCCAGCCTGCGGGCGCACTCTTTAATTGTGCCGAATGAAGCAAGGTATGCGGTTTTCATTTTGCGGCTTCTATCGCTTTCTGCAGCACCATTCTGTCCATCGCGTCCTTATCCCGCACTGTTTGCTTTGTCAGCAGCAATCCTTCGAGAGACAGGGTGCGCACCGGGATACCGTCGAGATCAATAATCTCGGCATAGCGCGCAAGCGTTTCGCTGGTTTCGCCACTGGCGTTGAACATCAAATCCACAACAAATTCGTCGGCCACGCGGATCGTTTCGCCCTCGTCAAACCATGCGGGGTCAATTTGCGCGCCCGCTCTTTCGGGTAATGCCAGCAACGCCTCGATTACTCGTTTCCCCTGTTCTCTTGTAGGCGGAACGAGAATATCAATGTCGGTCGTGGCGCGGTAGTAGCCGTGCGCAAATAAGGCATATCCGCCAATCAGGAAATAATCCACCTTATTTTTATTGAGCGATTGGATGACCGTTTTAAGGTCGGCTATTGTTGCCGGGCGGGCATATTCCTCTTCAGCCATGTCTGGCTTTCCGAACAGCAACCATAGAGTTGACTACGCATTCCATCATGTGCCGATCTGCTTCTTCGTGGGATTTATAGCGAAACACGCCGCGCGGGAAACGGAAAGTGGATTGCATTTTCTGCATCTCGGTATTGAACAATGCACCCTCGCGCAGCAAATTGCCGTCGGCGTGGAAAGTGATGCCCCGTTCTTTGCGCTTACCCACGATTTTCATTGGCTTATCCGTTGCATTCGTTCCAGCCTGCCGGGTTAATCACGCTGCGCGCTTATCAGGCAATTTCATATCTACTACAATCTCGGCATAAGGAGAGAAGACTAGACCGCTCTCGTTTTTCTCGATCGCCATCCATTCAATCAGGTGCTCGCAGTCGTTGTATACGTTCTTGTAGTCGCGTTTAAGTTGGTGGGCAAGTTCCGCGATCGTCATCGCACCGCCTTCCCGTAATGCGCCGATCAGCTCCCACCGCTTGGGAGTAAAAACAGAAAACAGTTCGCCGACATCATCGAAACCGACGCCGAAATAAGGTTGTATGGGCTTGCCTTGTCTGGCAGCTTTCATGACGGTACCGGCGCGGGCAAGGCTGGCTTCCACGGGTTCACCCACGGTCAGATGCAGCACGGCATTACCTGTTTTCACTTTGTTGCCTCCTTCACGTCTCGCCACCGAGCTTTGCAGGCAATTCAGCCAGATTATCGAGCAACAGCCTATGCTTAGGTTTGGAAATCCAATTTCATCGCTTCGGCCACTGAGTAAAGGCGTTTGTCCCGCGTCCAGAGTCGCGCGGTTCCATCCAGCATGGCCGCAGCGAGCAAATGGGCATCTACATATCCAATACCTCGCCCCATCAGGCCGTGTTTTTCGATAAAAAACAGTACCTCTTCATCGGTGGCAACAGATACTGTTGGTAAATCCCGCAGCAGGGACAAAACCATTTTGCGGTTTTTCAGGTTGCCGCAAGCTAATTCGCCTATGACAAAAGGATGAACCAACACCTTGCTGCTGTTCAATAGCTCAACCAGCATTGGCTCACCAATGCGCAGGTAATCAACCCAGACCGAGCTGTCTACCAGGATCATGCCGGATCGGGCTGGCGTCTGGGAACAGGCTGCAATTGCGGCTCGGTTCCACCGAGGCGCGCCAGATGCCGTGCGCTCTCCCGCTCGATCAATGCCTTGAGCCCTTCCTGCACTAGCGCGGCTTTTTCTTTCAATCCGCTAACACGTTGCGCCTTGGCGAAAAGTTCGTCTTCAATATTCAGCGTTGCTCTCATCAGCCCTCCTGCAATGAAAATGGAATACCTTTATCGTGTACCCGGTGGCGGTTAATAGCATGTTTGTGCGCCGTATAGCAAGATGTCCACATAAAGGCGGAATACCCGGATTCACCGTCTTGCCAGCGCCATCACCGGATCGAGCTGTGCCGCCCGGCGCGCGGGCCACACGCTGAACAGGATGCCGGTTCCCAGCGCGGTGCCGAAGGCCGCCAGCACTGCCCACCACGGTGCGGCTACCGGCAGCGCGGGGTAAACCAGACCGATGATGGCCGCGCCGATTTCGCCCAGTGCCAGCCCGAACAGGCTTCCCACCATCGAAAGCAGCGCCGCTTCGGCAAAGAACAGGCGGCGTATTTCTCCGGGTGGCGCGCCCAGCGCTTTCAGCAGGCCGATTTCCTGGGTGCGTTGCGCCACCGCGATCAGCATTACGTTCATGATGAGGATGCCCGCCACCGAAAGGCTGATGGCGGCGATGCCGCCGACGGCCAGCGTCAGGGCGCGCAGGATGCGGTCAAACGTTGCCAGTACCGCATCTTGGGTGATGACGGTCACGTCGCGCTCGCCACCGTGCCGCTCCATCATGATCTGTTCTGCGTCGCGCTGCGCCTGCGCGATCGAGTCGCGGCCCTTGGCTTCGATCAGGATGCGAAACAGCGCCTGGGTGTTGAGCAGCATGTGCGCGGAAGCGATCGGCACGATCACCAGATTGTCGGTGTTCATCCCCATGGACTCGCCCTGCGAGGCCAGCACGCCGATCACGCGGAAACGCCGGTCGCCGATGCGCAGCCACGCACCTACCGCTGGCTCCGAGCCGAACAACTCGCGCCGGATTTTGGCGCCCAGCACACAGACTGGCGTGGCGGTGTGCGGGTCCGTTTCGGGGAGGAACCGGCCCTGCGCCAGTTCCATGTGGCGTATCTCCAGCAGTTCCGGAGTGGATCCCAGCAGCACCACTTCCCGATTGCGCGCCTCGTGCGATGCCTGCGCCGCGCCAACGATCAGCGGTGCGATGCGCAGGATGGATGCGCTGCGCAACAGCGCCAGCGCGTCATCCAGCACCACGTCGCGCGGGGTCTGGCCCAGCAGCATGCCGGGCATGGCGCCCGCCGTTTCGGAGCGCCCCGGCAACACGATAACCAGGTTGCTTCCCAGCGAGGAGAATTGATTCACCACATAGCGGCGCGCGCCTTCGCCGAGGGCGGTGAGAATGACTACCGCCGCCACGCCGATGGACATGGCCAGCATCATCAGCAGGGTGCGGGTGCGCGCGCCGCGCAGGCTGCCGGAAGCGAAACGCAGGGTATCGGTGAGGTTCACGGCGCGTTGCGGGTATCCGCGACGATCTGCCCGTCCACCATCCGCAACTGGCGGCTGGCGCGCTGGCCCAGCGCCGGGTCGTGCGTCACCAGGATCAGGGTTACACCTTGGCCTACCAGGTTTTCCAGCAGGCCCATCACTTCCTTGCCGGTAGTCTGGTCCAGGTTGCCGGTGGGTTCGTCCGCCAGTAGTGCCGCCGGTTGCATGATGGTGGCGCGGGCGATGGCGACGCGCTGGCGCTGCCCGCCGGAAAGCTGGTCTGGGCGATGATGGGCGCGATCCGTCAGCCCGTAGTTTTGCAGCAACTGCGCCACCCGCTCCTTGCGCTGTTCCGCCGGAACGCCGCCCAGAATCAGCGGCAGCTCGATGTTGGTGGCGGCAGACAGGCGCGGCACCAGATGGAAGAACTGGAACACGAAGCCGATTTTCTCGCGCCTTACCCGCGCCTGCTGCTCGTCATCCAGCGTGGTCACATCGAGGCCGTCAAGGCGGTAGATGCCGGAGCTGGGGCGATCCAGCAGGCCGATCAAATTCAGGAGTGTGGATTTGCCGGAGCCGGACGGCCCCATGATGGAAACATATTCGCCCGCCGCCAGGTTCAGGTTGATGTTGCGCAGGGCGGATACTTCCTGCTCGCCCACCGTGAAGATGCGGCTGACGTCCGCGAACTCAATCATTTTGCCGGTGAGGCCGCTTCCGGGATGGCGTGTTCCCCAGCCTTCACTCCCTCGCGGTCCAGCGAGGACACGATCCGGTCGCCCTCGTTCAGGCCGGAAATGACTTCGGTGTGCTCCCAGTTCGCCAGGCCGGTGGTTACCTTGCGTTCTTCCAGCACGCCATCGGGGCGGTACAGCAACACCCGCTTGCCTTCCATCAGGGTTTGGGTGGGCACGCGCAGCACGCGCTCACGCGCGTCGTGCACGATCTCCACGTCCGCGCTGTAGCCGACCAGCAGGCTTTCATTATTTTTTTGCCCGGCAATTTTCAGCGAACTGGCGTCATTCGGCGGTTCGGCAAATTCCACTTCAACTTCCACCGTGCGCGCCTGTTTCTCGATATCAATCACGTACGGGGCGATGCGCTTCACCTTGCCAGGGAACGGTTTGCCCTTGATCGCATCCAGCGTGATGCGGCTGCTTTGCCCGACCCTGACTGCTGAGGCATCCACCTCGTCTATCGGCGCGCTGACAAACAGGCAGCGGTCGTCAATCAGGTCTATCGCGGGCGGCGTCGGAATTCCCGGCGGGGAGGGCGTGGCATACTCGCCCAGCTCGCCGCTGATGTCGGCCACGATGCCGTCGAACGGCGCGCGCAGCACCATGCGATCCAGGCCCGCGCGCGCCACGGAAATGCGCGAGCGGCTCTGCTCGATTTCGCTGCGCGCGGTATCACAGGACGCCTGGCGCGCCTTGGCTTCGGAGGTGGCGCGTTCCATCGCTTCCTGAGAAACGAAATTTTTCGCGTGCAATTGCTGCGCGCGCCCGGCATCACGCTGTGCCGCTTCCGCGACGGTGCAGATTTCCCGCTCGCGCGCGACGGAGGTCTTCAACTGCTCCTGCGCCAGCCGCTCCTGCGCCTGCAAGTCGCGGTTCCACAGCTCCAGCAGCACCTGCCCGGCGGCCACGCGCTGCCCCTTTTTCACCCGCAGTTGCGCGATCTGGCCGCCAGCCGGAGGGGCGAGCTTGGCGCGGTGGCAGGCCTTAATGGTGCCGGCTCGGGTATTGCTGACCGTGGCCTCGACCAGGCCGCGTTCCACTTTCACCAGGGCCACGGAAACCGGTTTCGGGCGCGTGAAGAACCATGCGGCAAGCGCCAGCAGGGCGAGCACAGAAACAGCGGCGACGCGGCGCCACGGGAATCCGCGCTTGCTGTGTGGTGGCAAAGCCATTCAGTCTCCTCGGTGTCGTGAATGCGGCCAGAGCGTGGTGCTGCCGGCGGGCAGGAAGGTCAGGCGAGCGGTTACGGCTTGCGGCGGATTATATCAAACGAGGCAGGCGCAGGGCGCTTGCCTGCGGCGGCTTGTTTTATAGTGCGGAAGCCATTTCGGGCAACGGCAGGCCGTGGTCTTGTCTGGCCTTGGCGCAGCGCGGGTCGGCCACATCGAATTCGCGGCACGTGCTGGGCCGCAATGGATAGATGGAGCAATAGGCCGATTTGCCGATTGCGCCAGTCAGCGCAATGCAGCGCAAGGGCATGTGCTCAGTGCCCAGCATGGCGGCATGAAAGGGGCTGACAGGCGCGGTTAGTTGCTGCGGAACCGTTCCGCAGGGATGGGCATCGGTTTCGGACCAGTAAAAAGAGACGCGGAACGAGGCGCAGCACGCGCCGCAATTCAGGCAGGGATGAGACATCGCAAATGCTTCGTGATAATCCTGGTTCAAGGTTCGCAAGCAGAAAAATTATTCAACCACTCTGCCCCGCAATGCTTTCATCGATCCGCGCCGGGTCTTGTTTTCCAGCCGCTTTTGTTGCGAGCTGCGCGTGGGTTTGGTGGCAACGCGCTTTCTTGGCAGCTGTGCCACGCTTTGCACCAGCGCCTTCAGGCGCCGCAATGCTTCGTTGCGATTCTGTTCCTGGTTGCGGAATTCCTGCGCCTTGATGATTGCCACGCCATCCTTGGTGATGCGCTGGTCGTTCAGTTGCAGCAGGCGCTGCTTGAACTCGCCCGGCAGGGAGGAGGCGTTGATATCGAAACGCAGGTGCATCGCGCTGGAAACCTTGTTGACGTTCTGCCCGCCCGCGCCTTGCGCGCGCACGGCGGTCAGGTCGATGTCGCGGTCCGGGATGAATACATTGGGCGCGATGTAAAGCATCAGAGCTTCACCGCGTGTTCGCGCGTGGTATGGAACACCACTTTCGGCCAGCGCTCCTGCGTGAGCTTGAGGTTCACATTGTTCGGCGCGAGGTAGGCCATGTTGCCCGCAGCATCGTAAGCGACATTGTGCGACAGTACTCTCTCGAAGTCGGCGAGCATTTTCCTGTCGTCGCAGGTCACCCAGCGCGCGCTGGTGACATTGGTGCCCTCGAACACGGCATCTACGCCATATTCGCCTTGCAGGCGGCTGGCAACCACGTCGAACTGCAACACCCCGACCGCGCCCAGGATCAGGTCGCCGCCATCCACCGGCTTGAACACCTGCACCGCGCCCTCTTCGCCGAGCTGCTGCAAGCCCTTGTGCAGTTGCTTCACCTTGATCGGGTTGCGGATGCGCA
>JACRAQ010000013.1 GCA_016213335.1 Nitrosomonadales bacterium
CAGCAGCAGCACGGCCGCCAGTGCGATCCAGCCGCCCACCGCATGTACCACCACCGAGCCGGCGAAGTCGTGAAACTCGGCGCCAAAAGTGGCATTCAGCCAATCCTGTACGCCGAAGCGATGGTTCCATGCGATCCCTTCAAAGAAAGGATAGATGAATCCCACCAGCACGAAGGTGGCGGCCAGCATCGGGTTGAACCGCGCGCGTTCCGCCACGCCGCCGGAAACGATGGCGGGAATGGCGGCGGCGAAGGTAAGCAGGAAGAAAAACTTCACCAGCTCGTAACCGTTTTTCTGCGCCAGCTCTTCTGCGCCTACGAAAAAATTAGTGCCGTATGCGATGCTGTAGCCGACGAAAAAATAGGCCAGCGTGGAAACGGCGAAGTCGGTGAGGATTTTCACCAGCGCGTTCACCTGGTTTTTTTTGCGCACCGTGCCCAGCTCCAGAAACGCGAATCCGGCATGCATCGCCAATACCATGATGGCGCCGAGCAGAATGAACAGCGCATCGCTGCCCGTTTTCAGGTTTTCCATGTTTTGCCCATATAGAATTGCGAACCGGCAGGCAGTATGCAAGTCTCGTTCCAGTATGGGACGGCGCGGATTGCTCGCGCGTTCTGCAATCGGTCACTTCAACGAAGACCGGCGCTGGCCTTTGCGAATGCCCTGATACCGGTTTCTGAAACGCGGCCCGGGGATGGCGCACCCATTCACTAACTTGGTGCGTCAGGCTGCGGTGTGCCCCATGCTGGGGCGGGTTACTTCTTCCAGCCGTTCAGGGTTTTTTCCAGCCAGAACAGGCCGATCATGGTTTTGCTGTCGTTGATTTTCCCCTGGCGTACCCAGTCCAGCGCATCATCCAGTGACAGTTCGAGCACTTCGAGGAATTCGCCGTCATCAAGCTGTCTACCCCGGTGCGTGAGGCCGCGCGCCAGGAAATAGATGATCTGCTCATCGGCGTAGCCAATGCACGGCCATGCGGTGGTGAGATGCGTCCACTCGGCGGCCGCATAGCCGGTTTCTTCCAGCAATTCGCGTTGCGCGCACAGCAGGATGTCTTCGCCGGGGTCTATTTTGCCCGCCGGGATTTCGATGAACTCCTGCTGCGGCGCGTAGCGGAACTGGCGTTCCATCACCAGCCTGCCGTTATCCAGCAAGGCGAGCACGGCGACCGCTCCGGGGTGGGCGATGTATTCGCGTGTCCTGGTGCTGCCGTCCGGCATCAGGGCGTTGTCCTTGCGCACGCTGATGAAATTGCCGTCATAGACAACCGCCGAATCCAGGCGGGTTTCTTTCAGATCCATGTATTTTCCTCGGGGGAATTAGAGTTGCGAGGCCAAGCCTGGCGGGGATGATACACCCGTCCGGCGCCAGCCTGAGAGAGGGGCGCATTCGGCGAACTGGTCATGGCAAGGTTATGGTATATTTCGCGCTCGGAAAATTGGCGGGGCGCGAAACAGGTGCGCCGCATGGCAAACCCGAACGCCAGATGAAGCGCGATTTCCAAATTCAACCAACCCAAGGATCAAACTATGCTAAATACTTCCAAACTTGCCGCTCTCGCCTTGCTCGGCGCAATGGCTGCAAGCCCGGCATATGCCGAAAGCAAGGCGGCCGCAGTTGTGAACGGCGTCACGATTCCACAGGAGCGCCTTGAACTGCGCGTCAAGTCTGCTGCAGCCCAGGGCCAGCAGGATACTCCGGAACTGCGCAAGTCCGTCCGCGACGAACTGGTCACAATTGAGCTGCTATCGCAGGAAGCCGTGAGGAAGGGGTTCGACAAGCAACCCGAAACGGTGCAAATGCTGGAATTGACCAGGCAACAGGTGCTGGTTGGCGCATTTATGCAGGATTACGTGAAAACCCACCCGCTTGGCGAAGATGCGCTCACCAAGGCATACGACAGCCTGAAGAATAGTGTGGGCAACAAGGAATACAGCGTGCGCCACATTCTGGTGGAGAAAGAAAGCGAAGCGAAATCCATTGCAGCCAAGCTGAAAAAGGGCGGCAAGTTCGACAAGCTGGCCGAAAGCAATTCCAAGGATGCCGGATCGAGGGAACGCGGCGGCGATTTGGGGTGGGTTCCCGTCGGCAACATCCCCACGACCTATGTCAAGCCGTTCGCCGATGCGGTGATGAAGCTGACCAAGGGGCAGGTCAGTGGACCGGTGCAGTCACAGTTTGGCTGGCACATCATCAAGCTGGACGATGTGCGCGACCTCAAGCTGCCCACCTACGAGGAGCTCAAGCCGCAAATTGCGCAGCGCTTGCAGCAGCAGGCCGTACAGAATGCGATTGCCGAGCTGCGCGCCAAAGCGAAGATCGAGTAATTCCGGGAAACAAAAACAAGAAAGGCAGCCGAGGCTGCCTTTTTTGTTTTCCGCAACAGGTTCGATCAGGCTGCCACGCGCTTTTTGAATTCGTTGGTGCGGGTATCAATTTCGATCTTGTCGCCGATCTCGCAAAATGCTGCCACGGGCAGTTCCATGCCGGTGTTGATCTTGGCGGGCTTCATCACCTTGCCGGAGGTGTCGCCGCGCACGGCGGGTTCGGTGTATATGATTTCGCGCACCACCGTGTTGGGCAGTTCGACTGAAATCGCCTTGTCGTTGTAGAACACCACTTCGCAGGGCATGTTGTCTTCGATGTAGTTGATGGCGTCGCCCAGGTTGTCCTTTTCCACCTCGTACTGGTTGTAATCGGCATCCATGAACACGTACATCGGGTCGGCGAAATAGGAATAGGTGCAATCCTTGCGGTCCAGTATCACTTGTTCAAACTTGTCGTCTGCCCGGTAAATGGACTCGCTCGGCGCATCGGTAAGCAAGTTTTTGAATTTCATCTTGACCACCGAACCGTTGCGCCCGGAACGGCTATATTCGGCCTTCTGGATCACCAGCGGGTCGGAGCCCACCATCACGACGTTACCTGCGCGGAGTTCTTGAGCGATTTTCATGTTTGCCTGCCTGAAACAATTAAATTAAGAGGCGCGGATTTTACCAACTTCGCGGAAAAAATCCAGCAAGTTCAAAGCGAGGCTGTTGCCGGAAAGTTGTTGCGCCCATGCGGTTGCGTGTTGACGCAGCATTGACCCGTGCGCCCGGAAATCGTTCCATGCGCCGTGAATGTGAAGGGGTGGGGCAACGCCTTGCCTGCCTTCCCCGTTCCAGGCCTCCCATAGGCCGCATAGCGCCTGCGCCGCATCCGGCGGCAGCCCGGTGCAATATCGTGCCATGAAGGCGCGCAGCTTCTGCATATGTACACCGTCGTGCTGCGGGTAGATGTGCCAGACAAAAGGGCGCCCCGCCCACTGGGCGCGCACGCAGGAATCCTCGCCGCGCACAAAATTGATGTCGCACGCCCACAGCAACATGTCGTAGCGCTCCTGTTCCACGAACGGCAGCACGCGCGCCTCCAGGTTGCCGCGTTTGAACGCATGGCCCGGCGCGGCTTGTTCCTGGCCGAAAAACGCAGCCAGCTGCGGCAGGGCGCGCCCTTCGGGCACCAGACAGCAAACCGGCGCATCGCCTTCCGCCCAGGCAGCCAGCAATTCCGGCAGCGCAGGGTTTTCGTAGCAAAACAGCGACACGCGCGCTTCATCCGGCTTGGGCGAGGGAGCGCCGAGCGCCTGCCAGAAAGCGGCCATGGCCTGCGGGTCGCGCTGGAAGGCCTCGCGCCGCGCCAGCAGGCCGCGTTCCAGCAGCAACCCGCCGGTCTGCGGGGTGAAGCCGGGGAAAAAGTAATACTTCACCAGCGGCAACTGCGGATGCGGCGAAGGCAGCTTGTGGCACCCTTCAACCCAGTCTTCGGCGCTGAGATGTTCCAGGTTGATCCAAACCGGCTTGCGCGCCTGCGCCGCCATCGCCGCCATGTAGCTTTCCGGCAGCCTGCAGGCGAAAGCCTCGATCACCAGGTCGGCGGGGGCCATCCCCGGGAACGGTGCGGCCCAACGCCTGACCTCCACCCCTCCGCTATTCTGCACCGGCAATTCCGGGTCAATTTCCGGGCGCAACTTGCGGAAGCTCGCCAGATCATCCACCCACAGCCGTACCGCGACGCCGTGCTCGTTCGCCAATTGCCGCGCCAAGCGCCAGCACACGCCGATGTCGCCATAGTTGTCCACTACGGCGCAAAAGATGTCACAGGTGGTTGGGCGGGAAGGCACGGCGTCGAATCTCGGTAAGCGGACGGGTGGCGCGCAACCCTGCCCATTTTTCCGGGAATGCGATGGCTGGGGGGCGCTGCGCTCCGTCCATCCTACAACAAAAGGGCCGCATTCGCGGCCCTCGTGGCTGCGCGGAGGAAAAGCTCAGGAGCGAACCCGCCGCCGGGCCGTGAAGCCCAGCAAGCCTAAACCGGCCAGCAGCATCGCATAGGTTTCGGGTTCGGGGACGGCGGCGATGGATTGTCCAGGACGAACAACCAGGGCAAAGAAATTGTAGGTTATAGCGCTTCCGCTCTGATGGCCGTGTTGCATGTTAAAGGAAAATGCGCTGTTGGTGCCTGGCCCATATTTGTTACCAGACCAGTAGTAGGCTGACTGGAAGTTGCTGAAGTCTCCCGTATTGAGCAAGCCCCAACCTGACTGGAAACCGCCGGTAGTGTTGTAGTACGACTTGTTGCCTAACTCGCTAAAGTAAAGATGGGCCATTTCGCTAGCGGCAGTGTCAGGGTTATAGCCGCAGTCGGTTCCACTAACTGACCAGTTGCAACCAAGCGGCCCGGTGTCGGTTGCGGTAGGCAGGCGCCAGTCGTTAAAGCCCAGGTAGTTGGCTGCATTCATTGCGGCGATCCAGCTTTGTGCGGTGTTCCAGCTCATCCGGCCATCTGCGGCGATGCCGCTTACGCCGAAGGTGTTGCTGGCGGCCAGGTTGGCGTTGGCCAGCCAGGTGACGTTGAGGTCGGTGTCATACACGCCTTGGCTGCCGAGGGTAAGCTCCAGGGCGGCGTGGGCGGTAGCGGCAGAAAGCAGGCTGGTGCCGAGGGCTGCGGCAAGCAGGGTTTTCTTGGTTTTCATTTTTCCTCCCGTAGTTGATGGTTGCACAGCAGGGCGAACCGATAGCGCCTTTTCGCGCGCAATGTACCCGGCCACGCTGACATGAGCAATTGTACTTTGGTACAGGCTCACCTTTCGCCTTGTTGCCCGGCGCAAAACCCGATGTTGCGGCTGGACAAAATTTTTGGCGAATACGGCCCGTCTAAACGTTAACTGTAAACACAATGTTGACGTTCAATGCGTGTAATGTTAACGCTGCATTAGTGTTAGCATGGTATAATATAATGATATTAAACGATATAAATATTGGCACGGTTACTGCAATGTATTCTGGCGTAGGCGGTCATTTCGTATCGCCCCGGATTAACCAGAGGAGTAACGACCATGAAATTGAACAAACTTGCCTTGACCCTGATTGCCGCTGCTTTGCTGCCAGCTTCTGCTTATGCCGGCACCGATGCGGTTGCGGACAGCTTTGATCGCTCGTTTATCAACGAGTCTTTCACCAACGCCTCCAGCGCCGGGACAAACCAGATCGCGGCCAGCTTCGAGCGCGCGTTTGGCGATGAAACCATCGTCAGCGCCTACCGCGTGAAATCGGATCAGGTAGCGGCCAGCTTCGAGCGCGACCTGAGCCACGACCCGGTTCCTGCTGCAACGGCATTTGCCAGGGCAGACTCGCTGGACCTCATCAACCTCTCGCTGAATCTGGGGGACAGCGCTGTCGCGGCCAGCTTCGAGCGCGACCTGCTGGGTAACGGCGCCATTGCGGCGCGGGACTCCGTCCTGGCGAGCTTCGAGCGCGACCTGAACCGTGAGCCGGTTGCCGTTGCGGCAGCGGTAACCCAGGGTGACGACGCGTTCATCGTCAACGAGCCCGACACCGTACTGGCAAATTTTTACCGCGAACTGCACTGGATGCCTGGCACCTCTGCAGTGTATGTGAGGTAAGCGGAAAGGACAGCTGGCTGATCGCAATCGAGGCGGGGCTGCAAAACGGCGCCTCCCCCGCCCAGCAACCGCGCCGCGATTGCGAGCAGCCGCCACACCAGTCTGTCAAACAACCGGGAATGCATCCCGGTTGTTTTTTGACATTTCAAAACGGGCGGCGGATCGTCCTCCCTATCTTTTCGTCCGCGCCAGAAACACGGTCATTTCCTCGCGGTCGTGGTAGAGCTGCCTGGCTTTCAGGTGATGGCGGATGCCTTTGGCATTCAGTGCCGCGCGCACTCCATCCAGCGCTCCGGTCAAGGCTTCCAGGCGTTTTTTCATCGGCAGCTTGAGGTTGAAAATCGCGCGTGCGGCCGAGCCGGACGCGATCCAATCGGCCATCAGCGCCGCTACGCGTTGCGGCTGCTCCACCATGTCGCACACCACCCAGTCCACCGGTCGCTTGGGACGGTAGCGGAAACCGTCCTGGCGCAAGTGCCTGATGGCGGGATGTTGCGCTGCCGCGCCTTTCAGCGGGCCGTTGTCCACGGCGATCACTTTCAGTCCGCGCTGCACCAGGTGCCAGGTCCAGCCGCCGGGAGCGGCACCCAGATCTACCGCGAGCATACCAGGCGTGAGGCATGTTTTCTGTTCTTCCTTGTCGAGGAATGTCTCGAATGCTTCGGCCAGTTTCAGGTATGAGCGGCTTGGCGCGTCAAATGGCATTTTCTGGCGCAGGATCCCCATGGGCCACGCTGCGCTGTTGCGCGGATCGCTGCTGCCGATGAGGGCGCGGTTTTTGTCCGGGAAGAAAAGGTGCAGGCGCGGCTCCGCTCCATGCTTCATCCGGCCAGCCTTGATGAGCGCGGCTTCCAGCAGCGGCTGAAAGCGGCGTGCGAAGCCGGACAACAGCTTGCCCTCGTTGGTATCCGGCACTTCCAGCCACAGCACGCCGAATTGCTGCGGCTCGGCGGGCAGGGCGGCGAGCAGCGGCGTGAGCCGGTCGCGCTCCGGCAAATCATTTACCTCGCCATGCAAATGAATGAGCTGGCGCGCGAAAGCGAGTTGCGCGTAAACCAGGCGCGGTTTGCCTTGCACCACGGCGAAGCCGCTCCCGGTTGCGGCTTCGACCTGGCGCGCCTGGGTTTCCTGCACGCAATCGCGTTCGAAGCCGGGGCGGCAATACAGCAGCCAGTTGTGTTGGACGGTAGTTAGCATGGCGCGCCATGCTAACAGATACACAGGGTGTGTCACGAAAGAAGGCTCAAAGTGGTAAACTCCGCGCCTTATTTTTTGCCGGTTAAATGATGGCGAAGCATTACGACCTGATCGTGTTTGACTGGGACGGCACGCTGATGGATTCGACTTCGGTGATCGCGGGCTCCATCCAGGCGGCCTGCCGCGATCTTGGGCTGCCCGTGCCGAGCGACGAGGCGGCACGCCACGTGATCGGCATGGGGCTGGCGGGGGCGCTACGGCATGCCGTGCCGGATGCGCCGGAATCCATGGTTGAGCCGCTGGTGGAGCGTTACCGCCATCATTTTCTTGCACAAGACGAGGTCATTCCGCTGTTTGCCGGAGCGCGGGAGCTGATCGCGGAGCTGCACGGTGCGGGGCGCGGGCTGGCGGTGGCCACCGGCAAGAGCCGCGCCGGACTGAGCCGCGCCATGCGGGCGACCGGAATGCAGCAGTATTTTCACTCCTCGCGCACGGCGGACGAAACCTTTTCCAAGCCGCATCCGGCGATGCTGCTGGAAATCATGGACGAGCTGGGCGCTGCCCCGGAGCGCACCTTGATGGTGGGCGACACCACGCACGACCTGCTAATGGCGCGCAATGCCGGGGTTGATGCGGCCGGGATGACGCACGGCGCGCATCCGGAAGATCAGTTGCGCGCGTTGCAGCCGCTGGCGCTGCTGGGTGATTTTGCCGCTCTGCGCGAGTGGTTCTGGCTGGGCGCATGACTGCTATACTGGCACAGCCCGATTGAGGAAAAACGTTATGTCAGAGCAAAACAATAACTGGGAGCGCGGCGTGCTGGAAAAGCTCGCCATGTCGGCCATCCAGGAGCAGCGCCAGGCGCGCCACTGGGGCATTTTCTTCAAGGTGCTGACGTTCGCTTACCTGTTCATCCTGCTGTTCCTCGCTTTGGGCTGGATGGGCGACAGGGCTGAAACGCCGCTGAGCGGCAAGCACACCGCGCTGGTGGACATGTACGGCGTGATTGCGCCGGAAAGCCAGGCCAGCGCCGACAACGTGATTGCCAGCTTGCAGGACGCGTTCAAGGATAAACACACCCAAGGCGTGATCCTGCGCATCAACAGCCCCGGCGGCAGCCCGGTGCAGGCGGGCTACATCAACGACGAAATCCGCCGCCTGCGCGCCAAGCACCCGAACATCCCGCTATACGCGGTAGTGGAGGACATGTGCGCCTCCGGGGGGTATTACGTGGCGGTTGCAGCCGACAAAATATTCGTGAACAAGGCCAGCATGGTCGGCTCCATCGGGGTGCTGATGGACGGCTTCGGCTTCACCGGCGCCATGGAAAAGCTCGGCGTCGAGCGACGCCTGCTGACGGCGGGCGAGAACAAGGGCTTCATGGACCCTTTCTCGCCGATCAACCCGCGTCACCAGGAGCTGGTCAAACAGATGCTCGGTGAAGTTCACCAGCAATTCATTGACGTGGTAAAGCAGGGGCGCGGCAAGCGCCTGAAAGAAACGCCGGATATGTTCAGCGGCCTGTTCTGGACCGGGCAGAAAAGCATAGAGATGGGGTTGGCGGACGAGATGGGCAGCATCGAAAGCGTGGCGCGCGACATCGTCAAGGCCGAGAATATCGTTGATTTCACCACCCGTGAAGGGGTGGCGGAGCGGCTTGCCAAGCGTTTCGGGGCGGGCATGGCCAGCGCGCTTGGCTTTTCCGCGCATACCGGCGGGCAGTTACGCTGATGGCGGTGCGCCTCACCGAGTTTGCGCACGGGGGCTGCGGCTGCAAGATCGCACCTGCCTTGCTGCGCGACATGCTGGCCACCGTGCCGCTGGCGCAAACTTTCCCGGATTTGCTGGTCGGTATCGAAAGCGGCGACGATGCGGCGGTGTACCGCCTGAACGATGAGCAGGCCATCGTCGCCACCACGGATTTTTTCACGCCCATTGTGGACGATGCCTTCGATTTCGGGCGCATCGCCGCCACCAACGCGCTCTCCGACGTGTATGCCATGGGTGGCAAACCCCTTTTCGCGCTCGCCATCACCGCCATGCCGGTCAACTCCCTGCCGCTGGAAACCATCCGCCGGATTCTGGAGGGGGGGGCGGCGGCCTGCGCGCAGGCCGGGGTGCCGGTAGCGGGCGGCCACTCGATTGATGCGCCGGAACCGATCTACGGGCTGGTGGCGCTGGGGCTGGTGCACCCGGACAAGATCAAACGCAACAACCGGGCGCGCTGCGGCGATGTGCTGATCCTCGCCAAAGGGCTGGGCGTGGGCATCCTGAGCGCAGCCCTGAAAAAACAGAAACTGGATGCCGGAAGCTATGGCGCAATGCTGCACAGCACCACGCAGCTCAATACGCCGGGAAGCTGGCTGGCCGAAATGGATGCGGTTCACGCCATGACCGACGTCACCGGCTTCGGCCTGCTCGGCCACCTGCTTGGCATCTGTCACGGCTCGCAGCTGGCAGCCGAAGTGGCGTTCGGGGAATTGCCGTTGCTGCCTGCGGCAAGAGAGCTGGCGCAGCAGGGTTTCGCCACTGGCGCATCGCAGCGCAACTGGCAAAGCTACGGCTGCGAAGTAGAACTGGCCTCAAACCTTGCCGAGTGGCAGCGCAACCTGCTGACCGATCCGCAAACCAGCGGCGGCCTGTTGATCGCCTGTGGCGAAGAGGCGGCACAGAATATTTTGCAGCGGTTGCACAGCGAAGGATTTGCGCGCGCGGTAGTGATCGGCAAGCTGGTGGCGGGTGAAGCGCGGGTGTCGGTTCGCTGAACCCAGCCTGCGGCAGGGCCGGGCGCCGCAGGGGAACTGTTGATCCGGCCAAGTGAAGTTTGAAGTCCATTCGTCCTGATGCCTCGCCCTTCGATCTCAGCCCGAACGGAAAACTTTAAACATATTCATGTCGGATCAATAGGCTATAATCCCCCCCTCCAATGAGCTGGTCATTTTGACCAAGCGGTATTTTGCTTTCAGACAGGAGAGATGGCATGAACAAGAAGGCTTACTTGGCGCTGGCGCTGCTGGCTTTCAGCGCTCCGGTATTCGCGGTGGATGGCGGCGCGGTAGTGGGCGGGGCTGCGGGTGCTGCTGCGGGCGCCGTCGTTGGCAAGAAGGTGGGCGGAGACAACGGTGCGGTGCTGGGTGCGGCGATAGGTGCGGCAACTGGCGTAGCCATCGGTGGCAAGGACCAGCCGGCGCAGGCCGCCCCGGTCAAGGTGAAATCCGAACCCTCGCACTCAGGCGTGGAAGAAAGAGACCGCCACGAGCATCATGACAATGGCCGCCATTTGGGGGAGCGCAAGAACAAGCACAAGAACAAAAACAAAAACAAGCACGATGATTGAAACCGGCAGTAACTAAGCAAAAAAGGCACGCTCAGCGTGCCTTTTTTGTTTGTGGCCGGCAACCTTTCTACCG
Source organism: Nitrosomonadales bacterium (assembly GCA_016213335.1). Lineage (GTDB taxonomy): Bacteria > Pseudomonadota > Gammaproteobacteria > Burkholderiales > Gallionellaceae > VIKH01. Next base: position 10,555 of record JACRAQ010000013.1, read on the forward strand.
GTTTCCGCTATTGTGGCCGCGCCCCAGCGTGAAGCTGGATGCCGGGCGGCGCGTCTGGCCGGGAGTAGCGGTGTTGCCGCCATGGCGCGGCGCGCTGGAGTCAAAGCGGTTGTGCGAATGCCCCTCGCGACGCCCGCCTTCCGGACGGGCATGGCGGCTGTCCGGCGCGGTGTGGCGGCTGAAGCCGCCGGGTTTGCCACGCGGGCTGGCAGGTTGCGGGCGCGGCTTGAACCGGGGTTCCATGCCGGCAATCGTGTGGGCGGCGATGCTGTGGCCGGTAAAGCGCTCGATCTTTTTCAGGTGCGGCGTGTCGCGGTTGGAGGCGAACGATACGGCGATGCCGGAAGCACCGGCGCGGCCGGTGCGGCCGATGCGGTGTACGTAGTCCTCTGCGAATTTGGGCAGGTCGAAGTTGATCACGTGCGAGATGCCCGCGACATCAATGCCGCGCGCGGCAACATCGGTGGCCACCAGCACGCGCACCTGGCCCCGGCGCATGCTGAGCAAGGTACGGTTGCGTTCGCGCTGGCTCATGTCGCCGTGCAGGGCGGCCGCAGAATGGCCCTGCGCCATCAGGTTGTCGGCCAGATCATCGGCATCGCGTTTGGTGGCGGTAAACACCAGCGCCTGGCTCAGCTCGGTGTCACGCAGCAAATGGTCCAGCAGGCGGTTTTTGTGCGCCATATCGTCCACATACATCAGGCGCTGCTCGATATTTTCGTGCCTCGCCTTCTGCGCCGCGACGGTGATGCGCTTCGGGCTCTTCAGCAAGCGGTTGGCCAGGTTGCCGATGACGCCGTCCAGCGTGGCCGAGAACAGCAGCGTCTGGCGCGTGGCCGGGGTGGCGGCGGCAATGCGTTCCACGTCGTCAATGAAGCCCATGTCCAGCATGCGGTCGGCCTCGTCCAGCACCAGCATTTCCAGGCGCGAGAAGTCAATGCGTCCGCGCTCGATATGGTCAATCAGGCGGCCCGGGGTGGCCACCAGGATATCCACCGGACTGGACAGCAGCTTGTTTTGCAGCGGGTAGGGCATGCCGCCCAGGATGCTCACCACTTTCAGGCGCATATTCTTGCCGTATTTGGCGGCGGCGTCGGAAACCTGCTGCGCCAGCTCGCGCGTCGGAGTCAGCACCAGCACGCGCGGACCCTTGCTGCGCACGACGGGCGGTTCCGCGATGCGGTGCAGCGCGGGCAGGATGAAGGCGGCGGTCTTGCCGGTGCCGGTCTGGGCGGAAGCCATCAGGTCGTGCCCGGCTAGCACTTCGGGAATCGCCTGGGCCTGGATCGGCGTGGGCGTGGTATAGCCGGACTCCTCTACCGCCTTGAGAATGGCCGGGTTCAGGCCCAGGGTGGCAAAGGAGGCGGATGTTTCAGTGGTTGTATTTTCAATAGACACAATTTGTTCCTTAAAGGTGTTTAAGACAAAGCGCGTGCGCGGCATGGCTGCCACGCGTTCAATTCAGTAGGGAGAGCGTCTCTACCGGCGCAAAAACATCGTCGCTAACCGGTGAAACTGGATGGGCGCCATATTGCCGGCGCACAATAGATGAGGTCAGGAAACGATGAACCAACGCTGCACGAACATCGCAGCGAGGCGCGCATTATAGGCAAGCGCAGCGGGAAAGCAAGCGAAATTTCTGGCGAGTTTTCTGGCGGCATGTTTCGATGGGCGGCAATGAGACGGTGGCAACGGCACGGTGCCGGTGCATTCCATCGGGCAGGTTAAACTTCTCGGGTATAATCCGCGCCTGCAAAAAGCCATCCGTAACCCGAATGCAACATATCCGCAATTTCTCCATCATCGCCCACATAGACCACGGCAAGTCCACCCTGGCCGACCGCATCATCCAGTTGTGCGGCGGCCTGTCTGATCGTGAAATGGAGGCGCAGGTGCTCGACTCCATGGATCTCGAGCGTGAGCGCGGCATTACCATCAAGGCGCAGACCGCCGCGCTGCAATACCAGGCGCGCGACGGCCAGGTATATAACCTCAACCTGATTGATACGCCGGGCCACGTGGATTTTTCCTACGAAGTGTCGCGCTCGCTGTCCGCCTGTGAGGGCGCGCTGCTGGTGGTGGATGCGTCGCAGGGAGTGGAGGCGCAGACGGTGGCCAACTGCTATACCGCGCTGGATCTGGGCGTGGAGGTGGTGCCGGTGCTGAACAAGATAGACCTGCCCTCGGCCAGCCCGGACAACGCCATCAGGGAAATCGAGGAAGTCATCGGCATTGACGCGCACGATGCGGTGCGCTGCTCGGCCAAAACCGGCGAGGGCGTGCAGGATGTGC
>JACRAQ010000096.1 GCA_016213335.1 Nitrosomonadales bacterium
CGCGAGGCGCTCGCGCTCAAGCCGGACTACGCCGAGGCGCACGTCAACCTCGGCAATGTGCTGCAGGCGCAGGGCAAGCTGGACGAGGCGGTGGAAAGCTACCGCCGCGCGCTCCAGTCCAACCCCGCTCTGGCCGACGCACACGTCAACCTGGGCAACGCGCTCAGCGAGCAAGGCCGGCTGGCGGAAGCGGTCGCCAGCTACCGCGAGGCGCTCGCGCTCAAGCCGAACCTCACCGAAGCGCTGAGCAACCTGCTTTATTTGTACGCATTTACCCGGCTGGCCTCTCCCGGGCAGGAGCGCGATCTTGCCGCCAGGTGGGAATATGCCGCCCTCAGCGATAGCGAGCGCGCCACCGCGCACCAAAGATTTTCTGGCCGCTCCGACCGCTCCCCGCGCACCGGGAGAAAATTGCGGGTGGGGGTAGTTTCTGCGGAACTGGGCCAGCACTCCGTGGCGGAATTCCTGGAGCCGTTTCTGGAACAGGTGGACCGCAGCCGCTTCCACATCAGCTTATACCCGACGACTGCAAGGCCGGAACCCCGTGCCGCCCGCTTCAGGGAGCTTGCCGACGAATACAAGCCGCTGGTCTGGGTACCCGACAGGGAAGCAGCCGGCCTGATCCGGTCTGACCGGATTGATATCCTGATTGATACCACCGGACACATGAAGGGTTGCCGCCTGGGCATATTCGCCCATCGCGCGGCACCCGTACAGTGCCACTACATCGGTTATCACGGGACCACCGGTTTGACGGAAATGGATTGGTACATCGCCGACGGCGTCCTGCTGCCCCCGGCCTACGACGCGCATTTCTGCGAACACATCTGGAGGTTGCCACGCTTGCGCATGGCTTACCGGGGAGACGCCTCGTTGCCGGAGAGCCGCTGGAAACCCGACCCGGAAGGAATTATCTGGCTGGGGTCGTTCAACAACCTGTCCAAGGTCAGCGAGCAAACGCTCGATCTGTGGGCCAGGGTTATGAATGCGCTGCCTCAATCCAGGCTCCTGCTGAAAGACATTAAAACCGCCGACCCGTTTATCCGGCAACGCATCCATTCCGTGCTTTCCCGGCATGGCATCAGCGGCGAACGCATCGAGCTTGCCGCCTGGGCGCCGGGCTGGAGTGCACACATGGCCCTCTATGACCGGCTGGACATCGCGCTGGACACCAGGCCCCTGAACGGCGAAACCACGGCTTTCGACGCCCTGTGGATGGGGGTGCCCCTGGTGGCGCTGGAAGGAGACTGGATAGGCGGGAGGCAGGCGAGCACCATCCTGGCCGCCCTGGGAAAACCGGAATGGGTTGCGCATGACGAAGCGGAATACGTCGCCATTGTTGCAGCGCTCGCCCGCGACAAGGCGGGGCGGCTGTCTCTCAGGGCAAGCCAGCGCGCGCTCATGGCGGGCAGCCCGTTATGCGATGCGCAGGGTTTGGCCCGGATTCTCGAAGCCGCCTTCGAGGAAATGTTTGACCGCTGGTGGGCAAATACTACCGGCGGCTCTCCACCCATTCACGCCAAACCCGCGTAACCGCGAACCGTGGAATATAATGCGAAGCATGAACCGAGACCCGACCGACAACCCTTCAAGCTGGCGCACGCCTCCCGAAGCCAGGCCCGATCTTGATTTTGTGGTGCGGGATTTGCAGCGCACCTTCCTGCGCGTGGCCGATAACCTGCGCTGGTACGAGCAAACCTGGCTCGGCGTGCCGATCTGGCAGCTTCCCGAAGATCTGGTGGCGTTGCAGCGCATCGTTTTTGACGCCAATCCGAAATGGATCGTCGAGACCGGCACCAAGTTTGGCGGCTCGGCCATTTTCTTTGCGTCGCTGCTGGCGATGATGGGGCGCACCCCCGAGCAGGGCGGCGGCGTCATCACGGTGGACATACATGAAACAGCCGAGGCACGGGAACTGCTGCAAAACCGGCCGCACCGCTTCGCCTCCCTGGTGCGGCAGCGCCTGGTCGGCGACGCCAAGGCGCCCGAGATAATTGCCGCCATGAGCGCCACACTCGCCGCCGATCCCGGCCCGGTGATGGTTTTTCTGGATGACTGGCACGATGGCGATCATGTTTACGCCGAGCTGCAGGCGTATTCCAGATTGGTGGCGCCGGGAGGAATCCTGATCGTTGCAGACACCACCTTCGAGGATCTGGCGGATACGCCGGTGGCCGCACCCAGTGAAAAATACCCGGATGCAAAGCGCTCGAATCCGCGCGTGGCGCTGGGACGCTTCCTGTCCGAACGCGGCGACTTCACGGTGGTTCCGGATTACACCTCCACCGGGATCAGCAACTTTCCCGATAGCGTGCTGCGCCGGACAGGCTAGCAGCCGGCGTTAACCCTGCCATCCGCCATGATCCGCAAAGGCATCCATCCCTCCGCCATCGTGGAATGTTTCGGCGCCGCCCGGATACCGGGGAGCACGATCATCGAGCCGCTTGCAGTGGTTTACATCGGCGAGCGCGGCAAACTCGGCCTCGGCGAGATGAACACGATTTACCCCGGCGCAACCATCCGGATAGATCAGGGCTGGATGGAAACCGGCGACGAGGTGTCCTTCGGCTCGGGATGCCACATCTATGAGCCGCGCGCCGGCCTGACCATCGGCGAGCACAGCATGATCGGGGGCGGGGTGCTGATCTGCGGGGTGAACCACGGCTACTCGGCACAAGGTATTCCGATGCGCCGCCAGCCATTCGAGGCCGCGCCCATCGTCATCGGGCGCGACGTGTGGGTCGGCATGGGCGCCATCCTCCTGCCGGGCGTCACGCTCGGAGACGGGGCAGTCATTGCTGCGGGGGCGGTGGTTACAGCGGATGTGCCGCCGGGCGCCGTGGTGAGCGGGGTACCGGCGCGGCTCGCAAAATTCAGGAAAGGGGCGTGACATGAAACTTCATCTGGGCTGCGGCCGCCGCCACATCCCCGGCTTTGTTCATGTGGACGCATTGCCCGCCCCGCACGTGGACATTGTCGGGCCGGTCGAGCGCCTGCCGGTGGAAGACAACAGCGTCTCCCTGATCTACGCCAGCCATATTCTGGAACACTTCGGCCGGTACGAATACAAGGCGGTGCTCAAGGAATGGTTCCGCGTGCTGAAACCGGGCGGCATATTGCGGTTATCGGTCCCGGACTTCGCCGCATGCGCGGCGATTTATTACGAAAGCGGGCTGGCGGATGGCCTGACCGGCCTGGTCGGTTTGATCGTCGGCGGGCAGCGCGACGAATACGATTACCACAAAATGATTTTCGACGAAGAGCTGCTGCGCCGCAACCTTCTCGAGGCCGGTTTCCGCGAGGTGCGGCGCTGGAACTGGCGGACGACCGAACACGCCGATGTTGACGATTATTCGCAGGCCCACATCCCCCACCTGGATAAAGAGGCCGGCAAACTGATGAGCCTCAACCTTGAAGCGATCAAGTAATTGCATCGGATAGCGCCCATTTTCCCGCCTCGCGCCAGCACCGCCGAACCCTCATGAACTCGCCAAGCCGCAACGACCCTTGCCCCTGCGGCAGCGGAAAAAAATACAAGAAATGCTGCCTTGCGGCAGCGCAAAACCAGCCCGGCGACCCGGTCAAGCCCTCTGTCCACCCCCTCAACCCAAAAAATGCGGCGCCCCCGCCGGAGCGGTTGCTGCACGCGCTTGCCCTGCACCAGGATGGCAGGCTGGACGAGGCAGAAGCAGCTTACCGGTCGCTGCTCCAGGAAAATCCTGCCAACAGTGACGCTCTGCATTATCTCGGGTTGATTTCCTTCCGCAGGGGTGAATATGCGGATGCCGCGCGCTTGATCGAACAGGCCATCAAACTGAACGGCAACATCCCGGCATTTCACTTCAACCTTGGCAACACTTGCGTCCAGCTCAACCAGCTCGACCCCGCCGCCGATGCCTACCGCAAGGCAACGCAACTGGATCCGGGGTTTTTGCTGGCGCATCTCCGCCTCGGCGGGGTGCTCAAGGCCCAAGGCAAGCTCGATGCGGCAATAACGTGTTACCGCAAAATCATCGCGCTCAAGCCGGATCACGCCGACGCGCACAACAACCTGGGGCTTGCCCTGCAGGCGCAGGGCAAGCTCGATGCGGCAGCCGAAGAATACCGCAAGGCCATATCGGCCGAGCCGGGCTTTGTCGAGGCGCACGTCAACCTGGGCAACACGCTCAAGGAGCAGGGCAAAACGGATGAGGCGATCGGGTGTTACCGCAAGGTGCTTGCGCTCAGGCCGGATTACGCCGACGCGCATGTCAATCTCGGGAACGCGCTGCGGGAAACGGGCCAGCTGGAGGAAGCGGGCGAGCATTACCGCCAGGCGCTCGCGCTCAAGCCGGATTGCGCCGACGCGCATGCCGGGCTCGCTTACCTCAATCTTGATTTCGGCAAGTTTGCGGACGCCCAGGCCGCACTGCGCATGGCGCTGGAATGCCGGCCGGAGCACCCCATCGCCTGGGCGATGCTGGCCTCGCTGCGCAAAATGACCCCGGCGGACGAAAGCTGGCTGAACACCGCGCTCAGGCTGGCTTCCCGCAATGACCCGGCATTATCGGGCAGGGAGGCCTATACCCTGTGGTTTGCCATCGGCAAATACTACGATGACACCGCGCAATACGATCTGGCCTTTCCTGCCTTCAGCCAGGCCAACCGGATAAAACGGCAAACAGAAGGGGGGTTTGACCGCGCCGGATTCGCGCGCCTGGTTGACGAGCTGATTGCCACCTTCACCGCCGAATTCGTCGGGCGCCAGCGGGAAGGCGCCAGCCCATCCAGGCGCCCGGTTCTGGTTGTCGGCATGCCGCGCTCGGGCACATCGCTGATCGAGCAAATCATCGCCTCGCACCCGCTGGCGTTCGGCGCGGGCGAGCTCACCTTCTGGGGGCGGCAAACCGGGGCCAACGATGCGGTAATCCTCTCCGGTAATTACGGACCGGCCCTGATAGCCCGCATCGCCGGCGAGTGCGAGCAGCACCTGCAATGCCTTTCGGGCTCGGCAGCCCGCATCGTGGACAAAATGCCGGATAATTTTCTCAGGCTGGGTTTCATCGCCACCGTGTTTCCGCACGCCAGGTTTATCCACTCGCTACGCAACCCGGTGGACACCTGCCTGTCCATCCATTTCCAGAATTTTGCCTCGGGCCATTCCTACGGAACCGACCTGGAAGATCTCGCCTTTTACTACCGCGAATATGACCGGCTGATGCGCCACTGGCGCAAGGTGTTGCCCTGCGCCCAGCTTCTGGACGTGCCTTACGAAGCCTTGGTAGATGACCAGGCGGGGTGGAGCCGCCGCATGATCGAATTCATCGGCCTGGATTGGGATGAGCGCTGCCTCGACTTCCACGAAACTGAGCGTACTGTGGGAACCGCCAGCAACTGGCAGGTGCGGCAGAAAATTTACCGCACCTCCAAGGCGCGCTGGCGGAATTATGAGAAGCACCTCGGCCCGCTGCTCGGCCTGCTGGATCTGGGTGCCGCCACCGCCAGCATGTAGCGTGCTGGGGTGAGCTTGTGAACCCCATCCCAAAACGCTGGGGTTCGTGCCTCACCCCAGCTACATGCTGTCGATGCCGTACAGCTTCAGGCGCTTCCACAAGGTAGTGCGCGACATGCCGAGCTTTTCTGCCGCCGCGCTTTTATTGCCGCCCGCCTCGGCGAGCTTGGCCAGGATAAGTTCTTTTTCGCTCGCCGCCGCCGGGCCGCGATAATAACGCGTGAGCGGCACCTCACCCCCGCTTCCCGAAATGGCAGGCGCGGCGTTCCCGCCCCCGTAACCGGAGAATGGCGGCATGGCGCTGCCCAGCTCGGCGGGAAAATGCTGCGGCCGGATAGCCGCCCCGTCGGCGTGTACCAGCGCATATTCCAGCGCGTTGGCCAATTCCCGCACATTGCCCGGCCAGTCATAACCGAGCAGAATATCCATAGCTTGCGGGGAAAGCGAAATATCATCGCGCTTGTAATGGCTCATCAACCCGGAAAGAACGGTGGTGGCGAGCAAAGGCACATCTTCGCGGCGCTCGCGCAGCGGGGGGACGCGCAACGGCAGCACGCGCAGGCGGTAATACAGGTCTGCGCGGAACTCCCCGCTCTTGATCATGGCGGGCAAATCGCGGTGGGTTGCCGCAACGATGCGCACGTCTACTTTGCGCGGATGATTTTCGCCCAGGCGCACCACCTCTCTTTCCTGCAGCACGCGCAGCAGTTTTACCTGTGTGCCCAGCGGAATCTCGCCGATTTCATCCAGCAGCAGCGTGCCGCCGTCGGCAGCCTCGAAGCGCCCCGCCCGCGCGGTGGCCGCGCCGGTAAACGCGCCCTTGCTGTGGCCGAACAGTTCGGCTTCGAGCAAGTGCTCCGGCAAAGCGGCGCAATGTACTTGCAGGTACGGTTTTTTGGCGCGGCTGGAATTATCGTGTATCGCCTGCGCTACCAGCTCCTTGCCGACTCCGGATTCGCCGGTAACCAGCACGTTCGCCTCGCTCGCTGCGGCCAGCAGAATTTCGCGGAACAGGGCCTGCATGACCCGGCTGTGCCCCACCAGGTTGCCGAGGCGCAATCGCTGCCCGGCTATTTCCTCCAGTTGCACTTCGCGCGTGCGGTTGCGCAGCACCACCGCGCAATGCGCCAGCGATCCTCCTGACGGCAATGCCGTTGCCCACATGTGCAGTGGCACCAGCGCGCCGTCCGGGCGCGCCACCACAATATCCTGCACCAGCTTTTTTTCCTGTTTGATATCTGCCGTCATCAGCGAACATTTGCCGCTATGCTCGCAGGTGTGCGCGCAGCCGGTTCCGGGAAACAGGCTGGGGCACAGCTTGCCGACGATGTCGCCGTGCTTGCGCCCGATCATTTGCGCCGCCGCAGGGTTGATCGCGATCACGTTGCGCCGCTCATCCAGAAACAGCACGCCTTCTTCGAGCTTCTCCAGAACGACGTTCAAGCTTGCCAGGGATATCGCATTCATTGCACTTTTATCAGGTTAACCAGGTTTAGTTGGGGTCAGAAATTCAGCGCCGGTTCCCCGCCCTTGGGAAATAATACCCACATGCGCCCCGGCTGTTTCATCCTGCCCGCCTGCGCGGCAGCGCGCTCGCCAAAACCCCAGAAGAAATCCGCGCGTACCGCGCCTTTGATGGCACCACCGGTGTCCTGCGCCAGCATCAAGCGGTTGAGCGGCGCGCTGTCGTTCGGGTAGGTCGTGGCAAGAAACACCGGCAGGCCCAGCGGGATGGTACGCGGATCCACCGCCAGGCTGTATTCTTCGGTAAGCGGTACGCCCATGGCGCCCAGCGGCGCTGACAGGCCGTTGGGCAATTCGCGGAAAAACACGTAGCTGGGGTTTTGCGCCAGCAACGCGCCCAGCTTGTCCGGATACTGTCCGGCCCATGCCTTGATGCCCTGCATGGAAGCTTCTTCAAGCTTGAGCTCGCCCATCTCGACCAGCTTCCTGCCAATAGACACATAAGGGTGGCCGTTCTGCTCGGCATAGCCGACCTTTACCAGGCTTCCATCCGGCAGCTCGATGCGCCCGGAGCCCTGAATCTGCAGGAAGAACAACTCGACCGCGTTTTCCACCCAGAGCAGTTCGCGCCCCTTGAACGAATTATTCCCGGCATCAATTTCGGCACGGTTGAAATAGGGCACCACGCGCTTGCCCTGCAGGCGCCCGCGCAGGCGCAGATCCTTAAGCTGCGGATAAGCCTCGCCCAGGTCTATTTGCAGCAGGTCATCCGGCGCGGCATACAGCGGGTAGCGGAAACGTGAAGTCTGTATGCGGCTGCCGTAAAGCCTGGGCTCGTAATAGCCGGTTATCGTGCCCTGGTCGCTGCCGTCAGGATTGAATACCTGATAGGGGGTAAACCATTCCTCGTAAAAGGCGCGCAACGCACCATTTTCCAGGGCGCCCATTTGTTCCGCCCTGGCGCACACAGGCTGTAATTGCGGCTTGGTTTTCGCCGCCCGGCAGCTTTGCAGAAATGCCGCCCAGGATGGCGCGAGATCGAGCGCCTGCCAGTCCGGCAGCATCTCCCATTTGCTCACCGCATACGGCGGGGCAGGCGGCGCGACAGCCGATGGCGGCGTAGCAGGCGGCGCTGCGGGCGGTTTGAGTGGCGCGACACAGGCGGCCAGCACTGCACTCACCCCCCAGATCAACCATTTGCCGATTCTCTCAAACATCACGCTTCTTCCTTTTGCAATTCGATCAGGCGGAACCAGCCGCGCGCCAGCGCGGGCTGATCCGACAGCAAGCGCAGCTCCGGTACCGCCTCCAGCACATCTTCAAACACCACGTCCAGGCGGGTGGCCAGCC
>JACRAQ010000100.1 GCA_016213335.1 Nitrosomonadales bacterium
CCTCCTTGGCTTGCTTGGCGTACATCTCGCGCTGGGCCTGCTGGAAGCCTTCGCTCATCACCTTGGCGTAACCGCCGCCACCGGAGCCCTCTTCCTCGTAATCCACCTTGACGAATTCGCCGCCCAGCGACACGACCTGGTCGGCCACTTCGGCGCGGGTATCGTTGGCGCGCACGATGGCGCCCAGGCCGGCTGCGGTGCCGATGGCCGCGAGGCCCGCCACGCCGGCGCCGGCGATGAAGACCTTGGCCGGCGGAACCTTGCCTGCGGCGGTGATCTGGCCGTTGAAGAAACGGCCAAAGGCATTGGCGGCCTCGATGACGGCGCGATAACCTGCGACGCCGGCCTGGGAGGTCAGGGCATCCATTTTCTGCGCGCGGGAAAGCTGGCGCGGCAGCGCGTCTATGGCCAGCACGGTGGCCTTCTTCGCCGCCAGCTGCTGCATCAATTCCGGATTTTGCGCCGGCCAGATGAAGCCGATCAGAGTACCGCCTTCGCGCATCAGGCCGACTTCTTCAGCCGTCGGCACGCATACCTTGAACACGATGTCGGATTTTGCCCACAACTGGGCCGCCCCTGCGACAATCTCCGCGCCGACAGTGCGGTAAGCGTCGTCGCTGCAATTTGCCGCATCCCCGGCGCCGGATTCGACGGCAACCGTAAAACCCAGTTTGATCAGTTTTTCGACGACCTCCGGGACGGTGGCGACACGCTTTTCTCCCTCCGCTGTTTCGCGGGGAACTCCTATCATCAAAGGCATAGTGGTCTTCTCGCTACGGTTAAGTTGTTCGTGGGGCGCGCCGTCACAAAGACAAGCCGGGCAAGCGCGGGCGTGATGTTACGTATAAACCTTCCGGCTATCAACCTTCTGTTTGGCCGCATGCGAGGTATCCAGCGTGTTCACCATCCGTGCGTAAGCACGCAACGCTTCAATTTCCGTCAATTTCATTGCAATCCCTGGCGGAAAACTGGAGCCCAACGGCTGCCGGGCAGGCTCGTGGTCTGGCTGCCTGCGCGCGAGGCGGGCAACCGGCCGTTCGCTGCCTGATTTGATGGGGTGGCTGAACGGGCTCGAACCGTCGACAACCGGAATCACAATCCGGGGCTCTACCAACTGAGCTACAGCCACCATAAAACTTCTGGCGTGCCCGACAGGAATCGAACCTGTAACCCCCAGCTTAGAAGGCTGGTGCTCTATCCAGTTGAGCTACGGGCACAATTTTCGGGCAACCACTGAATCTGGTCGGGGTGGAGAGATTCGAACTCCCGACATCCTGCTCCCAAAGCAGGCGCGCTACCAGGCTACGCTACACCCCGAGAGCGCGGCACTATACAGGGCACACAGCGAAAAATCAATTCGCGCCAAAGCCTGAAAACCCACGGGTTCAAGCCGCTCATTCGCGTGATTTCTGCACGATTTGCGGCATCGCCAGCATCAGGTAATACACCATCGACACCAGGGTGAGCAGGGCCGCGACATAAATCAGCAGCGTGCCGGCTTCGTGCGCTGAAACGGACAGTATTTGCTCATGGTAAAGCAGCAGGGAAATGGCGATCATCTGGAAAGTGGTTTTGATTTTCCCCAGCATCGAAACCGCCACGCTCTTGCTGTTGCCCAGCTGCGCCATCCATTCGCGCAAGGCCGAGATGGCGATTTCGCGGCCAACGATAATGAAGGCGATGATGGTGTCCACGTAGCCCAGATTGACCAGGACAACCAGCGCGGCGGCAACCATCAGCTTGTCCGCAACCGGATCGAGAAAGGCGCCGAAAGCCGAAGACTGGTTCAGGGTGCGCGCCAGATAGCCATCCAGCCAGTCTGTGACGGCGGCGAACACGAAAATGAGGGTGCTGACCTGATGCTTGTGCGGCTGGCTGAGCGTGTTGTCGGATACATAAAAAACGGCAAAAAACACCGGGATCATCAGGATCCTGAGCCAGGTCAGCAGGTTGGGAATATTGAGTGGCATAACTGTGCAGTGCTAATTCCAATTCTAATTCATCAGTGATACGGTGTTGGCTTCCGCGCTCGCTCCTCGCTGTACTACTTGTACTATCTTTGTCGCTCGCTTGTCGCCGCCTTGTCTCACTTTCGAATTAGAAATGGAATAAGGTTGCAACGCATCAATGCAGCTGCTGGTATATTTTTTCCGCAAGCGCGCGGCTGATGCCATCCACCTGCGCCAGCTCGTCCACGCTGGCCTGGCAAACGCCTTGCAGGCCGCCGAAGCGGGCCAGCAGGCTGCGCCTGCGCTTCTCCCCTACCCCGCTGATCTCTTCCAGCACCGATGCCGTGCGCGCCTTCCCGCGCCGTGCGCGGTGCCCGCTCACGGCAAAGCGGTGCGCCTCGTCGCGCACTTGCTGGATCAAATGCAGCGCGGGACTGTCCGGCGGCAATTGTAGCGGCTTTTCCCGGTGCGGAAGCAACAATTGCTCCATCCCCGGTTTGCGCCCGGCTCCCTTGGCCACGCCGAGCAGAGGAATATCCAGGCCAAGTTCCGCCATTATCTCGCACCCCACGCCGAGCTGCCCCGCGCCGCCGTCTATCAGAACCAAATCCGGGCGCTTGCCTTCACCCTCCTGCAATTTCTGGTAACGCCGCGTCAGCGCCTGGCGCATCGCGGCGTAATCGTCGCCCGCCGTGACGCCCGCGATGTTGTAGCGGCGGTATTCGGAATTGCGCATGGCCAGGTTGTCGTAGACCACGCACGAGGCCACTGTCGCCTCGCCCATGGTGTGGCTGATGTCGAAGCATTCGATACGCGCCAGTTCCGGCAGATTGAGCGCGGCTCGCAGGGCATCGAGCCGGGTGTGCTGTCCCTGTTTCTTCTCCACTTCGCGGCGCAACGCGAGCGAGGCGTTCTGCGCCGCCATCTCCAGCCACTGCCTGCGCTCGCCGGATGCGCCGCCGAGGATGCGCACCTTGCCGCCGGACTGCGCGCTGAATAACTCCTCCAGCGCACCGGCTGCGATCGCTTCACTGGTGATAATCAGCGGCGGCACGCTGCGGTTGAGGTAATGCTGCGCGAGAAACGCCTCCAGCACTTCGTTGCGCGCCAACCCCCCCTCATTTCCCTCATTAATATTTTGTGGAAAGAAGCTCTTGTCCCCCAGATGCCGCCCGCCGCGCACCATCGCCAGGTTGACGCATATCATGCCGTCCAGCTCTGCCACCGCGACGATGTCCGCATCGGCGGCGCGCGCATTTTCCACGAACTGCTTCTGCTGCACCGTGTGCAAGGCGGCCAACTGGTCGCGCAATGCCGCCGCCTGCTCGTAATGCTGCTGCTCCGCCGCATCCCGCATCGCCCGGTGCAGCTCGTCCTCCACCTCGGATTGCTTGCCCTGCAGCAACAACGCGGCGTTGCGGATGTCGCTGGCATAATCCTCTTCCGGAACCAGCCCCACACAGGGTGCGGTGCAGCGGTGAATCTGGTGCAGCAGGCAAGGCCGTGTGCGGTTGCTGAACACGCCGTCCTCGCAGGTGCGGATGCGGAAAATTCTCTGCAACAACTGCACGCTCTCCTTCGCCGCATAGGCATTGGGGTAGGGGCCGAAATACTGGTTGTGCTTCTCGGTCGCACCCCGGTAATAGGTCAGGCGCGGAAACCTGTGCCCGGTCAGCACGATGTAGGGGTAGGACTTGTCGTCGCGGAACAGGATGTTGTAGCGCGGCTTCAGTGCCTTGATGAGGTTGTTTTCCAGCAGCAGCGCCTCGGCCTCGGTGCGTGTCACCGTCACCTCGATGCTGGCGATGTGCGACACCATCAGCCGGATGCGCGGCGAGATGCTGGTTTTCTGGAAATACGACGCGACGCGCTTCTTCAGTTGCGCCGCCTTGCCGACGTAGAGCACCTGCCCTTCTTTATCCAGCATGCGGTACACGCCGGGCAGCAATGGCAGGCTGGCAAGGAAGGGTTTGGGGTCGAAGGCGGGGGAATTCAGGCGCATCACCGATCCATCAAGCCGCATCGCACCACCAGGCCCGGCTCGTCCCGCTGTGCCTGATAATCGGCCGCGACCGCCACCCCAACGACGCTCGCCAGCGTCTCGCCGCAATACAGCAGCGGCAGCCGTTCGCGGCGCCAGGGCGGAATATGGTGCTGTTGCAGCAGCTTTTTCAGACTGCGCGTTGCCGCCGCGCGGCCCGGGCGCAATGTCTCGCCGCCGCCGCGCAGGCGCAACGTGACCGGCGCGCCTGACAGGCGCTCCAGGCTGATGCCCTCACCCGCCGCACGCGAGAAGAATACGGTAGAACCGAGCGCGGGCCATTCCAGTTGCGTTTCGCCGGACCAGACAACCTTAAGGCCGGGGGCCGCCTCGTTGGGCGCAGGCATCGCGTAGGCCCCGCCTTGGTAGCGGCGCAACTGCCAGCCGCCGAATTCCACGCACACCGCGCCATCCGCGCGCGCACCGTATACCTGGCGCAGCATTTCGTCGAGCTGTACTGCCTGGGGCATCGGTGCGCCCCGGCGATGCAAGAAATAGCGCAGCAAATTCCTGGCGCGGGGCTGGCTCAACGAACGCAAGCGCGCGATTTCGAGGACCGGCTCTCCTTCTTCCCCCCCTGCTGGCGCGGAAAGGAGCTGGCCTCCATCCTGCTGCGCCAGCTGGTCCAGCAATTCGCTCGCCTCGGCGAAATGCCGCGCGCTGCGCGCCAGGGTTTCACGGTATGCAGGAAAGCGCCGCTCCAGCAACGGCAGCACGCGCTGGCGCAAAAAATTGCGCGGATACCTGTCATCCGCGTTGCTCTCGTCTTCCACCCATTGCAGACCGTGCCGGCTCGCATATTCGAGCAATTCGCTGCGTGGCACATCGAGCAGGGGGCGCAGCAGAACCGGCGCATTGATGCGGGGCTGGATGCGGGGCATCGCAGCGGCCCCGCGCGCGCCGGCGCCACGCAGCAATTGCAGCAGCAAGGTTTCGGCCTGGTCATCCTGGTGATGGGCGAAGGCGATGAAATCCGCCTGCTGCCGTTCAAATACCGCGTGGCGCAGCTTGCGCGCCGCCGCCTCGATGCCGTGCGCGCGCAGCGGCGCGATGTCCACTCGCTCGATCTGCACGGGAACGCCGTAGCGCGCGCACAGGCAGGCGCAGAATTCCGCCCAGGCATCCGCATTGGGGCTGATGCCGTGATGCACGTGCAGCGCCCTCAAGCGCCAGGAAAGGGAGGAGGAAATCCGGTGCAACAGGTGCAGCAGCACGACGGAGTCAACGCCGCCGCTCAGCCCCAGCAGGATGGAACTGCCGGCAGGCACCACGGGCGAGAGCGCGCCAGCGATGCGCAACTGCAAATCATCCTCCCCGTTCAGGGGAGGAAAGCCGTCAGAGTTCGACTTCCTTGAATTTGCCATAACCCATCAGGCGGTTGAAACTGGCTTTTAACAGCTCGTTCATGGATAGCGACTTCGCCTGCTTGAGCGCATCCTGCAAGGCCTTTTTCAGGGTCTGCATCATCGCCGGGTAATCGCGGTGCGCGCCGCCCAGCGGTTCGGCGACGATCTTGTCTATCAGCCCCAGCGTCTTCAGGCGGGTGGCAGTGATACCCAGCGTCTCCGCCGCATCGGCCGCCTTTTCTGCGCTCTTCCACAGGATGGAGGCGCAGCCTTCCGGCGAAATCACCGAATACGTGGCGTATTGCAGCATCAGCAACGCATCGCCCACCGCGATGGCCAGCGCGCCGCCGGAGCCGCCCTCGCCGATCACCGTGCAAACGATGGGCACGCGCAGCTCCGCCATCACGTACAGATTCTTGCCGATGGCTTCCGACTGGCCGCGCTCTTCCGCGCCCACGCCGGGATAGGCGCCGGGAGTATCAATGAAGGTCAGGATCGGGATGCCGAATTTTTCCGCCAGGCGCATCAGGCGCATCG
>JACRAQ010000098.1 GCA_016213335.1 Nitrosomonadales bacterium
ATGGCGCGGTCGCGCAGGCCCAGCGGCGTTTGCGCATCGGGTGCCTCCAGCAGCAGCTCGACGTCGCTTTCGGCAAGGCTCTTGGGCAGGCTGCGCGGCAGCTTGGGCGCGGCAATTTGCTGCGTGGGGTCAACCTCCACCCGGTTCTGCCGCAGCAGGTAGCGGAACAGGCGCTTGAGGCTGGAGAGGGCGCGCGAAGTCGAGGTGGCCTTGGCTTTCTGCTCGTTCACCAGGTGCGCGAGAAAACCCTGTATGTCGGCGCAGGTCGCCTGCAATATCGGCGCGCCGCGCTGGCTTTCCAGCCAAGCGGAAAATTTCCCCAGGTCGCGCCGGTAGCTTTCCAGGGTGTTGCGCGACAGGCCGTCTTCCAGCCACAGGCTGTCGCAGAATTCGTCCAGGAGGTCGTTGTTGCTCACCCTTTCTTCCCTGCCCTTGCCTGCCGGTCCGGAATGGAAGAAGGAATGGCTGCTTCATGCGCCAGCAGCCAGCGCTTGACGTCCAGCGCATAGCCGCCGCTGTGGTGGTTGAAGCCGCCCATGCCTGACTTGCTCACCACACGATGGCAGGGAATGACGACGGGAACGGGGTTGTTGCCGCAGGCCTGCCCGACCGCGCGCGGGCTGGAGCCGAGCTCCCTGGCCAACTCGCCATACTGCCGCACCTGCCCGCGCGGGATGGCGCGCATCGGCCGCCACACATTGTTTTGATGCGCGGTGCCGCCGAGCCTGAGCGGGAGATCGAATTGGTCATCGGGGTCGGCAAAGTAGGCCGCCAATTGTTCACACACCACCTGCGCCAACGCGCTGGCCGGTGCCTGCGGCGCGGTGCCCGGCGCGAGAAACTCGATGCCGGTCAGCGCGTCCGCCTCGCAGCGGATGCCGAGCACGCCGAAGGGAACTACGAGCCTGGCTTGATAGGGATTGTTCATCGTGCGCATCATACCCAAGCCCCAATGAAAATGGGGAGCCAAAGCTCCCCATCCTTATTCACCCAGCGCAAACTCAAGCGGCAGTTGTGCGGGCGACCAGCTGTTCCTTGAGGCGCGCGGACTTGCCGGAACGGTCGCGCAGGTAGTACAGCTTGGCGCGGCGCACGTTGCCGCGGCGCTTCAGTTCGATGCTGGCGATGGATGGGGAATAGGTCTGGAAGGTGCGCTCCACGCCTTCACCGGCGGAAATCTTGCGCACGATGAAAGAGGAGTTCAGCCCCTTGTTGCGCCTCGCGATCACCACGCCCTCGAAAGCCTGCACGCGCTTGCGCTCGCCTTCCACCACGTTCACGTTGACGATTACCGTGTCGCCGGGCGCGAAGTCCGGTACCGTTTTGCCCAGGCGGGCGATTTCTTCCTGCTCGAGTTGTGCGATCAGATTCATTCTGCTTCCTCTTGTTGTGCGGAGGCTTGTTCCTGCTGGTACTCCGCCAGCAGCCGAGCTTCCTGTTGTGTTAGCTGGCGCTGTGCCAGCAAATCCGGGCGGCGTTGCCAGGTGCGTCCCAGCGCCTGTTTCAGCCGCCACTTCTCTATTTCGGCGTGGTGCCCGGAAAGCAGTATTTCCGGAACCGCCTCGCCTCCATAAACTTCCGGGCGCGTGTAGTGCGGACAATCCAGCAGCCCCTTTACAAAAGAGTCCTGCTGCGCCGATCCGGCATCACCCAGCACACCGGGAATCTGCCGCACCAGGCTGTCCATCAGTACCATCGCCGCCAGTTCGCCACCGGACAACACGTAGTCGCCAATGGAAATCTCTTCATCCACCTGCTGCCGGATCAGGCGCTCGTCCACACCCTCATACCGGCTTGCCAGCAGGATAAAACCCTCTCCATGCGCCAGCAGCTCTTCCACCACCCGGTGGTTGAGCGGCCGCCCCTGCGGCGACAGGTGAACCACGCGGCTCCCGGCTGCGCCGGCCTGCTCCCGGCTTTGACGCGCTGCAACAATCGCCCGCGCCAGTGGTTCCCCCAGCATCACCATCCCGGGCCCGCCACCATACGGGCGGTCATCCACGGTGCGGTAGTTGTCAGCTGTAAAATCGCGCGGATTCCACGTCTGCAACACAAACTTGCCCTGCTCCGCCGCGCGCCGCGTCACGCCATATTGCGTGATCGCATCGAACATTTCCGGAAACAGGGTGATGACATCGAAGCGCATGCCGCTCAGAGCTTCTCTGCCCAATCTGCGGCCCAATCAACACGGATCACTTTTTCCGCCAGGCTCACTTGCCGGATGGCGCTGGCGATGAACGGAATCAATATCTCGCCGCTCCCGCCCCGCACGCACAGCACTTGATTGGCGCCGGTATCCATCAGGTTGTCCACCACCCCCAGGCTTTCGCCCGCGAGGTTCACCACTTCCAGCCCGACCAGGTCGGACCAGTAATACTCGTCCTGCCGCTGTTTTGGCAGGCTGCTGCGCGGCACCGCTACCAGCAGGCCCTTGTATTTTTCGGCGGCAGTGCGGTCGTCGCAGCCCGGAAACTTGGCGACCAGTCCCTTGCTCTGCAGGGCACAGGATTCCACGGTCACCTCGCGCCAGGGGCGTTTCTCATCCCCCAGCCACCAAACCGGGTAACCGGCCAGGCTATCCGCGTACTCGGTGTAGGTTTTCAGCTTCACCCAGCCGAGTATGCCCTGCGCGCCTGCCACCCGCCCCATGACGATCATGGGGTCCGCTTCGTTACGCTGCGGCTGTGGCACCAGCGCGCTTGACCAGCTTGGCAACGGCGTCGCTCAATTGGGCGCCTTTTTCCTGCCAATGCGCCACGCGATCCAGCTGGATGCGCATGCTTTCAGTCCCTTCGGGGGCGACCGGGTTGTAGAAACCGATGCGCTCGATGAACCTGCCGTCGCGGCGCTTGCGTGAATCGGCCACCACCACGTTAAAAAATGGGCGGTTCTTGGAACCGCCGCGTGCAAATCGAATAATGACCATGTCAACCTACTTTTCTGTTAGCAAATGCCCCTCCGGTGAATCGGCGACCAGAAAGGGGCGCGCATTCTACGACACTTTGCGGGGTTATCGCAATAAGGGTTGCGCTGCGCTGCTAGCGGCGCAGCAGAACTTCCAGCACAAACTGCGTGCCGAGATAAGCCAGGATCAGGAAAACAAAGCCGCTCATGGTCCAGCGCACGGCGGTGCGGCCCCGCCAGCCGTAGAAGTAATGCCCCACCAGCAGCACCGCGAACACCGCCCAGGAAACCACCCCCAGCACCGTCATGTGGTTGAACTGCCACGGCTTGCCGAATATCTGCTCGGAAAACACCATGCCGGAAATCAGGGTCAGGGTGAGCATGACGAACCCCGTGCCGATGATGCGGAACAGCAGGATTTCCATGGTGAGCAGGGGCGGCACGGCTTGCAGCAGAGGGGGCAGTGCGGCGTGGTGCAGGCGCTTTTCCACCAGCGACATCAGCCCGGCGTGCAGCGCCGCAATGGTGAACATGCTGTATGCCAGCATCGCCATGAAGACGTGCGCGCTGAACGCCAGCGAAGCGTGCTGTGACAGCGCATGGGCAGGGGGAAACAGCGCCGGCAGCACCACGCCTGCGGCGGCCAGCGGCAACACCAGCATTTGCAGGCCGGCCAGTTGATAGAAAAAACGTGCCAGCCAGTACACCAGCACCGTCAGCCACAAGATCAGCGACAGCGAAGATACCAGCCCCAGGCTCAATTCGCCGTCACCCAGCAAAGAACCATAGAGCAAATAGCCATGCAGCGCCAGCGGTACCGCGATGGCGTGACCCAGCGCGCCACGGTTCAACGCATCGGCGTCGCCGGACATCTGCGCCCGCCAGAACAGTACGGCCAGCACGCCGTATGCGACAAAGGCAACCAGGTAAAGAAGAAGGTTAGACATTTTTTGCCGGGATGTTTTAGACTTCGCGGATTCTACACCATCTATCCCGGCGAAAAACAGGGAACGGGGACTTAGCCATGCTGGACAACCTTACGCAACGCCTTGCCGGGGTAATAAAAAACCTGCGCGGCCAGGCCAGACTGACCGAAAGCAACATCCAGGACGCCCTGCGCGAAGTGCGCCTGGCCTTGCTGGAAGCCGATGTGGCGCTGCCGGTGGTGAAGGAATTCACCGCCCAGGTCAAGCAGGCCGCGCTCGGCCAGGAAGTGATCGGCAACCTCAACCCCGGGCAGGCGCTGGTCGGCGTGGTGCACCGCGAGCTGACCAGATTGATGGGGGAAGCCAACGCTGCCATCAACCTCGCCACCGTGCCGCCCGCCGTGATCCTGATGGCGGGCCTGCAAGGCGCGGGCAAAACCACCACCAGCGGCAAGCTCGCCAAACTGTTGCGCGAGCAAGCGAAGAAAAAAGTACTGCTGGTCAGTTGCGACGTGTACCGCCCGGCCGCCATCGAGCAATTGCGCACCCTGGCGCAACAGCTGGAAATTGATTTCTTCGCCTCCGACACCGGCCAGAAACCGCGCGACATTGCGCTGGCCGCGCTGGACTATGCGCGCAAGCACCACCATGACGTGCTGATTGTGGATACCGCCGGACGCCTTGCGATAGACGCCGCGATGATGGAGGAAATCCGGCAACTGCATACCGCGCTCAAGCCGATCGAAACCCTGTTCGTGGTGGATGCGATGACCGGCCAGGACGCGGTGAACACCGCCAAGGCATTCGGCGAGGCGCTACCGCTGACCGGCGTGATCCTCACCAAACTGGATGGCGATGCGCGCGGCGGCGCGGCACTGTCGGTGCGGCACGTCACCGGCAAGCCGATCAAGTTCGTCGGCGTCAGCGAAAAACTCAGCGGCCTCGAAGCCTTCCACCCCGAGCGCATGGCCTCGCGCATCCTGGGCATGGGCGACGTGCTGTCGCTGATCGAGGAAGCGCAGCGCGATGTGGACCACGCCGAGGCCGAGAAGCTGGCGAAGAAGATCAAGAGCGGCAAGGGGTTCGATCTCGACGATTTCAAGATGCAGATCGTGCAGATGCGCAAGATGGGCGGGGTTTCCGCCCTGATGGACAAGCTGCCCGCACAGCTCAGCCAGGCCGCTGCAGGCTCCAAGGTGGACGACAAGCAAATCAGCCGCATCGAGGGCATCATCAATTCGATGACGCCGCAGGAACGCGCCCAGCCGGAACTCATCAAGGCCTCGCGCAAGCGGCGCATCGCCGCCGGGGCGGGCGTGCAGGTGATGCACGTCAACCAGTTGCTGAACCAGTTCGAGCAGACGCAGAAAGTGATGAAGATGTTCAGCAAGGGCGGCATGGCCAAGATGATGCGCGGCATGAAAGGCATGCTGCCTGGGATGCGCTGAACTCAACCCATGACCGTCAAAGCCATCATATTCGACGTGGACGGCACGCTGGCCGACACCGAAGACGCGCACCGCATCGCCTTCAACAGGGCTTTCGCCGAAAACAGGCTGGACTGGAACTGGGATGCCGCGCTGTACGACAAACTGCTCAAGGTGACCGGCGGCAAGGAGCGCATCAAGTATTTTGTTTCGGATTTTCTTGGCAGCTATACCAAACCGGAAAATTTAGACGATTTCGTCAAGCACCTGCACAAGGTGAAAACCGCGCATTACACCGCGATGCTGGCGGAGGGGAAAATCCCGTTGCGCCCCGGCATCAGGCAGATCATGGATGATGCGCGCGCCGCAGGCATCCGGCTTGCCATCGCCACCACCACCTCGCCGGAGAACGTCGCCGGGTTGCTCGAAGTGGGGCTGGGCAAGAATTGGGCAAGCTATTTCGCCGCGAACGGCTGCGGCGACATCGTGCCGCACAAGAAACCCGCCCCCGATATTTACTTCTGGGTGCTGGAGCGCCTCCAGCTCGGCGCAGCTGATTGCATCGCGCTGGAGGATTCGGAAAACGGCCTGCGCGCCAGCCTTGCCGCCGGGATCAAGACCTGTATCACCACCAACCGCTACACGCGCAGCCAGGATTTCACCGGCGCCGCAGCCGTATTCGACGACCTGAGCGATCCGGCCCGCTTCTACCGGGCAACGGGTCTCGGCCTGTAGGTTGCCGGTGCTGTTGCCTGACTCCAGGCCGGCTCTTCCGGTAGCTGCTCAAGCGGCGCCAAGCCCCGCTTCAACCAGCCACAGCCTTGGGGAACAGCTTCAGCGCCAGTCCATACAAGACAACTCCTGCCAGAATCACCGCACTGAACCCCCAATGCATCGCCAGCAAAGCAGCCAGGATAGCGCTCACCACCGAGGTGCAGGCATTGATGCCCCACAGCCACGGCACGAGCTGCGGGGCGGTACGCCCCACTTGCGCCAGCCCGAGCGGAAACGGCATGCCCATGAAGAAGCCGAGAGGTGCAATCAGGATCAAGGTAATTATTATTCTGGCCCAGTCCGGCAGCGCGATGAGCGCCGCGAATAATACTGGCAGCAGTACAAGGTAGGCCAGAGCGATGGCGGCGATAGCCGCTATGATTCCCGGCGGCAAACGCCCTTCATGTTCCCAGCGCTGCGCGTAGCGGCTGCCCAGCCCGGCGCATACCAGGAAGGCGCACAGCACAACTCCCACGGCGTATAGCGGGTGACTGAGGAACAGGATGAATTTCTGGATGTAGGCGATTTCCAGAAACATGAAGGCGCAGCCAAGCAGGGCAAAATAGCTGGCAGCCCGCCCGCGCCCGGCTACACCTGCCAGATCATGTTTGCGCGCCAGCCACAGCGGCAGCAGGATCAATGCCGCGCTCACCAGCACGGCCTGCAGCAGGGTTGCCGCCAGTATCGGGTAGCCCCATTCCAGCAGCGGCATCCCGCCCCGTTCCCTGAGCCGGATGAACTCCGGCAGCGAGCCCCATTTGAAGAAATGGAAGAAATACGGGTTGTCGTCCGTGGCGGGCGCGATGTTGAATTTGTAGCGCGCAAGAAAATCGCTGCTCTCCGGACCGAGCAGCGCCATCGCGCCCTGGTAATAATAAGGCCGGTCCAGCTGGTTGTAACGGTTTACTTCATCCGGTTTGATGCCGGGGAAATAGTCCACATCAAAAGAACGCGCTTGGCAAAACTCGCGGATGCGCGCGATTTCCTGAGCGCTAAACGCGCCGTTCTTCACCAGCAGGGTGGCGGTTTTCCAGCCACGGATCAACGCGAGCTGAGCGGCGGGATCGGCTACGCCGGATTGGCGCAAGGCGGCAATTGCTGTGGCGAACAGCTTGAGGGTATCGCGCGGCGGCACGCTGACCCAGCGGGTAAGTGCGAGCATGCCACCGGGGTTAAGGTGGCGCAGATATTCACGCAGCCCTTCCACGGTGTAGAGATAATTTTCGGAAAGCGCGTACAGCCCCGCCGAAGAAACGCCGAAAGAGTCGAGCAGCGCTACCTGGATCAAATCCCACGATGCGCCGCTACCGGCGACAAAGCCACGCGCCTCGCCAATATGCGCGACGACCCCCGGCAGGCTGTAAGGGGTGCCGGAGTAGGTGCCGTAGCGCCGCTGCACCAGCTCAACCATCTGCGGGTTGAGCTCCACCGCATCCACGTGCGGCACACGGTGGTAATAGGCTTGCAGCAGATCGGCTCCGGTGCCTGCACCCAGCACCAGCACATTGGGTTGCGGCAGCAGATGGTAGGGCAAGGCGGAGGTGAGGAAATCCAGATAGGCGAGCGGCTCGCGCCCGCCATCGAAGCGCGTGATGGGGGAGAGCCCGTCGCCATCAACAAATACGCCCAGCTGCTCCGGTATGTCCATGGCCGCGTTCAGGCTCATGCCCGGTGCATGGCGGAACGGCACGCGGCTATTCTCCACCACGGTGAGCAGCCCCAGCGGACTGGAATCCTGCCCCGCCGTTTGCGCTCCCTGCGCACGCAACGCCACCGACAGATCCTTGTAATCCGACAGGTGCAACGTTGCAGGCAGCAGAAGCAGCATGGCTGCGGCGAGGCACGCCAGGATTGCACCGGACAAATGCCGCCACACCAGCGCACCAGCCAGCAGCGCCAGCAGGCAGAGCAGTTTTAATGCCGCCAGCGGCATCAGCACATACAGCGCGAGGATGACGGCCATGCCGCCAAGGCCCGCTCCCGCAATGTCGGCGCTGTAAATCCGGTGCGCATTGGCGGGAAAACGCGCGAAGGTAAGGCAGACGCAGAGTGCTGCAAAGAAAAACGGCGTCACCAGCAGAAGGTATATCCAGGCGAGACGGAGCAGTTGGTTTGGATCCCACAGAACTTCCAGCGGGTTGAAGCCGGCCTCCTGCGCCGCCAGAAAACAGGCGATGGCGGACAACCCGAACAGCGCTGCCCCTCCCGCAAACACCTGCCGGTAGCGCGCCAGCAGCCAGCTTTCCGCCACTACGGCGATTGCGCCCGCCGCGCCATAGCCCAGCAGCGCTACGCTGATAATCATGTACGCAAAGTGGTGCCACTGGATGATGGACAGCATCCGCGTGAGCAGAACTTCGTAGCCAATGGCGGCAGCGGAAAGAAGGGAGAGCGACAGCAGGGGCGGCTCAACGATGATGTGCGGCTTAGGCATGCGATCTTCAGCCGGGTGTTGGAAACGTGGCGAGTGCAGCAATTATCCTTAAAACCTCAGTTCAAGCCACCGAGTTCACAGAAAACACAGAGAATGCCAGGGTTTTCCGCTTTTCGCGCTCTCACCCAAAAGGTGAATGGGCTTCTCACCATAACCGCTTATTTTTACTCTGTGAACTCTGTGTTCTCTGTGGCTAACTGCTTTTTTAGGATTATTTAGTTCGGCCCGGTCAACGGCACAAACCTCACCGGCAATATCTGCCGCGTGGTGATCGTACCATCCGGGCGTTTTTCCACCAGCATCAGGTATTGGGTCATGAACTGCGCCCCCACCGGGATGACCATGCGCCCGCCGGGTTTGAGCTGCCGGATCAGCGGCGGCGGGACATGGCTCGCCGCCGCCGTGACCATGATGGAATCGAACGGGCCGTACTCCGGCCAGCCGTGGTAGCCGTCGCCGGACTTGACGGAGACGTTGGCATAACCCAGTTCCGTGAGGCGCACTGCCGCCTTATGTGCGAGCGGCTCGATGATTTCGATGGTGTAAATGGCTTTGGCCAGTTCTCCCATGATGGCCGCCTGGTAACCGGAGCCGGTGCCGATCTCCAGCACCGTATCGCCGCGCCTGATCTGCATCAGGCCGGTCATCAGCGCCACTATCAGCGGCTGGGAGATGGTCTGCCCGTACCCGATGGGCAGCGGGCGATTGAGGTAGGCATTGCGAACCTGGTCAGCCGGCACAAAGCGGTGACGCGGCACCTTGAGCATGGCCGCCAGCACGCGTGGATCCAGCGCAGCGTGGCCGGTTTCGGGAGCGATGAGGGCGATTTCGCTTTCCACCTCGCGCATCAGCCCTTCGCGCCGCGCAGTGAATTCATCTGCAGCAGCATTCAGCGCACAGGCCAGCAAACACGACATGATCAGGGGCCGCGCCATTTTTGTCACGCCTTGTCAAAACCTGCCCCGCCCCGGCAAGGCTGTTCCCGCTTTCAGCCGCCTTGCCAGGCAGGCCCGGAATGGTCATCCTCGCGCTTCGGCACGTGCGACTTGATATCGCCCCGCAGTTGGCGCACATAATCCTCAAGCTGGCGTTTGGCGGCATCGAAGGCATCGCGCAAGGCCACGTAAACATCTTCGTCATGCTCGCGGGTGGCCACAATTTCACGGCCCGGCACGCCGATGTCTATGCGCACGTTAAACTGTTTGCCTTGCCGATGGTGCTTGTGCGGCTCCCCCACCACAATCCGGCACGAGGTGATGTGATCGAAAAACTCGTCCAGTTTTGCCGCCTTGTCCCGGATGCGCTTTTCGAGCGCTTCCGAAGGGGCGATGCCGCGAATGGTAATCTGCAAAGGGATCTGCATGTCATCTCCTCCTAATATGTGTGGCCTCCAGTGCAGTATCGTCCTGTCGCACGACGACAACCTCGCGGCTGCAAATTTCACCTATGGGCATGGCAGCCTCCGTTAATGCGACCAGGTTACACGCAACAGGTTTTCTTCCGGGTTATAGTGAAACTTCAGCTCGCCCTGATAGGCATGATGCACCGCTTCGCCAATGCTGCGGGCGAGATGGATGTCGGTGGTGCTGACCAGCATTCCACCACTTTTTGTTGCTTCTTCCGCCATGATGCGCTTGAGCGGGTGTTCGGCCCGTTCGTGTTTTTCCTCGTTGTGCACGAGATGCATGATTTCTTCGCGATGCGTATTAAAAAACTCGCCCTGCAAAGTGACAAAGCCGCAGGGGTAATCGTCATGTATGCGGTGGCAGGCGGGGCAGGTTTCCTGATGCGCGCCCGCCGGCGCCTTCAGCCACTGCCAGCGCCCGTCGTGGAATACCGCGCCGCATTGCGGGCAAACGGCCGGCTCCGGGAGCTTGCCCTTCGCCTTGTACGAATCATGCACCTGCTCCTGCACCAGCCGGTCGCGGCGGGCGGGGCGAAAATTTCCGGGAATGGCAGGGTTGCTCATAATGCGCCTCCTTTCGTTAGGGGCCAAGGGAAGGGGGCGGCCCCTCCCCACGCTCACCTCATTTAATCTGGAGCTGCCTGGCGCCATTGCCGTTTTTCTTGGGCAGCGTCAGCTCCAGTACACCGTTGTCAAATTTGGCCTGGGCCTTGGACTCGTCCACCTTGCTTTCCAGGCTGAAACTGCGGTAGACGGCGCCCTGGTAGCATTCGCGGCAAATGGTTTTGTCGCCCTTTTTTTCTTCCTTCTCCTGCTTCACCTCGGCGCTGATGGAGACGCGGTTGCCGTCCACGTTTACCTTGATGTCTTCTTTCCTTATGCCGGGCAATTCCGCGCGGACAGAATACGACTTCTCGTTCTCGGTCAAGTTGATCTTGATCTGCGGAGCGGTCTCCATCGCACCCGCGAACGGACTCACCCAAAAGCCCTTGAGCCAATCATCATTACGGAAAGGATCGAAACGGGCAAGATTGCCGAACGGGGTAAAACGGGTAATGTTGCTCATGGCAGCTCTCCTTTGTGCGGATTGACGACGAGAGAAAACCCAAACCTTCAGCGCAACCACACGGCGCGCAGCTTCATGCAATCCTTGCGCCATTCGCATTGCTGCGCGCAACTGTAACGCTTGTCGGTCGAAAAACACGGTTCCTGGCCGCGCTGCCGCTGTATCGCCCAGATCGCCGACGGATGGGAACAGCGCCCGTAGCCATCGAAGTCCATGCGGTTCGCACAACCCGGCAACCTGCCTTCGGGCAGGGATACAGGCATGGGCAATGCGCCGGGGTTGCCTTGACGCTGGCTGGCGTCGATGGAGAAATCCTGCAGCTTCATGGCAACCCTCCTTGTTCGGCAACGGTTGCTGCAACGGGAATAGTGAAGCTGCGGCTACCCCACGTAAATAAGCGGAATCCTTATTTTCTGCCGTTTCCTAGATCGGCTCGCAGCTCAACTCAAGGGGCCGGGCACAAAATTTGCGCTTTGACAGCCACGTTCCCGCCAGTTTCTGCGCTTCCTTGATCTGTTCGCGGCTCATCATGCGCTCGGCCAGCTTCCGGTTTTCCCTGGCGTCCTCGTTGCCCGCCAGCGCGGCCAAGCTGTACCACCTGTGCGCCTGTACCATATCGCGCGGAACGCCATGCCCGTTGCCGTACATCACTCCCAGCCTGGATTGCGCTTGCACATCCCCCTGCTCCGCCGCCCTGAGATACCATTTCAGCGACTGCCGGAAATCCTGCTCCACGCCTTGCCCCCTGAAGTACATCACCCCCAGGAAAAACTGCGCATCCACATCGCCTTTTGCCGCCATGGGATTAAATCTGGCAAACGCTTTCTGGTAACTCCCGAGCTTGTAAGCGGCAACACCTTCCTGCCACTGCTTCCTGTCCTGCCGCTGGATGTTGCGGATCAGCTCGCTTTTTGACAGGCCGTCGTAACTGATGTGGCGCTGCCTGGCAATGGCGCGGATTTCTTGCAGCTTCATGATTGGGCCTCCCGGATGGAATATGCTGCCTCGGGAAAATGATAAGGCGCCAGCCATAACAACCCAATAAGCAAATTGCTTATTTTGCCGGCTTTCCGCAACAGTCTGGCTCGCCTGGCCAATACCGGATTTTCAGGTTCAGCTTCAGGAACGAGACCGGCAACACGGCATGTAATCCCGGTTCATGTCATCTGCGAGGCTTCCCTTTATAATGCCGCTCCCTGAAGTTTTGCCGCACCCGGCCCGCACATGCTGTTCGCCTCGAAACATTCCCGCCCGCGCTACGCCAACCTGCACGGCTCATCCGACGCGCTGGCTCTGGCGCAGTTCGCGCGCGCGAAGCCATCCCCGCTCGCGGTGATTGCCGCCGATGCGCTGGATGCGCAACGGCTGGCGCAGGAGATTCCGCTCTTTGCTCCGGAGCTGCGCATCCACCTGCTGCCCGACTGGGAGACGCTGCCCTACGACCACTTCTCCCCGCATCAGGACCTGGTATCGGAACGGCTCGCCACCCTGCACCATATCCGCAGCCAGACTTGCGATGTGGCGGTGGTGCCGGTGGCTACCGCGCTGTATCCGCTGCCGCCGGTAGAGTATCTTGCCGCGTTCACCTTCTTTCTCAAGCGCGGTGAAAAGCTCGACAGCGGCAAGCTGCGCGAACAGCTCGCGCTGGCCGGGTACAGCCATGTCCAGCAGGTGCTGACGGCGGGTGAATATTGCGTGCGCGGCGGGCTGATCGACCTGTTTCCGATGGGCAGCCCCGCGCCTTACCGCCTCGACCTGTTCGGCGACGAGATCGAAACCATCGCCACCTTTGATGTGGACACCCAGCGCAGCCTCTATCCGGTGCCGGAAATCCGCCTGCTGCCCGCGCGCGAATTCCCGCTGGACGACAAGGGGCAGGCGCGCTTCCGCCAGAATTTCCGCGAGCGCTTCGAGGGCGACCCCTCCAGGTCGCGCATCTACAAGGATGTGAGCAAGGGCATCGCCCCCGCCGGGATCGAATATTATCTGCCGCTGTTCTTCGAGCGCACCGCCACCCTGTTCGATTACCTCCCCGCCGATGCCACGCTGTGCCTGCACCACGAGGTGGAGGGCGCCATCGCGGCCTTTACCAAAGATGCGGGCGCGCGCTACAACCTGCTGCGCGGTGATCCGCAGCATCCGCTGCTGGAGCCGCACGAGCTGTTCCTGAGCGCGGAGCAGTTCTTCGTGAAGGCGAAGGACTTCGCGCGCATCGACATCCTTCCCTCTGGTGGAACTACCAGCCATTCGACTAAGCCCGCAAGCGGGCAAGCCGCTGGTTACCCCTCCGGGGGAGGGATCGAGGGTGGGGGAACCCTCTCTGCGGAAAGTGCCCCCTCCCTGCCCCTCCCCCACAGGGAGAGGGAATCAAAAACCATCACCCCCTGCCCTACCGCCTCCCTCCCCAACCTCGCCGTGGACCGCCGCACTCCAATCCCCACGCAGAGATTCTCCGACTTCCTGCACAGCTACACTGGCCGCGTGCTGCTGTTGGCCGACAGCCTCGGCCGCCGCGAGATCATGTCCGGCTACCTGAAGGAATACGGCCTCGAGCCTTCGCTGTGCGAAGACTACGCATCCTTCCTCGCGAGCAAAGAGAAATTCATGCTCGGTGTGGCGACAGTGAGCAATGGTTTCATCCTCACCGGAGAACACATTGCGCTGGTGACGGAAACCGAGCTCTACGCAACGCAATCCCGCGCCCGCACCAGCCGCGCCGCGAAGAAGAGCAGCGTGGAAAGCATGCTGCGCGACCTTTCCGAGCTCAAGACGGGCGACCCGGTGATTCACGAGCAGCACGGCATCGCGCGCTATCGCGGGCTCGTCAATCTGGACCTGGGAGAAGGCGAAAACGAGTTTCTGCTGCTGGAATATGCGGGCGAGGACAAGCTGTACGTGCCGGTGGCGCAACTGCACGTCATCAGCCGCTACAGCGGCGGCGCGCCGGAAGCGGCACCCTTGCACAAGCTGGGCAGCGGCGCGTGGGACAAAGCCAAGCGCCGCGCCATGCAGCAGGTGCGCGACACCGCCGCCGAACTGCTCAATCTCTACGCCCAGCGCGCCTCGCGCCAGGGACACGCATTCAAGTTCCACTACCAGGACTACGAAGCGTTCTGCGCGGGCTTCGGCTTCGAGGAAACGCCGGACCAGGCTGCCGCGATCGAGGCGGTGCTGGTTGACCTCAAATGCGGCAGGCCGATGGACCGGCTGATCTGCGGCGACGTCGGCTTCGGCAAAACCGAGGTCGCGCTGCGCGCCGCTTTCGTCGCGGTTGCGGACGGCAAACAGGTAGCGGTGCTGGCCCCCACCACGCTGCTGGCGGGGCAGCATTTCCAGAATTTCTCCATCCGCTTTGCCGACTGGCCGGTAAAGATCGCCGAGCTGTCGCGCTTCCGCACCGG
>JACRAQ010000099.1 GCA_016213335.1 Nitrosomonadales bacterium
CCCGCAAGCGGGGGAGGGGTTGGGGGAGAGGGTTATCGCACCGTCCATGACCACCTCAAACCCTGCGTCGATGTAGAGCGCATCACTGCGCGCATCGCCCTGCGCAGCGCGCGACCGCGCGACCTCTCTGGACTGCGCGACACGTTGCTCACCTTGCCGCAACTACATACCGCGCTAGCCGCATACAATGCGCCGCTGATTCAAACTCTGAGCAATGCGCTCCATCTCCCCGTTCGTCCTGAGCTTGTCGAAGGTTCGTCGCGCAGCGACGGCGAATCTATGAATACAAGGGCTTCGACAAGCTCAGCCCGAACGGATAATAAATTAGTCGCCATCCTGCAAAACTCCCTGCGCGCTGAACCCTCTTCCGTGTTGCGCGAAGGCGGCGTGATCGCCGACAACTTCGATGCCGAACTCGACGAGCTGCGTGGCATCCAGACCAACTGCGGCGATTTCCTGCTGGCGCTGGAAGCGCGCGAACGTGCGCGCACCGGCATCGCCACGCTGAAGGTCGAATACAACCGCGTGCACGGTTTCTACATCGAAGTTACGCACGCGCAGAGCGCCAACGTGCCGGACGATTACCGACGCCGCCAGACGCTGAAGAACGCCGAGCGCTACATCACGCCGGAACTGAAGACCTTCGAGGACAAGGCGCTGTCCGCGAACGAGCGCGCGCTGGCGCGCGAGAAATTCCTCTACGACCAGTTGCTCGACGCACTCGCCCCGTTCATCCCGCAACTACAGCGCGTCGCCGCCGCGATCGCCGAACTCGACGTACTCGCGACCTTTT
This sequence comes from Nitrosomonadales bacterium, assembly GCA_016213335.1. GTDB lineage: Bacteria > Pseudomonadota > Gammaproteobacteria > Burkholderiales > Gallionellaceae > VIKH01. Next base: position 794 of record JACRAQ010000099.1, read on the forward strand.
CCGAGCGCGCCGCGACGCTGGATTTCTGCATGCCGCAGTTCAGCAATGACGCGCAAATCGCCATCAGGCAGGGCCGCCATCCGGTGGTAGAAGCGCAGGTGGAACAGTTCACGCCGAACGACGCGACGCTGCACGAAGGACGGCGCATGCTGCTCATCACCGGCCCGAACATGGGCGGCAAGTCCACCTACATGCGCCAGGTCGCGCTCGTCGCGCTGCTCGCGCATGTCGGATGTTTCGTGCCCGCGCAAGAAGCCGTACTCGGCGAGATCGACCAGATCTTCACGCGCATCGGCGCATCGGACGACCTGGCCTCGGGGCGCTCCACCTTCATGGTCGAGATGACCGAGGCCGCCAACATCCTGCACAACGCCACCGAGAAAAGTTTGGTGCTGGTGGACGAGATCGGGCGCGGCACCAGCACCTTCGATGGCCTCGCCCTTGCCTGGGCCATTGCCAGGCATTTACTGGAACTCAACCGCAGCTACACCCTGTTCGCCACCCACTACTTCGAACTCACGCGGCTGGCCGAGGAATACAGGCAACTCGCCAACGTCCACCTCGCCGCCATCGAGCACCAGCACAGCATCGTGTTCCTGCATAGCGTCAACGAAGGCGCGGCCAGCCAGAGCTACGGCCTGCAGGTCGCCGCGCTCGCCGGTGTGCCGGGCAGTGTCATCCGCAACGCGAAGAAACAACTGGTGCGGCTGGAACAACAAAGCGCCGCACAGAACCCGCAGGGAGATTTATTCGCCGCCGCACCATCATTTGCCGGAGGGGAAGCGCCGGAACCGGAAGAGCACCCGCTGGTATCGGCGCTACGTGACCTGCAGCCGGACGATTTGAGTCCGAAGGCGGCGCTGGAGAAGATTTATCAGTTGAAGAAGCTGGTGTAGCATAGCCTCCCGGCTACAGTGTTAGACTGCACCTAGGTGGCTCATCCCTCATTAGCGATATGGAATGCAAGACGCTGCACTTCTCCCGCCATGCCTTCGAGCGCATGTTCCAGCGCGGGATCGATCCGTCAGCCGTTGCCCGTATTGTTGCGGAAGCGGAAATCGTTTTTGAATATCCGGATGACAACCCGTTCCCCAGCGTACTGTTGCTGGGTTTTTACGGGAAGCAAGCAATACACGCCGTTGTCGCACGATCCGACGAAGGTAAATGCCATCTGGTCACTATCTACTGGCCTGATCCGGCAATCTGGGACGAAACGTTCAAACGAAGGAGAACATAATGAAATGCACGATCTGCAAAACCGGAGAGACGCACCCCGGCACTACCACCGTCACGCTGCAACGCGACAATAGCGTAGTCGTCATTCGCGATGTGCCAGCCGAAATCTGCGAGAACTGCGGAGAGTATTATTTGAGCGAACCAACGGCCAGCCGTGTGTACGCCGATGCTGACGCAACCGCCCGGAGGCATGTGGAAGTTGAGATTCAACGGTATGCGGCTTGAGAAATACCGTGGTCTGTCCCTGAATACCCCTGAATACCCTCTGAATACCCTGATGGGGTCTACCCTGATGGTACCCTGATGGGGTCAGCATCGGAATAGTTTCCTCCCCCATTGCCCGTCCGCCCCACCCAATTGTAAATTGCAGCCATCCGTATCCAAGCCATGAACGAAAGAGGCTGCTACTGCGGAATCTGTGGCAAGAACCCGGCGTTCTTTGAAGCCACTGTTCCGGAGTCGAAATAATTTCCACCGAACCCCAGTCTTCCCAGCCCCTATCCGGGTTAATATTAATTTCCACGTCACTCACAAGGAGATTCCCATGAAAAACCTGTTTTTCTCAATCGCCCTGTTCTGTTTGAGCACCCCTGCCGCACTCGCCGCCGTGCAAGGCAAGGAAATCAGCTACACCGCCGACGGCACGACGCTGAAAGGCTGGATCGCCTGGGATGATTCGGTCAAGGGCAAGCGCCCGGCGGTGCTGGTAGTGCACGAATGGTGGGGGCACAATCCCTATGCAAGGAAACGCGCGAACATGTTGGCGGAACTGGGCTATGTGGCGCTGGCGGTGGATATGTACGGCGACGGCAAGCAGGCGAACCACCCGGACGATGCCGGCAAGTTTGCCGGCGAAGTAGCGAAAAACAAGCCGCTGGCGAAGGCGCGCTTCGAAGCGGCGATGAAGCTGCTGCGCGCGCAGCGCAATGTGGATGGCGGCAGGCTGGCTGCAATCGGTTATTGTTTCGGCGGCTCAGTGGTGCTGAACATGGCGCGCGAAGGCGCAGACCTGAAGGGCGTGGCGAGCTTCCACGGCGGGCTCGGCACCGATGCCCCGGCGCAGGCGGGGCGCGTGAAGGCGCAGGTGCGCGTGTTCACCGGTGCGGACGACAAGATGATTCCTGCCGCGCAGGTGGATGGCTTCAGGCAGGAGATGGAAAAGGCGGGTGTGAACTACAAGGTGGTGTCCTATCCCGGCGCGCTGCACAGTTTCACCAACCCGGATGCGGATGAGTACGCAAAAAAATTCAACATGCCTGTCGCCTACCACGCCGAGGCGGACAAGGATTCCTGGACGCAGTTGCAGGGCTTTCTTGCCGAGGTGCTGAAATAGCCAAGGCCGACCCGGTTGCAAGGGAGGGCGCAAGAGCCGCGCTGCCCGGGCCGCCCGGCAGGCTTCAGTGACAGGTTTCACCAAGCAGGCAGACATGGCGGGAAGCCGCGCTGCCGGAATATTTTCCGGCTCACCCGAAGTTTTTTGAGCGAACTGATCGCAAGGGGGCAGTTTGTCCAACCTGTTCATGCTCATCCTCTGTTTCGTCGCGGGCATGCTGCTGCACCGCTCCGGGCGGATGCCGGGCAACGCCCCGGCCGCGCTCAACAGCTTCATCATCCATGTTTCGCTGCCCGCGCTGACGCTGCTGTATATCCACGACATGAAGTTCAGCCTCGATGTCGGCTTCATGGCCGGGATGGCGTGGATTTCCTTTGCCATGGCGATGGCGTTTTTCTGGCTCGCCGGGCGCTGGCTGAAATTGCCGCGCGGCACCGTGGGCGCGCTGATACTGACCGGCGGGCTGGGCAACACCTCGTTTTTCGGCTTGCCGATGATCGAGGCCTATTACGGCAAGGAAGGCATCGCCAGCGGCATCATCGTGGATCAACTGGGTTCCTTTCTGGTGCTTTCCACGCTGGGGATCACGGTGGCCGGGCTGTATTCTTCCGGGCGCCCGTCTGGCGGAGAAATCCTGCGCCGCATCGCGTTCTTTCCGCCGTTCGTTGCGCTCGCGGCCGCTCTGCTGCTGCTCCCCGTGGATTATGCGCCGTGGTTTACCGTGTTGCTGAAGCGCCTGGGCGATACGCTGGCACCGCTGGCGCTGTTGTCGGTGGGCCTGCAATTGCGCCTGGGCCAGATCGCGGAACATAGGCGCAACCTCGCCATCGGGCTGAGCTTCAAGCTGTTGCTGGCACCGCTGGCGATCTGCCTGCTGTACGTGCACCTGCTCGGCGCACACGGACAGGCTATCGAGGTGACGCTGTTCGAGGCGGCCATGCCGCCGATGATTACCGCTTCGATTATCGCCAGCGAGCACGATCTCGACCCTCCGCTGGCGGCGCTGATGGTTGCGGTGGGGCTGCTGGTTTCGTTTGTCACGCTCACCGGCTGGTGGTGGATATTGCCGAAGCTGATGGGTATCGCTTAGTTCGTCCGAGCCTCTCTCGCCAAACGGGAGCGCAAGGATTTCACCGGCATGGCGGCACTGGGCGAGGCAGCCGCAGCCCCAGGCAAGCTGCGCCTGCAGAAGGCGGGGGCGATTCAGGCAAACCGGACGAAAGGGCGAAAAATAATGTGGTGCCGCAAAATGTGGCTGGCATTTTTTGAAATAGTTGGTAAAATGCCGCCCCTTCGCTGTACTAACGTTGCGGCGAACCAGGTTTGTCTGTTCGTGTTCTGATTTTTGACCCTATGATAAGGAAAGAGAAATAAATGAAAAATTCTGCTCTGGTTGTAGCTTTGTTGGCCCTGTCTCTTACCGCTTGCGGCAAGTCTGAAGCACCCGCTCCGGCGCCTGCCCCGGCTCCGGCGCCCGCTGCGGCGCCCGCTCCGGCACCCGCCCCAGCTGCGGAAGCACCCGCAGCCGCTTCCGCTCCTGCCGCAGCACCTGCGGCAGCGCCAGCTGCGGCACCTGCAGCCGAACCCGCGAAGAAGTAATCCCCGGGTTCTTTGCAGCGAAAAAGCCGGCGCAAGCCGGCTTTTTTGTTTCCCGCAGCTTCCTTCAAACAATCTCGCGCCAGCCCAACCCGTCCTGTTGCGTCGCCACGGCGATCCAGTCCGCCGCGCAGTTCAGCGCGGCACTCAGCGCGCCAACTGCCAGTTCACGCGTGTTGTTTTTCCGGCTCAGGTGGGCGGCCACAATATGTTGCAGGCGGCGGTTGTCCAGCCGCGCCAGCAGCGCCGCCGCATCCGCGTTGTTCAGGTGGCCGAAGCGGCCGCCCACGCGCTGCCTGAGGCTGGGCGGATAATCGCTGCCGGCCAGCATGGCGGCATCGTGGTTGCATTCCAGCACCAGCGCATCGCAGCCGTTGAGCATCACCTCGATGTGCGGCGTGGAACAGCCGGTATCGGTCAGCACGCCCAGCCGATTTGTCCCGTCACCGAAAACATATTGCACCGGCTCCGCCGCATCGTGTGGCACGGCATAGGGTTGCACCTGCAATTCGCCGATGGCAAAGGCGCGATGGGGATCTATGACCGTCAGCCCGGGCAAACCGTCCAGCACGCTACGGTGCGCTTGCAGTGTGCCGTGCGTCAGCCATACCGGGATGGCCTGCTTGCGCGCCAGACGCGCCACGCCCGCGATGTGGTCGCCGTGCTCGTGGCTCACGACGATGCCGCTGATCTGGCCGGCCGCCAAACCGAGGCGCGCCAGGCGCGCGGTTGTTTCGGCCAGGGTGAAACCGCAGTCCATCAGCACGCAGGTCGGCCCGGCCTGCACCACCAGCGCGTTGCCCTCGCTGCCGCTGCCCAGTAAGGCGAAACGCATGGGCGGTGTGCGCGGCTACCTGCCGAGGTTGCTGTACAGCGCGTCAATGATCCGCTGCGTGGCGGGGTTGGACTCGTCCTGGCCGTAGCTGGCGGCCACCTGGCAACCCGCCGCCGCTTCCTGTACGGTCACCTTGTAGCGCTGCACCTTGCCGCCATCCTCTTTGCTCCAGAACGCCAGCTTGTCGAGCCAGCCTTTTTCCTTGGCGGCTTCCGCGACGCGCACGAAAAATACCCCGCTGGCCCGGTCTTTGTCTTCCACCGGGATGCCCGCGCGCTCCAGCGCGAGGCCGGTTTTGCGCCAGCATTTGTCGAACGGCTCACCCAGCAAAATGACCTTGCCCCCGCCGGCGAGCTCTTGCAGCCTGGGCGCATCGGGAGTTTCGCGGACAGGCCCGGCCACGGCGTCTTTCGCCCTGGCTTGCGCATCCGCATCGCCCGCCAGCTTGGCCATCAGCATCTGCAGCATGGAGAGTTCCATCTCCGGATCGCTCGGGGACGATTGCCATTTGGAAGTATTCCCGTCCTTGTCGAGAATCTCTTCCCTGCCGTAGTAGGTGATATAAATCTCCGTGCTACTCCCTCCCTTGCTGCGCTCCAGGCGGGTGCGGTACATATCCCTCTTGCCGGAATCATACAAGCCGTCAAAAACCTTGCCGATCACGCTGCGCAAGCCGCCCTTCGGAATGTTGGCGCGGTTTTCCGCCCAGTCGGTTTCGATGATGCCGGCCTGGGGATTCTCGGTCTTGATGATGAAACCTTTTTCCTGCCAGAAAGCCTTGACCAGCGGCCAAACGTTCTCCGCCCGGTCACCTACCGCCAGCCAGCGCTGCGAGCCGCTGCGCTCGAGATGCACGTTTTTCGCTTCGGGCAGCACGGCGGCAGCCCGCGCCTGCGGCGTCGCGCCGCCCCTGGCGTAATCGGAATAGCTCGCCACGTTCTCTTCGCCGCCCTCGGGGATCACATAGCGGTCCTCGACACCGGGCGCGGTCAGGTCGGGCGGCACTTCCAGCGATGGCAGCTTCACCGTGGCAGACTTGTAATCCACCCGCTTGCCTTCCATATCCATGCTGCCGCATCCGGCCAGAATCAGCGCAAGCAGCGGCAGTGCAGCAAAACCGGGAATTCTCATACGGCTCTTCACGCTCAATTAAATTACTCCTGACTGGCGCATCGCCTTCTCCACCACACCCTGCGCCGCAGAAGACAGCGGCGTGAGCGGCAGGCGCAACGCGTTCTTTATTTTTCCCATGCGCGCCACCGCCCACTTGACCGGAATCGGATTGGCCTCGATGAACAAATGGCGGTGCAGCCCCAGCAAGCGGAAATTGATCGCGCGCGCCCTGGCGACTTCGCCATTCAGTGCGGCGGCACACATCTCGCTCATCAGTCCCGGCGCCACGTTGGCGGTAACCGAGATCGTGCCCTGTGCGCCCAGCAGCATCAACGCCAGGGTGCTGGCATCGTCGCCGCTGTACACCGCGAAGCCCTCGGGGACGCGCTGCAACAAGTCGCTGCCGCGCTCGATGCCTCCTGTGGCGTCCTTGATGCCGACGATATTGGGAATCTGCGCCAGGCGCAGCACCGTGTCGTTGCTCATGTCTGCCACAGTGCGGCCGGGGACGTTGTACAGGATGTGCGGCATATCCACCGCTTCGGCGATGGTTTTGAAGTGCAAATACAAACCTTCCTGAGTCGGCTTGTTGTAATACGGCACCACGGTCAGCGACGCGGTAGCGCCCACCTTCCTGGAAAAAGCGGCCAGCTCGATGGCTTCCCTGGTGGAATTCGCTCCGGTTCCGGCAATCACCGGAATGCGCCCGGCGGCATGTTTCACTGCCTCGGCAATCAGCGTCTCGTGTTCTTCCACGTCCACCGTGGGCGATTCACCCGTGGTGCCTACCACCACGATGCCGTTCGTACCCTCGGCTACGTGAAAATCAATCAGCGCGCGCAAGGCCGCCAGATCCAGGCTGCCGTCCTCATGCATGGGGGTGACTATTGCAACGATACTGCCTTTTATCATGGTGCTTGCCGCTGCCGCATCAAAGAGCGCATTTTAACCGAAACTTCCGGCGACTGCCTTACGGATGTTCCCCGCAAGCCACGCTGGAGATGTTCGGGGCTTCCCGAACTATTTAAAGAGCAAACAACGCGCCGCTATGGAATAATTCAACACTGTGAAAACCGTTCAGCCCCACCCTACCGAAAAATTATCCAGCCTGCACCCCGGTGAGATTGCCATTATCGTCTCGATCCACGCCGAGGAGCCGCTGCACCAGCGCCTGCTGGCGATGGGTTTCCGCACCGGGAAAAAAATCGAGCTGATCCGCCGCGCGCGTTTCTCCGGCCCCTTGCAGGTGCGCATCGGTACCACCGACATCCTGCTGCGCAAAGCCGAGGCGGAAAAAATTAGCGTGCACCGGCCATGAAGAAAATTGCCCTGCTGGGGATGCCCAACACCGGCAAATCCACCCTGTTCAACCGCATGACCGGCGCCGCCGCGCGCGTAGGCAACTGGCCGGGCATCACCGTGGAGCTGCTCAGCGGCAAGATCCTGCTCGGCGGCGACATGGCCGAGATCATTGACTTGCCTGGCATCTACGACCTGCACGGCTTCTCTGACGACGAGCAGGTGGTGCGCCATTTCCTGCGCGACAACGTGCCGGATCTCGCGCTGGTGGTGCTCAACGCCACGCAGATCGAGCGCCAGTTGAGCCTGCTGCTGCAGCTCAAGCAGCTCAACCTGAACATGGTGGTGCTGCTCAACATGGCGGACGAAGCCAAGAAATACGGCATCACCGTTGATACCCGCCTGATGACCGAAGCGCTCGGCATCCCCATCTTTCTGCTCAGCGCCAAATACGGTACCGGCTACAACGAGGCCATGCAGGCAGCCACCCGGGCGTTGCGGTATACCACGCCGGGCCTGGCGGAAAACCTGCGCGACCAGCTCAGGCAGGACGTGCAGATTGAAACTGAAATGGCGCGCGTGCTGCAACACTCGGTGCAAGTCCCCGCGCGCCTGCCGGACAACCTCACCAACCAGCTCGACCGCCTCATGCTGCACCCGTGGCTGGGATTGCCGATTTTTTTTGGCATCATGTACCTGCTGTTCCAGGCCATTTTCTTTTTTGGACAGCCGCTGCAAACCGGCGTCAACGGGCTGTTCGGGTGGCTGCGGGAAGCCGCCATCGTCCCGCTGGTCGCTTTCCTGCCCGCCATGCTGCAAGGCCTGTTGCTGGATGGCGTCTACAACGGCGTGGCGACTGTCGCCGCCTTTGTGCCGCTGATCGTGCTGTTCTTCCTGTTCATGGCGATTGTTGAAGACACCGGCTATTTGTCGCGCGCGGCTTTCCTGATGGACGTGCTGATGGCCAAAATGGGGCTGGACGGACGCAGCTTCGTCATGCTGCTGATGGGCTTCGGCTGCAACGTGCCCGCGCTGATGGGCACGCGCGTGATGCGCTCGCGCCCGCTACGCCTGCTCTCCATGCTGGTGGTGCCGTTTTCGCTGTGTTCCGCGCGCTTGCAGGTGTTCGTGTTTATCACTGCCGCGCTGTTCTCGCCCGAGGCCGCACCGCTGGTGCTGTTCAGCCTGTATCTGTTCAGCTTCGCCAGCGCCATCCTCACCGCGCTGCTGTTCAAGCGCTATTTCCCCAACAGCGAGCCATTCCTGCTGGAATTGCCGCCCTACCGCTTCCCCACGCTGCGCCAGATGGTGCTGCGCGGCTGGCACGAGGTGCAGCACTTCCTGCGCCGCGCCACCAAGTTTATCGTCGCCGGTGTGGTGCTGGTGTGGCTGCTCACCCATCTGCCGCCCTCCGCCGCCCCGGCCAGCGCCGACACCCTGGCCGGAATGATCGGCGCCTGGCTGCACCCGCTGTTCGAGCCGGTCGGCATCACTTCCGAGCTGACCATCGCACTGATCTTCGGCTTCGTCGCCAAGGAAATCGTGATCGGCTCGCTCGCCGTGATCTACGGCCTGGGCGGTGAAGCGCTGAGCGGCGCGCTGGCCCAGCAACTGGACTGGGTGCAGGCATACAGCTTCATGCTGTTTACCCTGATCTACACCCCCTGCCTGTCCACCGTCGCCACCCTGCGCAGCGAATCCAAAAACGCGGGCTTCATGCTGTTTACCATCGCATGGTCGCTGGCGCTGGCATGGGTGACCAGCCTGGTGTTCTACCAGACGGCGCGCATGCTTGGTTACTGACCCTCCCGAATGGTAAAATTTTCTTTTTCATTGACCAGGGCTCTGAAATGCACAAAACCTTATCCTTACTTCGCCTTGCCGCTTTGACCTTCGCGATGATGTTGCCGGTTACGGCACACTCGGCCAGCGAAGCGCCGGTAACCAAGCTCATGAAAACCGATATCAAAGTCGGCACTGGCGCAGAGGCCGTTGCCGACAAGCTGGTTACGGTGCATTACACCGGCTGGCTCTACGCCGCATCCAAGCCGGACCGCAAAGGCGCAAAATTTGACAGCTCGGCAGATCACGGGCAGCCGTTTACTTTCCCGCTTGGAGCGGGGGTGGTGATCCCGGGCTGGGATCAGGGAGTGGCCGGCATGAAAGTCGGCGGCAAGCGCACCCTGGTCATCCCCCCCAATCTGGCTTACGGAGCACGCGGCGCAGGGGATGTCATCCCCCCCAACGCAACGCTGATTTTTGACGTGGAGTTGCTCAAGATTCAGTAGGTATTGGGTGCCTCTCCCCACCCCTGCACCTTACCCGGCAAGCGGTCACTTCTTGATCTTTTCCGGTATTCGCGGCACGATGCGGATGCGGCATCCCACAGGGAGCCATGCTTATCCCGTCGTGCGGTGCAGCAACAGCCAGGAGAACACGCATGAACATGATCGTATTGCCGCTCGCTGCAGCCCTGCTTCTGTCAAGCCCCCTTGCCGCAGCAGAGACCGCTGATGCAAAGGATCTCACGTACTGCCTCGACTTGCCATCCGACCGGGAAATTGCAAAATGTGCCGGTGAAATCAAGCCCGGCAGTAAAGGCGAGCCCTATACCCAGGAGCAAGTGGAAAAAATTCTCGCCGGAGAAAAAACCGGCATTCCCCAACCCAAGACGGTGCCGGAAAAACCTGCCGGCAGCGCCGGAACTCCCTGACAGCAAATCTTGCTGACGAATGCGTGACTATCGGTCTTATGACCTCAAGCCTGAAATTGGCGCGCTTGACAGGAATCGAACCTGTGACCCCCAGCTTCGGAAACTGGTACTCTATCCAACTGAGCTACAAGCGCGTATGGAAGCTTGCTGAAAAACGGCAACAGCGGAGCGGCGCCCATTTTACCTCACTGCTCCAGAATGACCTATAGCGCTATTCCCTTCCTGCACGCCCCAAGGCGGATAAAAACTACCTCACACCCGCCAGACAACCCGTATTATATTCGCCATGGCCTTCACCAACCCTGAGCCGGACGAGATTTGCCGCATATTGCGCGGCATCCGCACTATCGCGGTGGTGGGGCTGTCGCCCAACCCGTCGCGCCCCAGCTTCCGGGTAGCGCAAGCGATGCAGGGATATGGCTACCGCATCGTGCCGGTGCGACCGCAGATACCGGAAGTACTGGGCGAAAAAGCTTACCCCGATCTGGAAAGCTTGCCCTTCAAGGTGGATATGGTGGATGTATTCCGCGCCGCCGGGCATGTGCCCGCCATCGTCGCAAGCTGCATCGCGCTCGGCATCCCGCGCTTGTGGCTGCAGGAAGGCGTCATCCACGAAGAGGCGGCGCAGCGCGCACGCGCGGCAGGCATCACGGTAGTGATGGATCGCTGTATGTGGCGTGATCGCGCCAGCCTGTGCAGGGAAACAGCATGAACAGACAGCGTTGCACCTGGCCGGGCGAAGACCCTCTGTACTGCGCTTACCACGACCAGGAATGGGGCGTGCCGCTGCACGATGACCGCGCGCTGTTCGAGTTTCTGACCCTGGAGGGCGCGCAGGCCGGGCTAAGCTGGATCACCATTTTGCGTAAACGGGAAAATTATCGCGCCGCCTTCGATCATTTCGACCCGGAGCGCGTTGCACGCTACGGTGCAAGTAAAATAGAATCACTGCTGCAAAACCCCGGTATCGTGCGCAACCGTTTGAAAGTGGAAGCCGCCATAAACAATGCGCAAAAATTTCTCGGCGTGCAGGAAAAATATGGGAGTTTCGACGCGTTCATCTGGCAATTCGTGGGCGGCAATCCCAGGCAAAACCAATGGCGCGGCCTCGCCGAAATCCCCGCAAGCACGATCGAATCGGACGCGATGAGCAAGGAACTGAAACGGCTCGGCTTCAAGTTTGTCGGCACAACTATCTGCTACGCCCACATGCAGGCAACCGGCATGGTGAACGACCATGTAACCAATTGCTTCCGGCACAAAGAGCTGCAATGCTGCTGAAATTCACCAAGATGCATGGCGCCGGAAACGACTTCGTGATGCTCGACGGAGTGCGTCAGCGTATCCGGTTGGCTCCCGAGCAACTGCGCCTGCTGGCTGACCGGCACTTCGGCGTGGGCTGCGACCAGGTTTTGCTGGTGGAAACCACACAACATCCTGACGCGGATTTCCGTTACCGCATATTCAACGCCGATGGCGGCGAGGTGGAACAGTGCGGCAACGGCGCACGCTGCTTCGTGCGTTTTGTGCATGACCAGGGACTGACGCACAAGCGCGAGATTGTGGTGGAAACCAAGTCCGGGCTGATCACCCTGCGCCTGGAGGAAGATGGCCGTGTCATGGTGGATATGGGTGCGCCGGTTTTCGAGGCTGCACGCATCCCGTTCAATACCGGCAGCGATGCCATCACACAGCCGCTGGAAGTGGCTGGCGAGGCAGTGCAGATCACCGCGCTGTCCATGGGCAACCCGCATGCGGTGCAGGTGGTGGAAGATGTCGAACACGCGCCGGTCACTGCACAGGGCGCGCTGATCGAACACCACCCGCATTTTCCCAAACGGGTGAATGCCGGCTACATGC
>JACRAQ010000101.1 GCA_016213335.1 Nitrosomonadales bacterium
GATTTTCGCTACCGTATTTTCAATGCCGACGGCGGCGAAGTGGAGCAATGCGGCAACGGGGCGCGCTGCTTCGTGCGCTTCGTGCTTGACCAGGGGCTGACACACAAGCGCGAAATCGTGGTGGAAACTCAGAGCGGACTAATCACCCCGCGCATGGAAGAGGATGGCCGCGTCACGGTGAACATGGGCGCACCGGTTTTCGAGGCCGCACGCATTCCGTTCATCACCAGTATCGAAGCCGTTGTCCAGCCGCTGGATGCAGGAGAGGAAACGGTACAAATTACCGCCGTTTCCATGGGCAACCCGCACGCGGTACAGGTGGTGGATGATATCGAACATGCGCCTGTCAGCACACAGGGTGCGCTGATCGAGTGCCACCCACGCTTCCCCAAACGGGTGAATGCGGGCTACATGCAGATACTGGACCGGAGCCACATCAAGCTGCGCGTGTACGAGCGCGGCTCCGGCGAAACGCTGTCCTGCGGCACAGGGGCGTGCGCCGCCGCCGTGACGGGTATCATGCGCGGCCTGCTGGATGAGCGCGTGCACGTGACCACCCGGGGAGGCGTGCTGAGCATCGCCTGGGCCGGAGACGGGGCACCGGTATGGATGACCGGGCCAGCCATCACCGTATTTGAAGGCGAAATTAACCTGTAGACCCAATGCTGTTCACTTAACCGTCCGTGGCGAGCCCGTCGAACCGCCAGTCCGCAACCCGCGCTTTCGACAAACCCGGAGCAAACGGAATTTTTCTTGAGTGAGCAGCATTGCCTGTAAACCGAACATACCGAGAGCCAGAAAATGAGAGCAGAAGACGTCGCATCCTACTTGCAGAACAACCCGCAGTTTTTCGAGACACACGCCGACATGCTGGCGGAAATCACCATCCCGCACCCGCACGGCGGACGCACCATCTCGCTCTCGGAGCGGCAGATGCTTACCCTGCGCACGAACAACAAGGAGCTGGAAAAAAAGCTGCGCGAAATGGTGGAGTTCGCAAGGGAGAATGATGTCTTGCAGGACAAGGTTCACCGGTTCACGCTGTCGCTGTTCGGCGCGCGCGACCTGATCGGCCTGCAGGATGCCATCAGCCGCAACCTGCGCGAGATTTTTTCCGTTCCGCACGTCGCCCTGCATGTCTGGAAGGGCCTGCCGCCCAGTGCGGAAATGCTGGCGTTTGCCGACCAGCAGCAAAAACCGGCCTGCACGCACCACGCGGTTCACGACACATCGAACTGGTTCGGCGAAAGCGCGCCGCACCTCAAGTCGTTTGCCTATCTGCCGCTGCGCTCCGGGGAACAATCCACCGGCATGCTGATTCTCGCCAGCGAAGACGCAAAACGTTTCTATCCCGAGATGGGGACGCTGTTCCTGCAACGCATCGCAGAAATTGTGAGCGCAGCTCTGCAACCGCGCCTTTAACTGACAAAGAATGCCTGGCACCGCCGACCACCCGGATCTGGACTCCCTGCACGGCTTCCTGGCGTACCTGCGCAACGAGCGCCGCTATTCCGATCTGACCATAGAAAATTATGCGCGCGATATCCGCCGCCTGCTTGCGCTCGCAGCCGCCACTCCGCTGGGCGAGCTGAAGATCCACCACCTCCGCCGCTTCGTTGCGCAAGTGCACGGCAGCGGGCTGGGAGGCAAAAGCCTGGCGCGCATGCTGTCGGCATGGCGCGGTTTTTACGCCTATCTGATACGCGGCCGCCAACTCAATACTAATCCTTGCGCCGGGCTGCGCGCACCGAAATCTGCGCGCCTCCTGCCGCACGCGCTCTCCCCCGACGAGGCGGCGCGCATGATGGAATTGCCCATCAGCGATGGCTTGCTTGCCGTGCGCGACAAGGCGATGTTCGAGCTGTTCTATTCGTCCGGCTTGCGCTTGGCCGAACTGGTCGGCCTCGATTGCGCCGCGCCGGATTTTACCGATGGCGCCGTGCGCGTGACCGGCAAGGGCAGCAAGACGCGCATCGTGCCGATGGGCAGTCACGCCATCGCCGCGTTGCATGCCTGGCTGGCGGTGCGGGAACAACTGGCGGCACCGGATGAGGCGGCGCTGTTTGTCGGCAGAAACGGCCGCCGCCTCACGCCGCGTGCGGTGCAGGTGCGCATGAAGGAATGGGGCATCCGGCAAGGCATCAGCAGCGGCGTGCACCCACACTTGCTGCGCCACTCGTTCGCCTCACACGTGCTGCAATCCTCCGGCGATTTGCGCGCGGTGCAGGAGATGCTGGGCCATGCCAGCATCTCCACCACGCAGGTATATACCCATCTGGATTTCCAGTATCTCAGCAAAATTTACGATGCGGCGCACCCGCGCGCCAGGAAGAAGGCGCCATGACCAGGAAACTGATCCTGAAAGCGGGGCGCGAAAAATCCCTGCTGCGCCGCCATCCCTGGATATTCTCGGGTGCAATCGGGCGCCTGGAAGGGTCGCCCGCCAGCGGCGACACCGTGGAAGTGCGCTCGGCGCAAGGCGCATTTCTCGCCCGCGCCGCCTATAACGCGCAATCGCAAATCGCCGCGCGGGTGTGGACCTGGCAGGAAGATCGGGCCGTTGATGCAGGTTTCTTCCGCGACAGGATTTCACGCGCCCTGGAGATGCGCCGCTCGCTGGGCATCGCTCGATCCGGCAACGCCATGCGCCTGGTTCACGGCGAATCGGACGGGCTGCCCGGCCTGATAGTGGATCGCTATGGCGAGGTGCTGGTGATGCAGGTTGGCAGTGCGGGGGCGGAGCGCTGGCGCGACACCTGCACCGATATCTTGCAGGAACTGTGCGGCCCGGCCTGCATCCATGAGCGCTCCGATGCGGATTCGCGGGCGCTGGAGGGGCTGCCGGAACGGAACGGCACGTTGCGCGGCAATTTGCCGGAACCATTGCTTATCGAAGAGCACGGCCTGCGCTTTGCGGTGGATGTCGCGCACGGGCAAAAAACCGGCTTCTATCTGGACCAACGCGACAACCGCGCGCTGGCCGGCGCGCTGGCGCAAGGCAAGAATGTACTGAACTGTTTCTGCTACAGCGGCGGTTTCTCGGTGTATGCGTTGCGCGGAGGCGCCGCATCGGTACTGTCAATTGACGCTTCGGAAGAGGCGTTGCAGCTGGCGCGGCGCAATGTGGAGCTCAACGGTCTGGATGACGGCCGCGCGGAATGTCAATGCGCCGACGTATTTGTCGCATTGCGCAAGTTACGCGACCAGAACCGCTCGTTCGATCTTGTCATCCTCGATCCGCCCAAGTTTGCCCCTACTGCCGCCTTTGCCGAAAAGGCCGCGCGCGGCTACAAAGACATCAACCTGCTCGGCTTCAAACTGCTCAGGCCGGGCGGAATTCTCGCCACCTTCTCCTGCTCTGGCGGTATCGGTGACGACCTGTTCCAGAAAATCGTCGCGGGTGCCGCTTTGGATGCGGCGGTGGATGCGCAAATCGTGCATAAGCTTGGCGCCGCACCCGACCACCCCGTGCTGCTGAGTTTTCCGGAAGGCGCCTATTTGAAAGGGCTGGTGCTGCGCCGGGCTTCCTGATTCCATTCACCAAAAGCAAGCGGCCCGCTGTTGCGGGCCGCCGGTTCAACTCATTACGAGCTTCTTATTTGACGTGGCAAGTCAGGCACAGGCTGCTGCCGCTGTTGGAAACCCGCATAAAGGCCTTGTTGTTGACCGTTCCGACGCCGTTTGAAGGTACGCCGTGCGGGTCATGGCAGGATGCGCACTCCACCTCGAAACCCTGACCGGTGTTGTACAGGCGGATATCGCCTGGATCCAGCTTGCTGTTACCATTGCCATCGAAGTACGCGATATTGTTGTGGGTGCCAGTTGTGGCATTAAAATCTACCCCCGGACCCATAGCGGGGTATCTGACGCCGACCGGGTGATCATTCCTGAGGTCGCTTCCGATAACAAACACATCAAAGGACGCCGCTGATGGGAACAAAGCGCCCGTACCTTCGGTGCTATGGCAGAGCAGGCAGCCTGCGGGCGAACTCAAGGTCATATGGGCGGATGGGTTGATGCCGCTCGAATTGATCCACGAGCTGAGGAATGTGCTGTTCTGGCTGGTTTCCTGAGCCTGGTTGTAATTGGCGGAGCCGGGGTTTCCACCGGTAGTTGGCATATTGATAATGGAATCAATGGCCACAGTGCCGTCATGGCAGGACAGACAGGACAGCGAATTCGGTCCGGGCTGGCTTACCGGCTGGGTCATCGAAGAGGAATTATAAGTGGTGTAAGTAGTTGAAGGGATGGTGCGGTTCCACAGCGGGAGGCTGATCTGGGTGTTGGCCGCGTGCGGAGTGTGGCAGTAGACGCAGACTTCGCCATACTGGTTACGCGCCATGTCCATGACGTTGGCGTTTGCTGGGGGAATCAGGAAGCTTTGCGTCATGTTGTGGCGGGTATTGATGATGCCGCCAATGTTGGATGCCTTGGATACCACGTCCCCGCCGCCGTAAGCGGTGAAGCCGGTCGCCATGAGCGCAATGACAACAGCAGATTGGGTAACAAGTTTTAAGTGTTTCATGGCTTAGCGGCTCCCAAAGTTAAGTAAATGCAAAAATAAAGCAGAAATCAAACCTATCCGATACCGGGAGCAATAAATATGCCAGCAGGTGAAACAATAAAACCCCCATGGTTATTACCGGCTTGCCACCCATAAACCGCCTTGCGTGCCGCTTGTGTAAAGCGTTTGCTCCGGCACCGGAAGGTTTTTTCCTGCGCAGCTGCATCAAAGCCATTTTCTCAATAACAAGAAAATTGCCAGAATAGAGAGTTCATTGTTGGTTTGGAATACCACAGTCTGCAGAGTGGTTATCCGACGATTCGGCCAGCCTCGTAATGGCCACGCAATCGGCTAGAATATCTGTCTTCAATCCCGCTGGCGCATCATGGTTCCCCATCTCACCACCGCCTTGAACGGCCCGTTGCTCGATCTCGAGCAACGCATCCTCACTGCACAGCCCGCCATCGAGCACTGGTTCCGCTCGCAATGGCTGGAGCGCACCATTCCGTTCTATACGTCGGTTGACTTGCGCAACTGCGGGTTCAAGCTCGCGCCGGTGGACACCAATCTGTTCCCCGGCGGCTTCAACAACCTGAACCCGGATTTTCTGCCGCTGTGTGTGCAGGCTGCGCAAAGCGCCATCGAGAAAATCTGCCCGGAAGCGCGCGGCGTGCTGCTGATCCCGGAAAACCACACCCGCAATCTGTTTTATCTGGAAAACGTTGCCCAGATCGCACTGATCCTCAAACAGGCGGGGCTGATGGTGCGCATCGGCAGCCTGCTGCCGGATATCTCCCGGCCCACTCCGATCACTTTGCCCAGCGGCCGCTCACTCACGCTGGAGCCCTTGCAGCGCAAAGGCAACCGCTTGACGCTGGGCGATCCCGGATCGGGGTCCGGGACAAGTTTCGACCCTTGTGTCGTGCTGCTCAATAACGATCTTTCCGCAGGGGTGCCGCACATCCTCCAGAACCTGGAGCAGACTGTGCTGCCGCCGCTTGAGGCCGGCTGGTCCACGCGGCGCAAGTCGCACCATTTCGCAGAATATGACCGTATCGCCGCAGAGTTTGCCGTACTGCTCGATATTGACCCCTGGCTGATCAACCCCTATTTCTCCACTTGCGGCGAGATAGATTTCCTGGCGCATACCGGCGAAGAACGCCTGGCCGCCCAAGTGGATGGCATCCTGCACAAGATGCGCCTGAAATACGCCGAATACGGCGTAAAGGATGCGCCCTTCGTCATCGTCAAGGCGGATGCCGGCACGTACGGCATGGGGGTCATGACCGTGAAAGATGCCGGCGAGGTGCGCGGTCTCAACCGCAAACAGCGCAACAAAATGGCGGTAGGCAAGGAAGGGATGCAGGTGCACGACGTGCTGGTGCAGGAAGGGGTCTACACCTTTGAAAGCATCGGGGATGCGGTGGCCGAGCCGGTGGTATACATGGTGGACCATTATGTTGTGGGCGGCTTTTACCGCGTCCACACCGAGCGCGGAGTGGACGAAAACCTCAACGCGCCAGGCATGCGGTTCGTGCCGCAAGCATTCGAGAGCTGCTGCGCCTTCCCTAACCCGATCTGCCATCCGGGCGACATCATGCCCAACCGCTTCTACGCCTACGGCGTGGTGGCGCGGCTGGCACTGCTGGCTGCGGCGGCGGAACTGGAAGCCAGATGACAGAAATACTGTCGCGGCTGCGCCGCATTCTTAGCCGTTTCCCGATCCTGCTTCTCTGTTTCCAGCTGGCTGGCTGCGGCGCCAAGGAACAACCTGCCTACCATGAGCAAGGCTACGTGTTCGGCACGCTGGTGGAAGTCAGCGTGTACGGCGAAGACGAGGCACGCGCCAGGCAGGCCACGGCATCGGTGATGCAGGAATTCCAGCGGCTGCACAACCTGCTGCACGCCTGGGAACCCGGCACGTTAAGCGACCTGAACACTGCACTCAGCAAGGGGGAAAGCAGGGAGGTGCCGCCCGAACTTGCCGCCATGCTGAAAGATGCCGCACAGCTATCGGCGCAGTCAGATAGCCTGTTTAACCCTGCCATCGGCGGGCTGGTGAAGCTGTGGGGGTTTCAGGCCGACGAGTTCAAGGCCGCGTTGCCGGACGAAAAAGAAGTGGCAAAGCTGGTTGCGGCGAAGCCACTGATGAGCGATCTGGTTTTCTCTTCCGCACTTTCCCCCACCCCCAGCCCCTCCCCCGTTGGGATAACCAGCGACTTGGCAGCTTTGCTGCCTAGTCGAATGGCTAGTAGTTCTATCAGAGGGGAGCGGGTCACCAGCCGCAATCCCGCCGTGCGGCTCGATCTTGGCGGCTACGCCAAGGGCTACGCGCTGGACCGCGCGGCGATGCTGATGGGCCGGCAAGGTATCCGCAACGCGCTCATCAATGTCGGCGGCAACGTGCTGGCGCTGGGACGGCACGGCGACCGCGCCTGGCGCATCGGCATCCAGCACCCGCGCAAACCGGGGCCGCTTGCCACGCTGGAACTGCACGACGGCGAAGCCATCGGCACTTCGGGCGATTACCAGCGCTATTTCATGCTGGGCAACAAACGCTATTGCCACCTGATTGACCCCGGGTCCGGCCAGCCGGTGCAGGGTGTGCAGGCGGTCACCGTGCTGACGCGCGGCGCCCGCGCGGGCGTGCTGTCGGACGCCGCTTCCAAGCCCTTGTTCATTTCGGGCAGCCGGGACTGGCGCAATGCCGCGCACAAGATGAATTTAACTGAAGCGCTGCTGATT
Organism: Nitrosomonadales bacterium; assembly: GCA_016213335.1. Classification (GTDB taxonomy): domain Bacteria; phylum Pseudomonadota; class Gammaproteobacteria; order Burkholderiales; family Gallionellaceae; genus VIKH01. The sequence goes on from JACRAQ010000101.1 coordinate 7,250, forward strand.
GATGGCGACGGCACGGTGCACCTTACCGCCACGATGCAGAAACGGCTAGAATTCGCGGATAAAACCACCCTCGTCAAGGTAGCGCCATGAGCGCACCTGACCAGGAACGCTTGGAGAAAAATATCCGGCGCACGGCGGGCATCCATGCGCTCAAGGCAATTCGCGGTATCGTGGACGAGGACTTGCGCGAAGAGGCGGTGCGTAAAAAATGGCTTGCCGCCTTGCTGCGCTACGGCTGGCTTGTTCTGTTGCTGGCCGTTTTGCTGACGGCTTATTTTCTGGGAGCAATCTGAATTGATCGGGATTCTGCTGGTAACGCACAATGGCCTGGGCGACAGCCTGGTGGACTGCGTGCGCCACGTGATGGGCGGCGTGCCCCCCAACGTCAAGGTATTGTCGGTGCTGGCGGACGACGATCCGCAGCGCAAGGAAGCCGAGGCACGCGCGCTCATCACCCAACTGGATACGGGTGCAGGCGTACTGCTGCTGGCCGACCTGTTCGGCGCCACCCCGTCCAACATCGCGCGGCGGCTGTGGCAGCCGGGGCGCGTGGAAGGGCTGACGGGGGTGAACCTGCCCATGCTGCTGCGCGCGGTGTGCCACAGCGCCAGGCCGCTGGCCGAAGTTGCCGGGAAGGCGCTGGAAAGCGGGCGCGGCTGCATAATGGCCTTGGGCCCGGATCAGGAGAGTTGCGATGTTGCAGCAGGATGCACTGATAATTAACAAGCTGGGGCTGCACGCGCGCGCATCGGCCAAACTGACCCAGCTCGCTTCGCGCTACCCCTGCGAGGTGTGGCTATCGCGCGCCGGAAAGCGCGTGAACGCGAAAAGCATCATGGGCGTGATGATGCTGGCCGCCGCCCAGGGCAGCACCATAGCCATCGAAACCAGCGGCGAGCAGGAACGGGAAGCAATGGATGCGATTGCTGCGCTGATAAGCAATTATTTCGGAGAAGGCGAATGAAACCTCGCAATAACCTGCTGCGCAACCAGTCTGCTGCGTTGCGTGCTCACTCGCTCCTCGCCTACCAAACCGGTATGTCTCGTCGCTCGTTGCGCGGCGCCTTGCATCCTGGTTTGCTCGCAACGGTTATTGCGAGGTTTCCATGAGCTTTACCCTGCACGGCATCGCGGTCTCCAGCGGCATCGCCATCGGCCGCGCCCACCTGGTTTCGCACACCTCGCTGGAAGTGGCGCATTACGTACTGCCCGATCACCTGGTGCAGGAAGAAATATCGCGCTTCGATGCCGCGCTGGAAACCACGCGCCAGGAGCTGGCCGCGCTGCGCGCTGTCCGGCCGCAGCAGGCCGCCGCCGAATTTGATGCGTTCCTGGATCTGCACCTGATGATTCTCGGCGATGAGCACATCAGCAGCGCGGCGCGCGAAATGATCGCGCGCGAGCATTGCAACGCGGAATGGGCGCTGAAAGTGCAGATGGACGAACTGGTGACGCATTTCGAAGCCTTCGAGGATGCTTACCTTAGCGAGCGCAAAACCGATGTGGTGCAGGTGGTGGAGCGTGTGCTCAAGACGCTATCCGGCCACGTCAGTCACGCGCCGCCCGCAGAGGAAGACGGCACAAGCATGATACTGGTGGCGCACGATGTCAGCCCGGCAGATCTGATCCAGCTCAAGCCGCACCAGTTCACCGCCATCCTCACCGACCTGGGCGGCGCCACCTCGCACACCGCCATCATCGCGCGCGGCCTCAACACGCCCTGCGTGGTCGGCCTGCACCGCGCGCGCCAGCTCGTGCGCGAGAACGACGCGCTCATCGTGGACGGCGAGCAAGGCGTCGTCATCGTCAACCCGGACAAGCAAATCCTCGCCGAATACAAACTGCGGCAGGACCAGTGGGAGCTGGAGCGGAAAAAACTCAAGGGCCTCAAGACCAAGCGCGCCATCACTCTGGAGGGCACCCGCATCGAGCTGCACGCCAACATCGAAATGCCGGGCGACCTGCAGGAAGTGCGGGATAACGCGGCAGCCGGGGTGGGGCTTTTCCGCAGCGAATTCCTGTTTCTCAACCGTGACGAGTTGCCGGACGAAGAAGAACAGTTCGAGGCCTACCGCACCGTGGCAGAAGGAATGCACGGCCTGCCGGTGACCATCCGCACCTTCGATCTCGGCGCGGACAAGCAGATCAAGGGCGTGCAGCGCGTGGCCAGCAACCCCGCGCTGGGGCTGCGCGCCATCCGCCTGTGCCTGGCCGAGCCGCAACTGTTCCGCACCCAGTTGCGCGCGCTGCTGCGCGCCTCGCATTACGGCAATGTAAAAATCCTGGTGCCGATGCTCTCCGGCGCGGCGGAAATCAACCAGACCCTGCAAGCCATCGCCGCCGCCCAGCAAAGCCTGGACAATGAAGGCATTCCTTTCAACCGCGAAATACCGGTCGGCGGCATGATCGAAATTCCCTCCGCCGCCCTCGCGCTCGGCGCGTTCACCAGAAAACTGGATTTTGTTTCCATCGGCACCAACGACTTGATCCAGTATGTCCTGGCGATAGACCGCACCGACGAGGAGGTGGCGCATCTCTACGACCCGCTGCACCCGGCGGTGCTGCAACTGCTAGCGCACGTCATCGGCGGCGCCAACAAGGCGGGCATACCAGTTTCGGTTTGCGGCGAAATGGCCGGCGAGGTCGCCTACACCCGCTTGCTGCTCGGCCTGGGCCTGCGCCAGTTCTCCATGCACCCGGCGCAACTGTTCAGCGTCAAGCAGCGCATCCTGACCACCAGCCTGACCGAGGCCGTGACGCTCACGCACAAGATATTGCGCGCGGATGACCCGATGAAAATACGCGAGCTGCTGGACAGGCTGAATGCGTGAGCCATCGCACGGCAAACGCTGGCAGGCCCCGCGCAGCCGCTCACGAAGGACTTGTCCGGTGTTCCCCTAAGCTATAATCGCGGCAATTTCAATTCCGGCAACAGCATGTCTTCCTCCCACCCACATTCCGTCGGCATCGCCAACTCCCAGCACGCGCATTTCGACGCCCCGCTCACCTTCAAGAGCGGCGCGGTGCTGCCCTGCTATGACCTGGTGTATGAAACCTACGGCACGCTGAACCGGGACAAATCCAACGCCATCCTGGTCTGCCATGCGCTTTCCGGCCACCACCACGTGGCGGGCTACTACGCCGACGACCCGAATAACGTGGGCTGGTGGGACACCATGATCGGCCCCGGCAAGCCCGTAGACACCAACAAGTTCTTCGTCGTCGGCCTGAACAATCTCGGCGGCTGCCACGGTTCCACCGGCCCCTCCAGCATCAACCCGGAAACCGGCAAGCCATTCGGTGCGGGATTTCCGATGGTAACAGTGGAAGACTGGGTGGAATCGCAGGCGCGCCTGGCGGACCTGCTGGGCATCCGGCAATTTGCCGCCGTGATGGGCGGCAGCCTTGGCGGGATGCAGGCGCTGCAATGGTCGCTGTCCTACCCGGAGCGGGTGCGCCATGTGCTGGCAATCGCCACCGCGCCGCACCTGACGGCGGAGAATATCGCCTTCAACGACGTGGCGCGCAACGCGATCCTGACCGACCCGGACTTTCACGGCGGCAGCTTTTATGAGCACGGCGTGGTGCCAAGACGCGGCCTGCGCCTGGCGCGCATGCTGGGGCACATCACCTACCTTTCCGACGACGTGATGGCGGATAAATTCGGGCGCGAGCTGCGCTCCGGCAAGCTCGATTACGGCTACGACATCGAGTTCGAGATCGAATACTACCTGCGCCACCAGGGCGATAAATTCGCGGCCTATTTCGATGCCAACACCTACCTGCTGATGACCAAGGCGCTGGATTATTTCGACCCCGCACGCGAGCACGGCGGCGATCTGGACAAGGCGTTTGCCATCGCCCGCGCGAGCTTCCTGGTACTGTCGTTCACCACCGACTGGCGATTCTCCCCGGAGCGCTCGCGCACCCTGGTCAAATCGCTGCTGCACAACCGGCTGAACGTGAGCTACGGCGAGATCACCTCGACGCACGGGCACGACTCGTTCCTGATCCAGCACACCCATTACCACGAAGTGATGCGCGCCTACCTGGATCGCATTGCCAGCGAGTTTGCCGCATGAACCAGAAAACCCCATTAGCGCGTCATTCCCGCGAAAGCGGGACTCCAGTAATAGAACATCCCGCAAAGCGGACAAAACCAATCATGTTGTCCCACTTTGCGGGGCGTTTCTCGATTGGCTGGATTCCCGCTTTCGCGGGAATGACGGGTTCCTCGGTTGGAGGATGTTTGGCATGAGCGCGCACGACCACTTCTCCCTGGCTGCCGCCCGCCCGGATTTCGCCGCCATCGCGGCGTGGATACCGCAGGGCGCCTCGGTGCTGGACCTGGGCTGCGGCGACGGCAGCCTGCTGCGCTACCTGCACGGCACGCGCAAGGTGCGTGGCTACGGCGTGGAAATAGACGACCTCAACATCGTGGCGTGTATCCAGAATGGCGTGAACGTCATCCAGAGCAACCTCGAATCCGGCCTTTCCAGCTTCGAGAGCGAGGCTTTCGATTACGTCATCCTGTCGCAGACGCTCCAGGCCACGCGCCACACCGAGGCGCTGATGCAGGAAATCCTGCGCGTGGGGCGCGAAGGCATCGTCAGCTTCCCCAACTTCGGCTACTGGCGGGGGCGCATCAATGTGCTGCTGGGCAACATGCCCGTCTCCAAGGACCTGCCCTACCAGTGGTACGACACGCCCAACGTACACCTCTGCACCCTGCACGACTTCGAGACCTTCTGCGCCGATAAAGGCGTGCATATCCTCGACCGCCGCGTGATGACCGGCAAAAGCGAAGTGAAGCTGCTGCCAAACCTGCTCGGTAGCACGGCGGTGTACCGGTTCCGGCGCGCGGGCTAGCCTTGCAGGGTCATACCGTTCATTTCATCCGATAATCCCCCGGAGCCCCATGTTCGAACAAGCCTTCAGGAATATCGACGACGACCTGCGCAAGGAAGCGGGCTGCACCACTGAACTGGATTACACCGAACAGACCTCCTGGCTGCTGTTCCTCAAATACCTCGACGCGCTGGAACACCAAACGGCGATGGAAGCCGGGCTGGAGGGAAGAAAATATTCCTGGGTTCTCGACCCGCCCTACCGTTGGGAGAGCTGGGCTGCACCGAAAGACAGGCACGGCAAGCTCGACCACAATGCCGCACAGACCGGCCCCGACCTTGCCGACTTCGTCAACCTGAAACTGTTTCCCTACCTGCACGGCTTCAAGCAGAAGGCGACCGGCCCGGACACGCTCGAATACAAGATCGGCCAGATTTTCGGCGAGATCAAAAACAAGATATACAGCGGCTACATCCTGCGCGACATCATCGACCATATTGACGAACTGCGCTTCAACTCGCAGGCCGAGAAACACGAGCTCTCGCACCTGTACGAAGCCAAGATCAGGAACATGGGCAACGCCGGGCGCAACGGCGGCGAGTACTACACCCCGCGCCCGCTGATTCGCGCGATGGTACGGGTGGTCAACCCCAGGATCGGCGAAACCATCTACGACGGCGCAGTGGGCAGCGCAGGCTTCCTGTGCGAATCGTTCGACTATCTGCGCGCCAAGCCGCACCTCACCACGCGCGACCTCAAGATTTTGCAGGAATCCACCTTCTACGGCATCGAA
>JACRAQ010000102.1 GCA_016213335.1 Nitrosomonadales bacterium
CGAAATGGTGATGCCCGGGGACAACGTCTCGGTGACGGTGAACCTGATCGCCCCGATCGCGATGGAAGAAGGGCTGCGCTTCGCGATCCGCGAAGGCGGCCGCACCGTCGGCGCGGGCGTGGTGGCGAAGATCATCGAGTAACAGCAGTTGTTAGACGTAAGACATAAGACGTAAGTTAGGTGTGGTTTCAGCTTGCGTCTTATGGCTAACGGCTTACGTCTGCATTTTAGGCCAGTAGCTCAATTGGTAGAGTATCGGTCTCCAAAACCGAGGGTTGGGGGTTCGAGACCCTCCTGGCCTGCCAGGTAAGTGGCACAAATAAACAGACAAAACGCGCATGGCGGACAAGATTAAATTGGGTGTGGCTTTCCTGCTGGTTGTGGCAGGCATAGCGGGGTTCTACACGTTGCACGAAAGCGCTGCGGTGGTGAAGGTGGGGCTGGTGTTGCTGGGCCTGCTGCTCGCGGCCGCAGTGGCCTGGACGAGCGCGCCCGGCAAGCAGTTTGTCGTTTTCAGCAAGGAATCGGTGACCGAAGCCAAGCGGGTGGTGTGGCCGACGCGCAAGGAAACCGTGCAGACGACCGGCGTGGTGATCCTGTTTGCGGTGGTGATGGCTTTGTTCCTGTGGGCCGTGGATGCCAGCCTGATGTTGCTGGTCAATAAACTGATGGGACGAGGCGATTAATGACCAAGCGTTGGTATGTTGTTCACACCTACTCGCAGTTTGAGAAAAGCGTGCAGCGCGCATTGCTGGAGCGCATCGCGCGCGCCGGCATGGAAGATCAGTTTGGCCAGATTCTGGTGCCGGTGGAAGAGGTGGTGGAGCTGAAGTCCGGCCAGAAGAATATCAGCGAGCGCAAATTCTTTCCCGGCTACGTGCTGGTTGAAATGGATATGACCGACGAGAGCTGGCACCTGGTCAAGAGCACGCCCAAGGTGACCGGTTTCCTCGGTGGTTCGGCGATGAAACCGACGCCCATCAGCGAAAAGGAAGTGCAGAACATCATGCAGCAGATGCAGGCCGGGGTAGAGAAACCCAGGCCCAAGGTGCTGTTTGAAGTGGGCGAAGCGGTGCGCGTCAAGGACGGCCCGTTCACCGACTTCAACGGGACGGTGGAAGGCGTGAATTACGACAAGAACAAGCTGAAGGTTGCAGTGACCATCTTCGGGCGCTCGACACCAGTGGAACTGGATTTCGGCCAGGTAGAAAAGGCCTGAAGCAGGGGCTTGTAGCCGGTAGCTTGTAGCCTGTAGCTTTTGTTGTCGCGCGCAAAGCGCGCAGCTTTGAAAGCTACCAGCTACCAGCTGCCAGCTACTGGCTGTATTTAACGGGGAGCGTGCCGGAGCAACTGCGGTATGCGTTTAACCCACTCATAAGGAGTAGTAACGTGGCAAAGAAAATAATCGGCTATATCAAGCTGCAAGTGCCGGCCGGCAAGGCAAACCCCAGCCCGCCCATCGGCCCGGCGCTCGGCCAGCGCGGGCTGAACATCATGGAATTCTGCAAGGCGTTTAACGCCCAGACCCAGGGTATGGAGCCGGGGCTGCCGGTTCCGGTGGTGATTACCGCTTTCGCGGACAAGAGCTTCACTTTCATCATGAAGACGCCGCCCGCAACCGTCCTGATCAAAAAGGCGGCTGGCGTACAGAAGGGCAGCAAGACGCCACATACCGACAAGGTGGGCAAGCTGACGCGCAAGCAGGCAGAAGACATTGCAAAGACCAAGATGCCCGACCTGACTGCGGCGGACATGGATGCCGCAGTGCGCACCATCGCCGGCAGCGCGCGCAGCATGGGCATTACCGTGGAGGGCGCATAACATGGCACAGGTTTCCAAGCGTTACAAGGCGATAGCCACCAAGGTTGACCGCAGCAAGCTGTATGCGCTGGATGAAGCGCTGAAGCTGGTGAAAGAAACCGCCAAGGCGAAATTTGACGAGTCCATAGACGTGGCGGTGAATCTCGGCATTGACGCCAAGAAATCCGACCAACTGGTGCGCGGCTCTGTGGTGCTTCCCAAGGGTACTGGCAAATCCGTGCGTGTGGCCGTGTTTGCGCAGGGCGCCAAGGCGGAAGAGGCCAGGACGGCTGGCGCCGACATCGTGGGCTTCGATGACCTTGCGGAGAGCATCAAGGGCGGCAAGATGGATTTTGACGTGGTGATCGCATCCCCTGACGCGATGCGCGTTGTCGGCCAGCTCGGCCAGATTCTCGGCCCGCGCGGCCTGATGCCCAACCCCAAGGTGGGCACCGTGACCGCCGATGTTGCGGGCGCCGTGAAGAACGCCAAGGCCGGCCAGGTACAGTACCGCACCGACAAGAACGGCATCGTGCAATGCACCATCGGGCGCGCATCGTTTGCGCCGGAAGCGTTGCGCGAAAACATGCTGGCGCTGATTGATGCGCTGAACAAGGCGAGACCGGCTGCCGCCAAGGGTATATATCTGAGGAAGGTGTCGATCTCCAGCACCATGGGAGTCGGTATCCGCGTCGAGCAGTCCAGTTTGGCTGCATAAGTGTATTGATTTGAATTTGCGGTGTGGCGCGGGCGCCATGCCGCTACAGGCTTTGCATTGCTGGCTGGGTGAGCAGCATCAAAGACCGCAGGGGCCGGGGTGCGGATGTCAGGTTGCAGGTGACCGTACTCAGGCTTAATTGAAGGGATGGGGATGGGTTTTCAGGTGTTGCTGACGCCTGTAGCCTGTTTCCCGATACCTGAACCCAGCGCAGATGGTGTGCCCGCGAGCAGGAATGGTTTGTTTCACCCTGCCTCAAGGACGCGGTGATTAACTTTGTGTTTCGGAAAAATGGAGGAAGACTTTGGGTCTTAGTCTGCAGGAAAAACAGGCAGTGGTGTCCGAGGTGAGCGCGCAGGTGGCGCAGGCCCAGACCATAGTCCTGGCGGAGTATCGCGGCATAGCCGTGGCCGACATCACCGGGCTGCGCGCCAATGCGCGCAAGGCCGGGGTGTATTTGCACGTGCTGAAAAACACGCTGGCGCGCCGCGCGGTGCAGGGCACCCCGTTCGAGGCGCTGGCGGAAAAAATGGCCGGACCGCTGGTGTACAGCATCAGCGCCGACGCCGTGGCGGCTGCAAAAGTGGTGCATGAGTTTGCCAGGACGAATGACAAGCTGGTGGTCAAGGCGGGAGCCTATAACGGCAAGGTGCTGGATGCGGCAGGCGTTAATGCGCTGGCCACCGTGCCGAGCAAGGAAGTGCTGCTGGCGCAACTGTGCGGTTTGCTGCAGTCGCCGGTATCGGGCTTGGCGCGCGTGCTAGGTGCCGTGGCGGAACAAAAGGCGGCGGCTTAGCCGCAGTTCACAATCAAACTTTAAATTATTAGGAAAATAAAATGGCATTCGATAAAGACGCATTTTTGCAGGCATTGGACGGCATGTCCGTTCTGGAACTCAATGATCTGGTAAAGGCCATCGAGGAGAAGTTCGGCGTTTCTGCCGCCGCGATGGCTGCGCCAGCCGCCGGTGGTGGCGCAGCCGCCGCTCCCGCCGCTGCCGAGCAAACTGAATTCACCGTTGTGCTGAAGTCTGCAGGCGACAACAAGGTGGGTGTGATCAAGGTGGTGCGTGCGATCACCGGTCTGGGGCTGAAGGAAGCCAAGGACTTGGTGGATGGTGCGCCGAAGCCTGTCAAGGAAGGTGTGAACAAGGCTGATGCCGACAGCATGTTGAAACAGCTGGTTGAGGCGGGTGCAGCCGCTGAAATCAAGTAACCGTTGCGCGCGCAAAAAGGCTGGCGGGCATCCGTCAGCCTTTTGCCGTTTTTGAGCGGATAGCAACCGTGATGATTTTTTGCACCTGGCGCCAAAGGCATGCGGCCCGCCGCGCGGGAAGCCGCGCGTGAAATGCCCCTCTTTTTCCTCGGTAGTGGAGATATGAATGAACTATTCGTTTACTGAAAAAAAGCGTATCCGCAAGAGTTTCGCAAAACGGGTCGGCGCTTTGCCGGTGCCTTTTCTGCTTTCCACCCAACTGGAATCCTACAGCGCTTTTTTGCAGGCCGACCTGCCGCCCGAGCAGCGCGCCAACAATGGCTTGCAGGCTGCGTTTCATTCGATATTCCCGATCGAGAGCCACAACAAGTACGCGCGCCTCGATTTCGTCAGCTACACTTTGGGCGTACCGCCGTTCGACGTGAGGGAGTGCCAGCAGCGCGGCTTGACGTACGCGTCGCCGCTGCGCGCGCGCGTGCGCCGGACGCTGCTGGACAAGGAGGCATCCAAGCCGACCGTCAAGGAAGTGAAAGAGCAGGAGGTGTACATGGGCGAG
>JACRAQ010000103.1 GCA_016213335.1 Nitrosomonadales bacterium
CCCCCACCGAAGCCGAGCTGGTCAGCCATCGCCTGATGCTGCGCGCCGGTTACATCAGGAAGCTGGCGAGCGGGTTATATACCTGGATGCCGCTCGGCCTGCGCGTGCTGCGCAAAGTGGAAAACATCGTGCGCGAGGAGATGGACAGGAGCGGCGGCATCGAGCTGCTGATGCCCGCCGTGCAGCCAGCGGAACTGTGGCAGGAGACCGGGCGCTGGGACGTGTTCGGCCCGCAGATGCTGAAAATCCGGGATCGCCACGACAATCTTTTCTGTTTCGGCCCCACCCACGAAGAGGTCATCACCGACATCGCGCGGCGCGAAATAAAGAGCTACCGCCAACTGCCGCTGAATTTCTACCAGATCCAGACCAAATTCCGCGACGAGGTGCGGCCCCGCTTCGGCGTGATGCGCGCGCGCGAATTCGTGATGAAGGACGCTTACTCCTTTCATGCAAGCTACGATTGCCTGGAACAGACTTATCGCGTCATGCACGAAACCTACAGCCGCATCTTCACCCGCCTCGGCCTGCAGTTCCGCGCCGTTGCGGCGGATACCGGGGCCATCGGCGGCAGCGGCTCGCACGAGTTCCACGTGCTGGCGGATTCCGGCGAGGATGCACTGGCTTACTGCCCCGCTTCCGATTACGCCGCGAACGTGGAAATGGCGGAAGCGGTGGCGCCGCAAGCCGCTTCCCCCGCACATCTGGAAACAATGGTGAAAACCATTACCCCCGGGCAGAAGACCATCGAGGAAGTTGCGGCTTTCCTGAATGTTGCACCGCAAAAAGTGCTGAAATCCATCGCCGTGATTGACAGTGAAGGCAACTTTGTATTGCTGCTGCTGCGCGGGGATCATACGCTGAACGAGCTCAAGACCAGTAAGGTGCTGGGCAGCTTCCGTTTTGCGGGGGACGAAGAAATCCAGCAGAACATGGGCTGCCGCCCCGGGTACATCGGGCCGGTTAACGCCGCCGTACGCATTCTGGCCGACCGCAGCGCCGCTGCGCTGGATAATTTTGTCTGCGGCGCCAATGACGACGGCTTCCACTATACGGGTGCCAACTTCGGGCGCGACATCCCTCTGGACGAGGCAAACGTGCATGATATGCGCAATGTCATCAGCGGCGACCCCAGCCCGGATGGCATGGGCCATCTGGAGCTGTGCCGCGGCATCGAGGTCGGCCACATCTTCCAGCTGCGCACCAAATACTCGGAAGCGCTCAAGGCCACCTTCCTGAACGAGAGTGGCCAGGCGCAAGCGATGGAAATGGGCTGTTACGGCATCGGCGTATCTCGCATCGTTGCCGCCGCCATCGAGCAGAATTACGACGAGCGCGGCATCGCCCTGCCCGCCGCGATGGCCCCGTTCGCGGTCGCCATCGCCCCCATCGGGATCAATAAAAGTGCGGCGGTGCGCAAAGCGGCGGAGAAGATTTATGCGGAGCTTGCCGCAGCAGGCGTCGAAGTATTGCTGGATGACCGCGACGAGCGCCCCGGCGTGATGTTCGCCGACCTGGAGCTGATCGGCGTCCCGCACCGCATCGTGATCGGCGAGCGCGGCCTGAAAGAAGGCACCGTGGAATACAAGGGGCGGCGCGACTTGGAAGCACAACCGATACCCTTGCAAGATATCGCCAAGCTCGTACAATCCAGACTATGCAACTGACCCGGAACCATTATCCATCCCGCTTCATGCTGCCGCTGCTGGCGGCCGGACTGCTGTTTTCCTCTGCGGCGCAGGGCGGCGCACAGGACTACCAAGCCCTTTCAGCCAGCGTGCGCAGTGTGTTGCACCGCGCCGTTTCGGATCACGCCGCATCAAGATCCGCCTTCGGCTCGCAACAGGAAGCCAGCGCTTGGCTGAACGTCATATCGCGCCATCTGGAAAAGCGCATCCCGGATGCCACCTCGCGCATGGACTTTCTCAACACCGTGCATTTCGAAGCCACACGCGCAGGACTGGACCCGCAGATGGTGCTCGGGCTGATCGAAGTGGAAAGCGGTTTCCGGAAATATGCCGTTTCCAGAGCGGGCGCGCGCGGCTATATGCAGGTCATGCCATTCTGGGTAAAGGAAATCGGCACCAGCGGCGACAACCTGTTCCACTTGCGCACCAACCTGCGCTATGGCTGCGCCATCCTGCGCCACTATCTGAAAATGGAGAACGGCGATCTCTACCTTGCACTGGGCCGCTACAACGGCAGCTTTGGCAGGCCAGAATACCCCAACTTGGTACTCACCGCTTGGTACAAATACCGGGACACCGCCCGCCGCGCCGACACCCAGAATATCACCCCCTCTACAGGTTAAAGAAGCGGAGTTGCCGTTTATCCAGACAGGTCATGCTGGAGAGGCTGAAGACAAAGAATTGAGGGGTTGCGTTCGAATTGGACGATACATATTGCTGACACGGGAAAAACAAATCGAGCACGGTTCCTTCTCCTCTTCTTTTTTTCCTCCTTTTTTTCACTGTAGCGGGGTTAAGTAAATCGGGCAATAGGTATGATCAACCGGATCTGCCGCATAAAGCGACAGAAGGCTGGGTGCCTTGAACTTTGGGCCTCAAAAGCATGAATGAATCAATCGTAATCGCATTAATTGGTGTCGCTGGCGCAGTCATTGGCTCGATCGCAACGGTCGCAGTTCAGTGGCTCTCTCACTACCTTCAAGAAAGCGCTGCGGCAAAACGAGACAAGCCTCGAAAAGACCTCCTGTTGGAAATGCTGCGGTTACCGAAGTATCAATGGCGCGAGCTTAAAACGCTCATGCACGTAATCGGCTCCGATGAAGAAACCACAAAGAGGCTCCTGCTTGAGGTGGGTGCTCGTGCATCGGAAGACGGCCAGTCCCTATGGGGTTTAATCGAACGCAACCCGCTGCCAAAAGACAAAGCATGAGGCCCAACAAGCCATTCCAGCGTACCGTCAAAAAACTACGCTTTTTGCCGTCCGCTGAATTCAAACGTTGCCATGACTAAGCGAAGCAACTGGGACGAAGTAGCTCGAAAACAACGAGCCCAAAGGCACGGAACATCTTATGCCTATGACGAATTGCCCCCTGCTGGTTCGTGGGCTGACCAACAGCGAATCCTAGCTCGCAAGAAAAAATCAAAGAAGAAGGCTCCGGCAAGTGGCTTGAAAAACAAAGGTGTAATCTTGCGGCAGCCGGGAAACCACCCCCTCTCCAAGTGCCCGCTCTGTGGAACCCTTGCGGGCAAGATGGAACACCACAAATGTAAGACCCCAAAAAACGCCAAGACTACTGCTCAAAGAAAATTGAAAGCCGCAGTGCGCATAGTAAATTTGTCAAAAGCAGTTGTTGGGTTAGATCAAATAGTTGAAGACAAAAAATCCGGAGAAAAACTTATCAAGTTAGACCAGCGAGGAAGAGTTCTTAAAAAACCTATTCCCGTTCTTGTTAAGAAGCCCGCCTAAGGCGGAACGCTTGCGGTTCCGCCTAATGGCTTTCGATGAACACAAAAGGGTGTGAACATTGCTTTCAAAACATCGTCCACCCACTAAAGTGGTCGAGTTCGGAACATTCCCGAATCACGTATGCGCCAGTGAATGAACATGGTTGAGTAATTTTCCAAGGCTTGCCTCTGCCGTTTTAGGTCATAAGCCGCTTGCAGATTGAGTGAGCTAAAGGGGCCGTGGTGAACTGACCCGGGTATTTCGGACACATTTAAGTGGAGTCACAATACACTTGGAGGTATCGGATGGGCAAGGAAAGAAGAGCGGTCAATCCTGAACGGATCAGGCAGAGATTCAGTCGTGAATTCAAGCTGGAAGCCGTGCGTTTGTTGGAACGTGGCGAAAAACCTGCAACACAACTGGCGGCAGAACTGGGCATACCCCGCAACCGGCTTTACAAATGGCAGAAGGATCTGAAGGTCAAAGGGCAGGGAGCGTTTCAGGGGTCGGGGCGCAAGCCGTTGGAACAGCATAGCGAAGTGGAACGGCTCAAGGCCGAGCTGAAACGGGTGACGGAAGAACGTGACATCCTAAAAAAGGCCGCAGCGTACTTTGCCAAGGAACTCAAGTGAAGTACGCGTTCATCCGGAAACACGAGAACGAGTTCCGAGTAAGTCGCATGTGTGGCGTGATGCAGGTCTCCCGTAGCGGCTACTATGCCTGGTGCGGGCGGCCCGCGAAGAGCGATGCACAGAACAAACAATTGCTGTCACAGATACGGCGCGTGCACATGCAATCGCGGCAGGCCTATGGGGCGAAGAAGACCTGGCTGGCCCTGAATGCCCAAGGGATTGCCTGCGGCAAACACCGTGTGGCACGGATACGCAAGCAGGCTGGGATCGAGGCAAGACGCAAACGGCGTTTCAGGCTGACCGTCGAGAACCATGCCACCGCGCCTGCTGCGCCCAACCTGGTGCAGCAGCGATTTCAGACAGCGCAGGCCAACAGCATCTGGGTCGGCGACATGACGTTCATCCGCACCCGGCAGGGATGGTTACACGTGGCGGTATTGCTGGACTTGTACTCACGCCGGGTTATCGGCTGGTCGATGAGCGAGCGCCCCGACCTGGCCTTGATAATGAATGCGCTCGATATGGCATTGGAACAACGCCGGCCGAAGGCGGGCTTGATACACCATACCGATCAAGGGCCGCTCTATGCGGCGCGGAAGTATCGTGAGAGGATGGCGGCGCATGGCATTCGGCCGAGCATGAGCGCCAAGGGCAACGCGTACGATAATGCGGTGGCGGAAAGCTTCTTCGGTAACCTGAAGAACGAAGTGATTCACCATTGCGACTTCGAGAGCCGCGATGCGGCGAGGGTGGCAATATTCGATTACATCGAGCTGTTCTATAACCGTAGCCGGATGCATCAATCGCTCGGTTATGCCAGTCCGGTGGAGTTTGAACGGGAAAGAGGAGTTGCTTAATTGGGGTGTCCGAAATACCCGGGTCAGTTCATGGTCAAATTTTTTTCAGCCACACCCGCTACATCGCCTCACGCAAAAGAACAAATCGAGCTGTTTTTCAAAACGCATCAGCTACTGGCTTGATCATAGCGTCTATCCTTCGTGAAGCATTCATAATACCTGCACCCCAGTTATTTCATGTTAATCAAGGTACCCCCATTTATCCCCTTCAAAGTAATATGTCGGGCGACCGAATGGAGGCAAGGCAATATAAAATATGCTGTGAAATTCAGGCCCCGATATATACTTGAATGAAGAGAATATGAGTGTGTACTTTGCATCGGGTATATGGTCAATAAAGACCGGCACGAGCTCATCGAGTTTCTCAGGGTATCGTTGATATTTTTGGTTGAATGCCTTGATAGCTGTAACGAGCGTCTCAGCACGACTTCTTGCAATCTGGTTATTAGCCCAGTTCAGAACAAAGACCAGTAAGACTGCTCCCAGAAAGATGGCTACGCGCTTATAACCACGGCTTTTCTGTTCAGGGTTTTTGCTGAGTGCGGCACGAGGCAAGGACACAAATAGCATCCACAAACCAACGAGCGTTGCTACTACACCCTGATTGGCGATAAAAGCGTCAAAGACAATTAGCACCCCCGCCCATGCGAAATTTTTTGTTGTTAGGTTAATCTTCAAGTTGTCTTGTATAAAATCCGATTCTGTTATCACGATTCGCGAATAAACTTCTCTGCTTCATCGCGACTGATGGATTCCCATGGGGCATAAAGTCCGATACGCAAATACGATTCACCGTCGGGTTGGTCTACTCGCGTCACCCATACACGAAATAGCGCGCCTACTGGCTTGGATCTTCGCATAGCTTGTGAACACCAGACGCGATAAGTTTCCTTGAATTGCCCGTCTATCGGACGTACCCGCACCTTGCTGGAAGAAGGTTCTCCGGGATTCAGGAAGGTTTCTACGATGATCTGCATTTGATTGTCGTTGTACCACCAATACTAAATGGACAGGTTCGGAACATTCCTGAATTACGCATGCGCCAGCGAATGAACATGGTTGAGCAACTTTCCAAGGCTGGCCTCTGCCGTTTTAAGATCATAAGCCGCTTGCAGATTGAGCCAGTACTGCGGCGTCTGCTCAAAGGCGCGTCCGAACAGCAGCGCCAGTTCAGCTGTCACCGGACGTGTACCCTTGATGATGTGCGAAATACGCATAGGCGAGACACCGATAGCGCGGGCAAACTCGGCCTGCGAGAGGTTTAATTCGCACAAGGTTTCGCTCAGATACTCTCCTGGATGGATTGCGGGCAGCCCTTTATTGGCCATGAAGTTTCTCCTTAATGGTAATCGGTGATCTCGACATCGTAAGCATCGCCGTGCTCAAAACGGAAACACACGCGCCATTGGTCGTTGATGCGTATACTCCACTGCCCGGCCCGATCATGAGACAAAGCCTCAAGCCGGTTTGACGGCGGGAGACGCAAGTCCTCAATACGCGTGGCGGCACCCAGTTGCGTTAATCGCATCGCTGCACGTTTGAGAATGTCTGGAGGAAATCGCCGCGATTTTCCCGAGGCAAAGAACTGCTCCGTCTCTGTGCTGGCGAAACTTCGTATCATGTCAAAACTATAAACAAATAGTTTATGTTGGTCAAGTCAAAATAGTGGCCAAGCTCAAATTACTCTGTCACAGTCGCTTCCGGCACCTTGTGTAACAATAACAGGCTACGATTTGCGCCTCACTATGTCATTTTCTCTGAAAGAGCTCACGCGGCCGTGGAAACTGTTCACCCTTGGTATCGGTATCGGTCTGCTGATATGGGGTTCGTTCTATTACGCCGCTCCTGATTGGGATATTCCGATCAGCCTAATCATGGCGTTCTTCGCTTATCTATCGGCGGGCTGGTCAATGCATGTCATGGTCGAGCGAAGATGGCATAATTTCCCCTTGATGATCTTTGCAACCTGGTGGGCTGTGGATGGCTGCTATTCGCTTTACTGGTATTTCAAGAACCCCGTTGCACTGGAACTCATGCGTGCGGCAAATGCGCCTGCCTCATTGAGCCTGTATTGGATGTGCGGTATGGTGTGGTTCTGGAACGGTTCATTGAGGGAGCTTGCCGCAAGGCTTGACCGCAAGTGATACTCGAACTCAACCAAAGGTACCGGCAAGTGAGCACGCGGGGCTTGAAATCGCCCTGCAAGAGGGAATGTGGGAAATGAGACTGTCGCTTTCATCCGTAATGGCCGAATGAATAAACTTACCGATAGCCTGGCCTTGCTGGCAGTCACCGCCTGGGCGGGCGGGCTGTGGGGAATAGGTTATGTGGCCGTGCCGATATTGTTCCGGGCACAACCGGACAGGGTGCTGGCCGGGCACCTGGCCGGCCAGATGCTCGCCACGATTGCCTACATCGGCTTGGGCTGCGCCTGTTATCTGCTGGCGTATTACCTGGGCAGAGCCGGCAGGGCGGCATTCAAACAGGCCGTGTTCTGGATAGTTCTGGCCATGCTGCTGCTGGCCATTGCGCAGCTCGTCCTCCAGCCCATCATGGTGGAGCTCAAGACGCAGGCATTGCCCGCCGAAGTGATGAAGAGCGCGCTCGCCGACCGCTTCCGGAAATTGCACGGCCTTGCCAGCATCCTTTACCTCGTGCAGAGCCTGCTGGGGGCCGTGCTGGCGCTGAAAGCAAGGCAGCGCTGATTCCGGCCATCCCGGCATGATTACTTCCCGCCCATCTCCAGCATCAGCTGGTTGACGCGCCTGACGAAGCTGGCCGGGTCGTCGAGCTGGCCGCCTTCGGCCAGCAAGGCCTGGTCAAACAGCACCGAAGCCCAGTCGTCGAACCGCTTCTCTTCCGACTTCAAACGCAGCACCACCGGATGCCTGGGGTTGATTTCGAGGATGGGGCGTGACACCGGCGTTTTCTGTCCGGCAGACTTCAGCATGCGCGCAAGGTTCGCGCTCATGTCGTGCTCGTCGGCCACCAGGCAGGCGGGCGAATCGGTCAGGCGGTGGGTCACGCGCACTTCCTTGACACGGTCCGCGAGGCTGACGCTGATCTTGTCAGTCAGGTCTTTCATTTCATTCGCGGCACTCTCCTGCTCTTTTTTCTCCGTCTCGTCTTCGAGCTTGCCGAGATCGAGTCCGCCCTTGGCCACGGAAACCAGTTGCTTGCCGTCGAATTCCTCGAGGTGGCTCACCACCCACTCGTCCACGCGTTCGGACAGCAGCAGCACTTCGATGCCTTTCTTGCGGAACACCTCGAGGTGCGGGCTGTTCTTCGCGGCATTGAAGCTGTCGGCGGTGATGTAGTAAATCTTGTCCTGCCCTTCCTTCATGCGGCTGATGTAATCGCTCAGCGACACGGTTTCTTCAGCAGTATCGGCAAGGGTGGAAGCCATGCGCAACAAGCCGGCAATCTTGTCCTTGTTGGCGAAATCCTCGCCGATGCCCTCCTTCAGCGCGCGCCCGAACTCGCCCCAGAATTTGCCGTATTTTTCCTTGTCGTTCGCGGCCAGGTCTTCCAGCAGGCCGAGCACCTTTTTGGTGCAGCCGGAACGAATGGCCTCGATGTCTTTCGATTCCTGCAAAATCTCACGCGACACGTTGAGCGGAAGGTCGCTGGAATCCACCACGCCGCGCACGAAGCGCAGGTATTGCGGCATCAGTTGCTCGGCGTCGTCCATGATGAACACGCGGCGCACGTAGAGCTTGATGCCGTGGCGCATGTTGCGGTCCCACAGGTCGAACGGCGCGCGCGACGGAATGTAAAGCAGCTGCGTGTATTCCTGCCTGCCCTCGACGCGCGCATGGGTCCAAGCCAGCGGGTCATCGAAGTCGTGGCCGACATGCTTGTAGAATTCCTGGTACTGCTCCTCGGTGATCTCGTTCTTGGGGCGCGCCCACAGCGCGGAAGCCTGGTTGACGGTCTCGTCCTCGTCCAGCGTCACGCTCTTGCCGTCCTTCCACTCGTCCTTTTTCATCAAGATGGGCTGCACGATGTGGTTGGAATACTTGCGTATGATGCCGCGCAGGCGGTGGCCCTCCAGCAGGTCTTCCTGTTCTTCGCGCAGATGCAGCGTGATCTCGGTGCCGCGCGCGGCCTTTTCCACCATCTCGACGGAGAATTCGCCGCCGCCGTCCGATTCCCAGCGCACGCCCTGGTCCGCTTTTTCGCCCGCGCGGCGCGTCAGCACCGTCACCCTGTCGGCGACGATAAATGAGGAATAGAAGCCCACGCCGAACTGCCCGATCAAATTCGCGTCCTTCTGCTGGTCGCCGGACAGCCGCGAAAAGAATTCGCGGGTACCGGACTTGGCGATGGTGCCGAGGTTGGCGACCACCTCATCGCGGCTCATGCCGATGCCGTTATCGCTGATGGTCAGCGTGCGCGCTTCCTTGTCATAGCCGATGCGAATATTCAGTTCGGAATCGTCCTCGAACAGGCTGGCGTTGTGCAGCGCCTCGAAACGCAGCTTGTCGCAGGCGTCCGAAGCGTTGGAAACCAGCTCGCGCAGGAAAATCTCGCGGTTGGAATACAGCGAATGGATCATCAGGTTCAGGAGTTGCTTCACCTCGGCCTGAAAGCCCAGAGTTTCGCGGTTGTGGGTTGCGGTGTCGGTCATTGTTTTCTCCGTTTGGTTACAGACAGGACGTACAGGCAAGTGGGGGCAGTCTCGCCGATTTCAAGGGGAAGCCAGCAAGGTTTTTTCCAGCACCTCGAACTGCAACCCGCCAACCCTGGGCAGGCCGAATCTCGGGTCGGAAACAGGGAATGGCCTGAGCTCGCCGGTGGGCCGGTAGCCGCGCCGCCGGTAATAGGCGATCAGTTCCTGGCGCAGCGCGATTACCTGCATCTGCACCCGGGCTACACCCCACTCCGCGCGGGCGAAATGCTCTGCCGCTTCCATAAGCCGTCTGCCCAGGCCCCGCCCCTGCAACACCGGCCTGATGACCAGCATGCCCATATACGCCGTCGCCGCATTCACCCTTTCCAGATGCACCGAACCGGTGATCTCGCCGCCCAGCAGGCACAGCAGAATTACCGAGCCATCCTCCACGATCAGGCGCGATATTTCTTCGGCATCGGTGCGCTGCCCGTCCAGCAGATCGGCCTCGGTTGTCCATCCGGCGCGGCTCGATTCGCCGCGATAGGCCGAATTGACCAGCGCAACTACAGCGTCCACATCAGCCGTTGCAGCGCGGCGGAAGGAAAGATGGCCGCTGCTCGCGGCTTGCGGTATTGGCGAGGACATGGCGCGCACTATAAAAGCGCAGCCCGGGGAAGGCAATTCCGCTTTCCCCATCTGGGCTAAAATTACCCAAACGCATTCTGGCGGGACAGATATGGAATACAGACAATTGGGAGAAAGCGACTTGCGCGTGTCGGCCCTGGCACTCGGCACCATGACCTTCGGCGAACAGAACAGCGAAGCCGAGGCGCACGCCCAACTCGACTTTGCCGTATCGCGCGGGGTCAACTTCATAGACTCCGCCGAGATGTACCCGGTCGCGCCGCGTGCCGAAACCGTGCATCGCACCGAAAGTTATATCGGTAACTGGCTGAAGCGCCAGCAGCGCGACCGGCTCATCGTCGCCACCAAGATCACCGGCCCGGCGCGCGGTTTCGACTGGATACGCAACGGTCCGCGCATCACCCGCGAACACATAACCGCCGCCATCGAGGGCAGCCTGCGCCGCCTACAAACCGATTACGTTGATCTCTACCAGATCCACTGGCCGGACCGCTATGTGCCGATGTTCGGCGCTACCGGCTACGACGCGGCACAGGAGCGCGACAGCACGCCCATCGCCGAACAGCTCGCGTCCCTCGCCGATCTGGTCAAGACAGGCAAAGTGCGCTACCTCGGCCTCAGCAATGAAACGCCATGGGGCGTGAGTGAATTCGTGCGCTGCGCCGAAGCGCTCGGCCTGCCGAAGATCATCTCCATCCAGAACGCCTACCACCTGATGAACCGCACCTTCGAAAGCGGCCTTGCGGAAGTCTGCAAACACGCGAGCATCGGCTTATTGGGTTACAGCCCCCTGGCATTCGGCTGGCTCACCGGAAAATACCTCGCTGGCCCGAATACCAGGGGGCGCATCACGCTATTTCCGGGGTTCGGACAGCGCTATGCAAAGCCCAACGTCCCTGCCGCCACCATGGAATATGTGCGCATCGCAAAGGAAGCCGGGCTGGCTCCGGCAACAATGGCACTGGCCTTTGCGAGAACGCGCTGGTTCACCGGCAGCGTGCTGCTCGGCGCGACCTCGTTGGCGCAACTGAATGAAAACCTGGGCAGCGCAGAAATCATGCTATCAGCGGAAGTGCTGGAGCAAATCGAGGTGGTGCACAAGCTATTCCCGAACCCGGCGCCGTGACGGCGTCACGAACTTTGCATATTGATCCGGACAGCATACCGGCGTATATCAGTCACTTGGCGCGGGCTCTTGTCAGCACGTGACGTGCATGGAGCCTGCCCATCGGGCGCCACCTTTTACAAGCGGCAGGCGTGGAATCAGCGATATTGCCCCAAGGCTCAAGTTGGCCCGCAAACTGCCGATATAAGCCAGTCTGCCTTATACAAAATCAGGCCGCCCCTAAATTGATTCAGGGGGTCTGGGTGTTAGCGCGAACATCGCACCACCGCGATTCGCCCGCAGCGGGACAAGCAGGCAACCCTGCGTAGCAGCCGCATTACTTAGTGACGCCCATTAGCAGGCGCAACGACAACTTCAAGGGGAGGGGTTATGCCAAAAGATCCGAAAAAACCGTTTCTTGCACCCGAGACAATCGGCCTGGATGCAGCGTCCATCAAGCAGTCCATCGCCAACCATTTGACGTACACGGTAGGCAAGGACTCCATCACCGCCACGGACCGCGACTGGTTCTTCACCGCCTCCTATGTGGCGCGCGACCGCCTGATAGACCGCTGGATGGAAACCATGCGCGGCTATTACATCAGCGACGCCAAGCGGGTTTACTATCTTTCCATGGAATTCCTGATGGGGCGCACGCTGATGAACAGCTTGCTCAACATGGGTTTCGAGCAGGAATTCCGCAACGCGCTCGGCGAGCTGGGAATCAACCTGGAAAAAATCCGCGAGATCGAGCACGACGCGGCGCTGGGCAACGGCGGGCTGGGCAGGCTCGCGGCCTGCTTCCTCGATTCCATGGCAACGCTGGACCTGCCCGGTTACGGTTACGGCATCCGCTACGAATACGGTATGTTTTCGCAGCGCATCGAGGATGGCAGGCAGGTCGAGCACCCCGACAACTGGCTGCGCTACGGCAACCCCTGGGAATTCCCCCGCCCGGAGGTGCTGTACCAGGTCAAGTTCCACGGCCGCGTGGTGCAATATGCCGACGAACGCGGCATCGTGCGCCACCACTGGGTGGATACCGATGACGTGATGGCGATGGCGTACGACAGCCCGGTTCCCGGCTGCTGCACCCGCACCGTCAACAACATGCGCTTGTGGGCAGCCAAGGCGACGCGCGATTTCGAGCTGCGCTACTTCAACGAAGGCAACTACATCAAGGCGGTGGAAGACAAGAACGAGTCCGAAAACCTGTCGAAAGTGCTCTACCCGGACGACACTACCGCGATGGGACGCGAGCTGCGCCTGAAGCAGCAATATTTTTTCGTGTGCGCATCGTTGCAGGACGTCCTTTACCGCTACGGCAAGTATCACGACAATTTCGACGCGCTGCCCGACAAGGTTGCCATCCAGTTGAACGACACCCACCCTTCCATCGCCATTGCCGAGCTGATGCGGGTGCTGGTGGACCAGGATCACCTGGACTGGGAAAAAGCGTGGGACATCACCACCCGCACCTTCGCCTACACCAACCACACGCTGATGCCGGAGGCGCTCGAAACCTGGCCGGTCGCCCTGTTCGAGAGCGTGCTGCCGCGCCACATGCAAATCATTTACGAAATCAACCACCGTTTTTTGCGGGGCGTGATGCACTGCTACCCCGGAGACGGCGAGGTTCTGCGCCGCATGTCCATCATAGATGAGACGGGGGGCAAGCGGGTGCGCATGGCCCATCTGGCCATCGTCGGCAGCCACAAGGTGAACGGGGTGGCGCAAATCCACACCGAGCTGATGAAGCAGACCATCTTCGCCGACTTCGACCGTTTTTACCCCGGCAAGATCATCAACATGACCAACGGCATCACCCCCCGGCGCTGGCTGAACCAGGCCAACCCGCGCCTGGCCAGACTCATTACCGCACGCATCGGCAGCGGCTGGGTCAAGGACCTGGGCCAGTTAAAGCGCTTGGTGCCGTTTGCCGATGACGCTTCTTTCCGCGAGGAGTTTGCCGCGATCAAACGCGCCAACAAGCAGAATCTGGCCGCGATGCTGAAACAAAAAACCTGCATAGAAGTAAACGTAGATTCGCTGTTTGACGTGCAGATCAAGCGCATCCACGAATACAAGCGGCAATTGCTCAACCTGCTGCACGTGGTGACGCTGTATAACCGCATCCGCCACAACCCCGCCGCCGGCCACTTGCCGCGCACGGTCATTTTTGGGGGCAAGGCGGCTCCCGGCTACCTCAGGGCCAAACTCATCATCAAGCTCATCAACGATGTCGGCGATATCGTCAACAACGACCCGGCGGTGGCAGGCCGCCTGAAAGTGGTGTTCGTGCCCAATTACGACGTGTCCACCGCCGAAAACATGATTCCTGCAGCGGATATTTCGGAACAGATTTCCACTGCGGGCACGGAGGCTTCCGGCACCGGAAACATGAAGCTGGCCCTCAACGGCGCGCTGACCATCGGCACCCTCGACGGCGCCAATATCGAAATCCGCAACGAGGTCGGGGAAGAAAACATATTCATATTCGGGCTCACGGCGGCAGAAGTCGCTCAAGTGAAAACCGAGGGGTATCAGCCGTGGGATCGCTACCACGCCAACCCGGAATTGCGCGAAGCACTCGACATGATCGGCTCGGGATTTTTCTCGCCGGGCGAGCCGGGCCGCTTCAAGCCCATCGTGGACTCGCTGTTGCAAGGCGGCGACCACTACCTGCTGCTCGCGGATTACGCTTCCTATATCGCCTGCCAGAAAGAAGTGGAGCTGGAATACCTGGATCAGGAGCGCTGGGTGAGAAAAACGATACTCAATGTCGCCAACATGGGAAAGTTCTCCAGCGACCGCACCATCATGCAGTACGCCGAGCAGATTTGGGATGCCAAACCGGTCGCGCCACCCGCCTGACCGCACCCTGTACTTCGGTACGATTGTATTTTCCGCCAATTCCGTTAGGATGCGCGCTTCACCCGGGTTCCCGTGAACTTGTTCCCTGTTGCGCACTCAAACGCGCGCCGGTTACCCTCGAATGACCCCGGAGCTGGCGGGTGATATGCACAGGCAATCAATGGGTTGGGCAATATTTTTACATTAACTTGAACAGAGGAAACTAAATGAAGCGCACAATTTTATTTGCTACTGCCGGTTTTGCGGCACTGTTTGCCGTTTCCGCTTTTGCCGGAGAGGCCGAACACAAAGACCGGATGCTTGCGAAACTGGCCCAAGACAGCTCGCCAGCCAACGTGAAAGCTACGGCCAAACACCAGAAAGAGAAATATTGCGAGAAAAACGCAAAAAACAAATCCTTGCATGGCAGCGAAAAGGAAGCTTATATCAACACCTGCATGAACCGCGACGAAGCCCGCGAACAGCTTGCGCTGGTCAGCGGGAAAACAACCCAGGTCGCCGCCTCGGACATCAACAAGACGCTGCGGGAATCCCCGACCGCCGCAGGGCATAAGTAACTTCCCGCCCGTTGTTTCCCGTCCTGAAAAAGCCCTGCCAGAAACTGGCAGGGCTTTTTCTTTCCCCACTCCAATTCCATTTGATCGGTCACCACGCCAGCATCTCAAAATTTCCGGTTGATGCGGGCAGTTAACTCCGCCCACAGGTCTATCTGGCCGGAGCCGCCGAGAAGGTGCCCCGAGTTGCGCTCGCTGGCCAGCCACAAGCCGTTTCCGTTGAAGCTGTAGACGGGAACAAGATCGGCGCGCTCACTGGCCGGTTTGATTTCCGGGTCCAGATTGTCGAGCACCAGCGGCATTGCATCCGGCGCGGGATAGTAAGTGAGCACCATGTGTGCCTGATCCGCCGGATCGCGGGTTTTGGCCTTGACATAGGTAATGCGCAAGCGGTCTACTCCCACCCCCAGGGCGAGCAGCGTGAAATACTTGCCGATCGCATAGTCCTCGCAATCGCCGCCGTTGCTTGCCAGCGTTTCCACGGGTGTAGCCCAGTAATCCCGTTTCCCCCAGTGCTCCGTATCGGACACAAACGGGATGCGGTTGAAGAACTCGTTGGCCAGCCCCAGCTTCTCCGCCGCCGTTTTCTGCTTGCCGGTTTCGACCAGTTCGAGCCACGCGACGAGCCGCTGGCGCGCCTCCTGCCCGTACCTTGTCTCGGCGCTCCTGAGTGTTTTTTCGGAAAGCTGGATGTCCTGGCCGTCTGCGGCATCCGGTGAGCTGACCAGAAACAGCCATGCCAGCGCATATCCGAGCAAGGGCAGAAAAGGTTTGCCCTTCATGGCTGCGGCACGGCTGATTCTAGTGCAGTGCCCCGCAAATAACTCGACATGGAACCGCGGCTTGCCTGCCGGGAAAATCAATCGGTTTCATCCTGTCAAGCCATTTGCAGGGCACTGCACTGGACGCTGAGCGCGGGATGAACAGCTCAGCGTGTCAGGCTTGGGCCGGTTAATCCCACTTCTCCGGCTGGCCCACGCCGTAACCCTTCACGCCATCTACCCGAAGGCTCTTGAGCATGTTCCACTCATCCCGCGTTTCCACCGACTCGGCGATCACGTAAATATTGTGGCCGTGCGCCAGCTTGACCAGAGAATCAACGAAGAACTGGTTGTCCTTGTCTTTGTGGATGTCGCGGGTGTAGCCGCCATCAATCTTGATGTAGTCGAGCTTGAGCTTGTCAAGGTAGCCAAAAGACTTGAAACCCCTGCCGACTTGATCCAGGCCGGTCTTGGCTCCGGTTCTGGCAACCTGCTCGACCCACCCGCGCAACGCATCCAGGTTGTCGGTGGCGCCATATTCGATCAGCTCGAAGGCGATGCGCGGCGCCACGCTCGCATGTTTGCGGAGGATGTCACCCAGCCAGGACACGAAACCGCTATCCTGGATAGACATCGGGAACAGGTTGACCGCCATTACCGCATGGGCATTTTCAGGGCGCCCCAGGCGGGCCAGGGTCTCGCTCACGACGCTCTTGTCTATCTCCAGGGTGAGGTGAAGATGCTTTGCCATCGGGATAACCACATTGGCAGGGATCAATTTGCCATCCTTGCCCCGCACCCGCAACAGGGTTTCGTGCTGAAGAATCTGCGCGTCGTCCTTGCAGGAGAGGCAGGGCTGGCGATACAGGACGATGCGGTTATCCTGCTGCAGGCCGCCCAGAATTTCCAGCCAATCCTGCTCCGCATAGGCACCGAATTCGCTGACCGTCTTGCTGTCGTTCATGTGCACCGAATTGGGCCCTTTAACCTGCGCCATCCGCAGCGCCATATGCGCTTCCGACAACAGCTGCCCGGCAGTCTGCTCGTGGTGAATGGCAACGCCGATATGCCCGACATTCACCGCGTCTGTCAGTCCTTTTTCCAGAAGCCGGTCGAATGATGAGGCCAGCTTCTCGGCCAGAGCGAGCGCATCTTTCTCGACGATATTTTGGGCGACGACAACAAAATTCGCACCGCTCAAACGCGCGGTGAAGTATTGGAGATTGGGCGCTTCCTTGCAGGCTTTCTCGATCAGCTCACCGCATCCGCGCAACAGTTCGTCACCCGCCTGATAGCCCTTGCGCTCGTTAAAGCTTTTGAACCCTTCCAGTTCGATCAACAGGAGCGCGTTGGCGGTCACGGACGACAATTTCCGCTCTTTGGTCATCTGGTTCAGGTGCAGGTCAAAATATTTGCGGTTGGCAAGGCCGGTCGCCGCGTCGGCGTAGGCATCCGCGCGGGCGCGCTCCATGGCGTCCGCCTGCTCCTTGAACATCTCCCTGACCTTGGCGGCCATCAGGTTCATGGCGCTGACGACATTGCGCAGCTCGGTTGTCCACGGCATCCGGTCCTGGATCGGGTATTCGCGGTCGCAAATCGCCTTGGCCTGCGCTTCCACCGCCCGCAACGGAAGCAACACCTGGCGCAGGATGGCAACGCCGAGCAACAAGGCAAAACCGGAAAACCCGAGGAACCACCAGCAGGCGCCCACGCTGTTGCTCCACAGCGTGGCGTAGGCATAGCCCGGGTTGGCGCTGACATGTATCTTGCCCGCCTGTTTCCAGCCGGCCATGACCATGGCTTCGCCACGGGGCGTCTCCAGGGAAACCCAGTTGACGAACCAGGCGGGCACCCCCTTGATGACGACGGGCTGTTTGCGCTCGAACACGGCCTTGCCGCTGACATCGGTAATCGCGACCTCGCTGTAATACCCGCCGTCTGCGGTGGCGTTGATCATGCTCTCGACGATGGCCATCTCCCCTTTTTCCATGTGCGGCGACAGCGACAGGCCGAGCGATGTCGCGGTGTCCTGGGAAATGCTGCGCAACTGCTCGTTGAGGTAGGTGCGGGTGTTATGGATGTTGATGGCCACCGACCCGGCAAACAAGAGCGTAAACAGCGTGGCGATCACGATGATCAGTTGGCGCAGAAGAGTCATGATGCTTTCCTCGAGAAGTTAGGCATATCCGTTGCTGGTTACTCAAATTCCTTGCCCATGCGGGCGTTCATTTCATTCCCAAGATTGGCGTTGCCGGAAGCGGCGGAACGTCCGGCGCTACGCTCTCTGGCAAGCCACAAGCCGTTTCCGTTGAAGCTGTACACCGGGGTCAGGTCATCGCGCTCGCTGCCCGGCTTGATTTCCGGTTCCAGATTGTCGAGCACCAGCGGCATGGATTCCGGCGAGGAATAATAGGTCAGCACCATGTGCGCCTGGCTGGAAGGAGGAAGATTGGCGGCTCTCACATAAGTGATATGCAAACTATTCATGTTCACCCCCAGCGCCAGCAGCGTGAAATATTTGCCGATGGCGTAATCTTCGGCGGTAGCACCGTTGCTTGCCAGCATCTCGACCGGCGTGGCCCAGTATTGGGGCCTGCCCCAATTCTCCATATCGGGCACGCCGAGAACGCGATTGAAAAGGTTGTTGACCAGCTTCAGCTTCTCCGCCTCGGGCTTGTTCTTGCTGCCCGCAATCAGGCTGGTCCAAGCAGCAAGCCGCCGCCGCGCGTCGCGGCCGTATTTGGCTTCGGCGCTGGCGATCACCTTTTCGGTAAGGCGGATCTCATAGTCCGCCGCGCCCGGCGCCCGGGCGGCAAGAAGCAGGGCCAGGCCGAGAAATAGCCGATATGGAATTTGCATCTTCATGGTGGTAGTGGTATCACCCTTTCACGGCACGCAGCAAACTGAGTGATGCGGCCGCATGGTGCCGCCGCAGGCCGCGCGATATTAACATCCCGTTTTTCCCGAAGCCACCAGATAATGGTTAATCAAACCGTTGGTCGAGGCGTCGTGTGAGGATACCGGACGATTCCCCAGAAGCTCCGGCAGCAATTTGCCGGCAAGCTGCTTGCCGAGTTCGACGCCCCACTGGTCAAACGAGTTGATGTCGAGCACCACCCCCTGCACGAACACCTTGTGTTCGTAGAGGGCGACCAGCATCCCGAGCGTGTGCGGATCGAGCCGGTCAAACAGCAGCGCGTTGGTCGGGCGGTTGCCCGGAAACACCTTGCAGGGCAGCAGCGCTTCCAGCTCCAGGCCGGTCAGGCCTTGCGCCGCGAGTTCGGCGCGCGCCTCTTCCGCTGTCTTGCCCAGCATCAGCGCCTCGGTCTGCGCGAAGCAATTGGACAGCAGCATGGCGTGGTGATCGCCCATCGGGTTATGGCTGGTGACCGGCGCGAGAAAGTCGGCGGGGATCAGGCGTGTGCCCTGGTGCAGCAACTGGTAAAAAGAGTGCTGCCCGTCGGTGCCGGGCTCGCCCCACACCACCATCTGCGTCGCGTAGTCCACCTCTTGCCCCTCGCGGTCCACGCGCTTGCCGTTGCTTTCCATTTCCAGTTGCTGCAAATAGGCAGGGAAATGCTGCAGGTACCGGTCGTAGGGCAGAATAGCGTTCGAGGCGGCGCCAAAAAAATCGGCGTACCAGATACCGAGCATGCCCATGATCGCGGGCAGGTTGCGCTCCAGCGGGGTCTCATGGAAATGCCGGTCCATGGCGTGCGCGCCAGCGAGAAACCGCTCGAAATTATCCATGCCGATGTAGAGCGCCACCGGCAGCCCTATCGCCGACCACACCGAATAGCGCCCGCCGACCCAATCCCAGAACTCGAACACATTACCCGGGTTGATGCCAAACTGGGAGGTAGCGGCGAGATTGGTCGAGATGGCCGCAAAATGGCGGGCGACGGCTTCCTCCGATTTCAGGCGATCAACCAGCCAGGCCCGCGCGGAGCGCGCATTGGTGAGCGTTTCCTGGGTGGTGAAGGTTTTTGAGCTGACGATGAACAGTGTGGTCTCGGGGTCGAGGCGTTTGGTGGTTTCGGCGAGATCGGTCGCGTCCACGTTGGAAACGAAATGCATGTTCAGTTGCGCGCTGCCATATGGCTTGAGCGCTTCGCTGACCATGAGCGGCCCCAGGGCCGAACCGCCGATACCGATGTTCACCACGTCGCGGAACGCCTTGCCGGTATGCCCGCGCAACGAGCCGCCGCGCACCCCATCGGAAAACCGGCGCATCTGATCCAGCACGCGGTGCACTTCCGGCACAACATCCTTGCCGTCAACGGTGATGCGCGAACCGCGCGGGGCGCGCAACGCGGTATGCAATACCGCACGCCCTTCGCTGGTGTTGATTTTCTCGCCGCCAAACATGCGTGCAACCCATGCCTCGACTTTTGCCTGGCGCGCGAGTTTCAGCAGCAATTCGAGCGTTTCCGCCGTGATGAGGTTTTTCGAATAATCCAGCAGCAGCCCGTCCAGCCGCAGGGAAAATTTGTCGAAACGCGCGGGGTCGGCGCGAAACATCTCGCGCATGGTCTGCCTGCCGATGATGGCGCGGTGCGCCACCAGGGCTTGCCACGCGGGGGAGTCGGTTAGCGCTGACATAGTTGTACCCGATATTGCACGCCGCCGCCAACCTGCGCGCCAGAAAGGGGGGTCTTATTCTCCGGCCTTGAGCAACGCATCAATCTCCGCTTCTGCGGCGATCCAGTCGTCCAGTGCGCCGCCGGCGGCAAAATTGCGGCGCTCAGCGCGCCAATAGGCTGCGGCGGCAATCATCTGGTAGCGCTCTTCTGGCGAGACGTTTCTTTTTTGCACGTTCCGGCTGCCCGATTCGCTCTTGGCCGCAACATTCCCGGCGGACAGCGGCTTGCCGGTTTTTTTGGCCGCCGTTTTCTTGGCCGGGGTTACGGCAGGGGCCGTTTTGGCCGCAGCTTTTTTAACCGCCGGTTTTGCCGCTACGGCTTTTTTGGCGGCAGGTTTCCTGGCGTCCACTGCTGCCGCATCCGCCTTTTTGGCGGCAGGCTTCCTGGCTGCCGCGCCGGTTGCAGTTTTCTTGCTGGTTGGTGCGCGCGATGTAACCATAGCCTCCCCTTTCTTGATCGTACGTTGCTACAGCATCATGCCGGAGCCAACAATATCCCCGCCAGCGGCGGCAATTGTATCTCAGCAGAATAAGGTTGTCCCATCCACGGCACCGGCTCGGCGCGGATCTCACCCGCATTGCCGAGGTTGCTGCCGCCGTAATACTGCGAATCGCTGTTGAAAATTTCCCGGTAAACGCATCCGGAAGGCAAGCCGATCCGGTAGCGGTCGCGCGGCACCGGGGTAAAATTGAAAGCGGCGACCACCTCTTCCCTGTTGCGCCCGCGGCGGATGAAGGATAGCAGCGAATGCGCCGCGTCCTGGCAGTCTATCCAGGAAAAACCGGCCTGCTCAAAATCCAGCTCGTGCAAGGCCGGCAGGTCGCGGTACAGGCGGTTCAGGTCGCGCATCACGTTCTGCACGCCCCGATGCTGCTCGATCCCGAGCTGCCACCACTCCAGCTCCCAGCGCGAAGACCACTCGCGCCCCTGGGCAAATTCGTTGCCCATGAAATTGAGCTTCTTGCCGGGGCTGGCCAGTTGGTAAGCCAGCAACAGGCGCAGGTTGGCAAATTTCTGCCAGGCATCGCCGGGCATTTTGGACAACAGCGAACCCTTGCCGTGCACGACCTCATCGTGCGAAAACGGCAAGATGAAATTCTCGGTGTAAGCGTAAAGCTGGCTGAAAGTGAGCTGGTTCAGGTGATAGCTGCGGTGGACCGGTTCGAGCCTCATGAAACTGAGCGTGTCGTTCATCCAGCCCATGTTCCACTTTATCGAAAAACCCAAACCGCCGAGGTAAGCCGGGCGCGATACGGCGGGCCAGGAAGTGGATTCCTCGGCCAGCGTCAGCGCGCCCGGAAATACATCGTGCACCATGATGTTGAGTTCGCGCAGGAAATCTATGGCCTCGAGGTTTTCGCGCCCGCCATACTTATTCGGCAGCCATTCACCTTGCTTGCGCGAATAATCGAGGTAAAGCATGGAAGCGACCGCATCTACGCGCAGGCCGTCGAAGTGATATTGCGACAGCCAGTAATGCGCGCTCGACAGCAGGAAGCTCTTCACTTCGTTGCGGCCAAAGTTGAAAATGTGCGTGCCCCAATCCTGATGAAATCCAAGGCGCGGGTCTTCGTGCTCGTACAGCGCCGTGCCATCGAAGCGCGCCAGCGCAAAGGCATCCTGCGGAAAGTGGGCCGGCACCCAGTCCAGCAGCACACCTATGCCCGCCTGGTGGCAACTGTCTATGAAGTAGCACAAGTCGTCCGGGGAGCCGAAACGGCTGGTCGCAGCAAAATAGCCGGTACATTGGTAGCCCCACGATTCGTCCAGCGGATGTTCCGAAACCGGCATCAGCTCGACGTGGGTATAACCCATATCCTTGACGTAAGGAATCATATGCTCGGCCAGCTCCCGGTAGGTGTAGAAGCTGCCGTCCGGGTGGCGCTTCCACGAGCCGACATGGATTTCGTAGGCGTTGAGCGGGGCATGCAGCCAGTCCCAGGTAGCGCGCCGCGCCATCCACTCCCCATCCTGCCAGGCATGCGCGATCTCCACCCCGGCCCGCGCAGCAGTTCCAGGGCGCATTTCAAATGCGCTGGCGTAGGGGTCGGTCTTGGTCAGCAACATTCCCGCCACATTGAAAATCTCGAACTTGTACAGCGCGCCTTTCTCGATGCCCGGAATGAACAGCTCCCACACGCCACTCGAGCCATGTACCGCCATCGGGTGGATGCGCCCATCCCAGCGGTTGAATTCCCCCACCACGCTGACCCTCCGGGCATTCGGCGCCCATACGGCAAAGCGCACGCCGGAAACGCCGTCCAGCCGCAGCGCGTGCGATCCGAGTATGCGGTAGCCCTGGTGCAGCCTCCCCTCGTTGAACAGGTGCAGATCGAAGCTGGAAATTTGCGGCATGAACCCGTAAGGGTCGTAGATCAGGCGCTGCTCGCCGCCTTCCGAGATGCGGAGCCGGCAAGGGCGGGGCGGTTCGGCGGTGCCGCGCCATTCGAACAAGCCGCCCGGGTGGACACGTTGCATGGCCTCGCTGCCCTGCGCGGTCTCCAGGGCGACTTCGCTCGCGTGGGGGTGGAATACCCTGACCACATAACCCTCTTGTTCGCGATGCAATCCCAAATAGGAGAATGGGTCGTGCAGGCACCCTTGCAAAAGCGAGCTGGCGCGAGGATCAAGCTTTGCGCGTTGATTATTTTTCATTTATCCACGGTCCACCAAAATCGTGATTGTAACTTGACTGGGCCTGGCGGCCTAAATCTGCTGCGCGAACCGGCAACAGGGCCGCGCGGCGCCCGCCAAGCTTGCCGCTACTACGCACCCGATTGTATTCTGGTAAGATTCAGAGTGAATCTTACACTGAGCCGCGCAGGAATTGCCCGGTGTTCCCATGAAAACCTCCACCTCTGGGTGACCCAAATCATGCCGACAGAAATTCACGAACAGGCGCGCATAGCAAGCTGGATGACAAAAAACACCTACGCCATGGTGCTGGCTGGCGGGCGCGGCAGCCGCCTGCACCAGCTGACGGACTGGCGGGCGAAGCCGGCTGTGCCGTTTGGCGGAAAATTCCGCATTGTTGATTTCGTGCTGTCGAACTGCGTCAATTCCGGCATCCGGCGCATCGGCGTAGCCACG
The DNA here is from genome assembly GCA_016213335.1 of Nitrosomonadales bacterium. Taxonomy (GTDB): domain Bacteria; phylum Pseudomonadota; class Gammaproteobacteria; order Burkholderiales; family Gallionellaceae; genus VIKH01. The sequence goes on from JACRAQ010000103.1 coordinate 23,191, forward strand.
CAATACAAATCGCACAGCCTGATCCAGCACATCCAGCGCGGCTGGAGCTTCCTGAACGGCAAATTCGGCGAATTCATTGATGTGCTGCCCGCCCAGCAATGGGTGCAGGAATCATGGTACCAAGGCACCGCCGATGCGGTGTACCAGAACCTGGACATCCTGCGCGAATCCAATCCCGACTATGTGCTGATACTGGCTGGCGACCATGTTTACAAGATGGATTACGGCAAGATGCTGGCCTGCCACGTGGAAAACCGGGCCGACATGACCGTCGCCTGCATCGAGGTGCCGGTAGCGGATGCCAAGGGGTTCGGCGTAATGGCCGTGGATGAAGAATCGAGGGTGATCAACTTCACCGAAAAACCGGAACACCCCGTGCCGATTCCCGGCAATCCCGGCATTGCGCTGGCCAGCATGGGCATTTACATTTTCAACACGGACTTCCTGACCGAGCAACTGGAGCGCGACGCTTGCGACCCCAACTCCAGCCACGATTTCGGGAAGGACATCATCCCGCACCTGATGTCGGCGGGCTACCGCGTGATCGCCCAAAGCTTCAAGGATAGCTGCGTGGCGATGGATGGTGGCGCGCCATACTGGCGCGATGTGGGAACCATAGATTCCTACTGGGAAGCGAACATGGAACTCACCAAGGTCACCCCCGACCTGAACATGTACGATCAGGACTGGCCGATCTGGACCTACCAGGAACAGCTCCCCCCGGCAAAATTCGTGTTCGACGATGATGCGCGACGTGGCATGGCCGTAGATGCGCTGGTGTCCGGCGGCTGCATTATCAGCGGCTCGGTGGTGCGCCGCTCGCTGCTGTACTCCAACGTGCGCGTGCACAGCTTCAGCCACGTCGAGGACTCGGTGATCCTCCCCGACGTCGAGATCGCCCGCAACGTCACCCTCAAGCGCACGGTGGTGGACAAGAACTGCATAATTCCGGAAGGGTTGACTGTCGGGGTGAACCCCGAAGATGACGCGAAGCGCTTCTTCGTGACTGAAAAAGGCATTACGCTTATTACGCCGGAAATGCTGGGGCAGGACGTCCACAGCAACCTCCGCTGACCAGGACCGGCTGGCGCACCGGCACACAAGGCTATTCATGGCAAAACCCATTGACCTGGTTTTTCTCTGGCACATGCACCAGCCGGATTACCGCGACCACGCCACGGGAGATTTCCTGCTGCCGTGGGTGTACCTGCACGCCATCAAGGATTACACCGACATGGCCTACCATCTGGAGCAGCATCCGCAGGTGAAGGCGGTAGTAAATTTCGTGCCGGTGCTGCTGGATCAGCTGGAGGACTACGCGCAGCAGTTTTCCAACGGCAAGATACGCGATCCGCTGCTGCGCCTGCTGGTGTGCGAAAACCTCAACGATCTCGGCAAGGCAGAACGCGATCTGGTGCTGGCCAGCTGTTTCCGCACCAACCACAAGAAAATGATCGAGCCCTACCCTACCTACAGCCGCCTGTTCAATCTGTACAAAACGCTCGAATCCGGCGGCAGCGAGGGCCTCGCCTATCTGTCGGGGCAATACCTGTCCGACCTGCTGGTCTGGTACCACCTGGTGTGGTGCGGCGAAAGCGTGCGCCGCACGCACGATTTCGTTATCCAGCTCATGAGCAAGGATGGCGGATTTGACCTGGCCGACCGCAAACGGCTGTTTCACCTGATCGGCCAGCTCATCACCGGCATTATCCCGCGCTACCGCAAACTGGCCGAGAGCGGACAAATCGAAATCTCCACCACGCCGCACTACCACCCGCTTGCGCCGCTGCTGATAGACCTGCACAGCGCGCGGGAAAGCGCGCCGGAATGCAGCCTGCCGCAAGCACGCGGCTACCCCGGCGGGAGAGGGCGCGTGCTGGCGCACCTGGCCTCAGCCAGGGAGAGCCACCAGGCCCGCTTTGGCGCTGCCCCGCAAGGCGTCTGGCCAGCGGAAGGCGCGGTCTCAGCTGCATTGCTGGAAGCGCTGGCGGAGCAGAAATGCCGCTGGGCGGCGAGCGGACAGAATGTCCTGGCCAACAGTTTGCAGGCAGCAAACCTGCCTGTATCCGACCATGTACAGTACCTCTATCGCCCCTATCGCCTGCAAGGCGCTGCGAGCAGCATGCCGTGTTTTTTTCGCGATGATCACTTGTCCGACTTGATCGGCTTCGAATATTCCAGGTGGTTCGGCAAGGATGCGGCGCTGCACTTCATCGCCCAGGTCGAGGCAATCGGGCAACAGGCGCCCGAGGGCGAAACGCCGCTGGTCAGCGTCATCCTCGATGGCGAAAACGCCTGGGAATATTATCCCTACAACGGCCACCATTTCCTGGAAGACCTGTACACCATACTGGAGCCTCACCCGCAGATCCGCACGACAACCTATAGCGAGTATCTGGACAAGCGCGATGCCGGCGGGACAGGGTTTGCCAGGGAAGGGGAACTGCCGCTCCTGGTTGCGGGCAGCTGGGTGTATGGCACCTTCTCCACCTGGATCGGCTCGCCCGACAAAAATCACGCCTGGGATTTGTTGTGCGTGGCGAAACAGAACTACGACATGGCGATGGCGGGCGGGCGCCTGAACGCGGAGGAGCGGCAGGCCGCAGAAAAACAGCTCGCTTCGTGCGAAAGCTCGGACTGGTTCTGGTGGTTTGGCGATTACAACCCCGCTCACGCGGTGGAAAGCTTTGACCATCTGTTCCGGCACAACCTGATGCAGCTTTACCGGCTGCTGAAATTGCCCATTCCGGCGAACCTGGCCCACCCGATCAGCCACGGCGGCGGCTCGCCTGAAGCGGGTGGCGCGATGCGGCGCGGCTCCTGATGAGATTTCCGGCAAACATGGCTGTAGCACACCTGGCGCACCCCGCATGTTAACGGTGCGCGGCAGCGGTATATTGCTGCACCCGACATCGCTTCCGGGCACACTCGGCGGAGGGGTCTTTGGCTCGGACTGCTGCAGGTTTATAGACTGGCTGGCAAGCACCGGCCAAACCTACTGGCAAGTTCTGCCCATGGGCGAGATCGGCCCGGGGAACTCCCCGTACATGAGCAGTTCGGCCTTTGCCGGCAACATCCTGCTGATTGACCTGGCCGAATTGGCCAGCCAGGGCTGGCTCAGCCGCGAAGACCTGGCCCCCCTTCCCGGATTCCGCGCCGACCGGGTGGATTTTGCGCTCGTACAGCCCTTTCGCCTGGAACGGCTGCGCCGTGCAGCCAGGAATTTTTTCGCGAATCGCCATGACAGCGTGTTCTGGTTATACGAAGAATTTTGCACCGCCGAAAGTGCGTGGCTGGAAGACTACGCATTGTTCAAGACGATTGCCGGGCATGAGAATTGGCGCGAGTGGAATCACTGGCCGAAGAATCTGGCGCACCGCGATCCCCAGGCGCTTCTCACTATCAAAATGTCATACCCCGACGAAATCGGCTTCTGGAAATTTTGCCAATGGTCCTTCTCGCGCCAATGGTCGAACCTGAAACGCTATGCCAACGAACGCGGAGTCCGGATTATCGGCGACGTGCCGATCTTCGTGGCTTATCAAAGCGCCGACGTATGGGCGCACCAGGGGCTGTTCGAGCTGGATGGAAAAGGACGCCCCACGGTGGTTGCCGGCGTGCCGCCCGATTACTTCAGCGAGACCGGCCAGCTCTGGGGCAATCCGCTCTACCGCTGGGATGTCCACCGGGAAACCGGTTATGCGTGGTGGCTGGCGCGCCTGCGGCATGCGCTGCAACTTGCCGACTTGGTGCGCATAGATCATTTCCGGGGCTTCGCCGCTTACTGGGAAATACCCGCCGATGCCCCGAACGCCATTGCCGGAAAATGGGAGCCCGGTCCCGGCGAAAAACTGTTTGCGGCATTCGAAAAAACTTTCCCGCGCCTGCCCATCGTCGCCGAAGACCTGGGGGTGATTACCCCGGACGTAGTGGCGCTTCGCGACAAATTCAAGCTGCCGGGCATGCGCATCCTGCAGTTTGCCTTTGGCGACGGGGAAACCAACCACTTTTTGCCGCACCACTACGTGCAAAACACCGTCGCCTACACCGGAACCCACGACAACGACACCACCACCGGCTGGTGGAGCGCATTGCCCGACCACGAAAAGAATTTCGCCCGGAAATATCTCGGCACCGGCGGAGAAGCGATCAACTGGGTCATGATGAACGCCCTTTCCAGATCGGCGGCAAACATTGTCATCTTCCCCATGCAGGACGTGCTTGGCCTGTCCAGCGAACACCGCATGAACTTACCCGGCAAGCCTGACGGAAACTGGGAATGGCGGTTCTCGTGGGATCAGATCAAGCCGGAGCATACCCGCGCATTGGCGGAAATGACGGCGGAGAATGGCCGCAGCGCAGGGCAGTGATCCGGGGTGCAAACGAAATTACAGTGAGGCAGAACATGCACGGCATGCCCTGCCAAAACCTGAAGGCGAGGCTTATCGGGTATGGATCGTTTGCAACGCATTTACAAGCTGCATCGGATCATTGCCTCACGCCGCCACCCCGTTTCGCGCGCCACGCTGGAACAAGAACTCGAATGCTCGCGTGCCACCGTCAATCGCATCATTCAGGAGATGCGGCTCTACTTCAATGCCCCGCTCGAATACGACCGGGACCATAGCGGCTATTTCTACGATACGAAGGGCGGCAAAACTTTCGAATTGCCCGGCGTCTGGTTCAACGCCGCCGAACTCCACGCACTGCTCACCACCCAGCAACTGCTCGAACAGGTGCAGCCCGGCCTGCTCGACAGCCACCTCAGGCCGCTCAGGGAGCGCGTCGAAAAGCTGCTCGCTGCCGGGCAACACGATAGCGGTGAAATCGCCAGGCGTGTACGCATCCTGCGCATGGCCGGGCGCAACACCTCCAGCGAACACTTCCAAACCGTGGCGGGTGCGTTATTACAAAGAAAGCGCCTCGCCATCCGCTATCACAGCCGCAGCGACGACGCGGAAACGCAACGAGAAATCTCGCCGCAGCGGCTCACCCATTACCGCGACAACTGGTATCTTGATGCGTGGTGCCACCAGCGTAACGCGCTGCGCAGTTTCGCCGTGGATCGCTTGCGCGATGTGAAAACACTGGCAAAACGCGCGAAGGACATCGCCGAAAAAAGACTCGACACACACTTCGCTTCCAGCTATGGCATCTTCGCGGGCAGGCCAAAGCACACTGCACGGCTCATCTTCACCCCGCTACGTTCCCGCTGGGTGGCGGAAGAGCAATGGCACCCGCAACAGCAAGGCCGGATGCTGGAAGATGGCAGCTACGAGCTGCGCATCCCCTACTCCGACCCGCGCGAACTGGTGATGGACATCCTCAAGCATGGCGCGGAAGTGGAAGTTATCTCGCCCGAGCATCTACGAGAAGAAATGTTACGCATCCTGCAAACCACGCTGGCGCGCTACCGCTAACCTTGCCCGGCAACCTTGCAATGTGCAAGCATGGCTTTTCAAATCACCCTTTGCTAACATGACCACTTACTCGTGACCATAAGGGGAAACACCATGCAAATACCTGCGGCAGAATTCAAGACAAATTGCCTGAAAATCATGGATGAGGTGGAAAAAAGCCATAACCCGGTTGTCATCACCAAGCGCGGCAAACCGGTTGCCAAACTGGTCCCGGTGGAGCATCCAGGAACAAAACGCAAACCATTGTTCGGTTATATGGCGGGCGAGGCAACCCTGCTCGGCGATGTGGTGAACATGCCGAAAACCGTTTGGGAAGCAGATGCCGGAACAGAGCCCAATCTCGTGGTAAAAACCCGCCGTGCGCGCTGAACCTTCCCTGCTGCTGGATACCCACATCTGGCTGTGGCTGGCTTGCGGCATACCGGGGAAAATCAGCCCATACACACTGCGAACCATCGAACAGTCCGGGAAACGCCGCACGCTGTTCGTCTCCATCATCTCGGTGTGGGAAATCGCCCTGCTCGAAAGCAAACGGCGGATTGCGCTGCCGATGCCGACACAAAAATGGATGGCACGCGCGCTCGACAATCCAGAAATCAAACTGATCGGCCTGGACGAACCGGAAATTGCCCTGGATAGCTGCCACCTGCCGGAAGAATTCCATGCCGACCCGGCGGATCGTTTTCTGGTTGCCACCGCCCGCGCCAAAAATGCCATCCTGGTGACCGCCGACCAGCGCATTCTGGATTATTCAAAACTCGGCCACGTAAAAACCCTCGCCCCATGAGAGAACAACTGCAACTTCCAGACTATTCAGACGAAGACCTCGCCGAACTCAGCCCGGACGAACTCACCGACCTCCTCATCGAAGACGAAGACCGCGTCCCGCGCAACGTCATCGCCGCATGCGCCCGCTGCGGCGATGCGATGACTGAACATTTGCGCCAACTGCATGAGGACGATTTTCTTTGGCTGGACAACGAAGATGACCCGGATGGAATCGCCGATGGAATATGGTGGTTGCGCCTCCATGCGGCAATGATCCTCGGACAAATTCCCGGCGAGCAAGCCGGGCTGCTGGTGGAACTCATGCGCCGCATGTCGCTGGAAAATGACGACAACCTGCAAGACTGGCTTGCAGGCTACTGGCCCGCATTATTCCTGAACAAACCGGACACCGTACTGCCCGCCCTGCGCGCCCTCTGCAAAGACAAGAACATGGGCTGGTACATACGCGCCACGGCCATTGAGGCGGTAATCGGTATCGCTGCCAAGCAAGAAACAGAGGCGCTCGATCAAACACTGGCATGGCTGTCTGATATCGTGAACGACGAAAGCGATGACTGGGAATTGCGGCTTTCGGCGGGCAACGCCCTGCTGGATTATCCGCGCGCCGAATACCGTCCCATACTGGAAGGCTTGGCGGACAGGCAAAGTGGCTGGGGGACACATTTCGACAGAGACGATGTACAGCGCGCCTATTCGGATTCGACACAAAAACCGGAGCGTTTCAGAAACCCGTGGAAATTTTACGAACCGGATGCCATCACCCAACGCCAGATACGCTGGCAGGAAGAAGACGCAAGGGAGAAACAACGCAGCTTGGGTGAAGACACGGATTATTCGGACGATCCTTACGATCCATATTATGTCCATGAACCCTACGTCCGTCCCGAGCCAAAAATCGGACGCAACGACCCCTGCCCGTGCGGCAGCGGCAAAAAATACAAAAAGTGCTGCCTGGCAAAAGAATGAATGACAGGCTCATGTTTTGAGCCTGCAGGTATGGAAAATGAGCATAGCGAATTACAGTTCAGGCTAACCTTCAGGTTATGCCGAAACTAAAATGTCAAACATATCAAACCAAAATGTGGGAAATCATGTCACGACGCACATTCCTGAAATCATTGACAGCCCTGATCGGCGGCCTCGCCCTGCCCGCAGTCGCGCGCGCTGACACGAGCCGGATAAACGCAAAGACCTTGCAGCACTCTCTCTTGGCCAGATTCCAATACCACCACGGCAGAATGCTCTACCCTTTACTCACCGTTCGCCCTGAGCTTGTCGAAGGGCCACTGCAACTGGTACGCGAACCGGATAACCGGTTTGACGACCGCGCCGTGCGCGTGGATTGGCAAGGCCACAAACTGGGCTACATCCCCCGCCTGGACAACGCCGCCGTTCGCAATTGCTGGATCGCGGGGAGAGGCTGGAGGCGGTAATTGTGCGGCTGGCGGAGAGTAGCAATCCTTGGGACAGGGTCGGGGTGGAGGTGAGATGGCTGATGTAAAAGACCGACCTGGAGTGTATTTTGCTCATAGCGGCAGTCAACCAGATTATTCGGATTGGCAACGCTTGCCCAACCATCTTCGTGCTGTAGGCGACTTGGCTGGAGCTAATGCTGTTTATTTCTCGGCAGAACCATTTGCGCGTTTGGCAGGTTTGCTACACGACTTAGGGAAGTATTCTCCGCAATTTAAAAAGCGATTGGCGGGAGCAAACATTCGTGTAGACCATGCCACCGCAGGAGCCAAAGTCGCCATAGAAAAATATGGGCAACTCGGAAAGCTACTGGCTTTTGCCATTGCGGGACATCACGCCGGGCTTGCAAATGGCATTGATGTCGGGCAGGGGCGCTCTACCTTGAAAGAACGGCTGGCTCTTGTGTTTGGCAATGAGATTCCAAATATCGACGATACTTGGCAAGAAATAAACCTGCCTGAAAAATTGCCTCATCCGCCATTGAAAATGGCTGCTGGTTTTGAAGGTTTTCAGTGCGCCTTCTTCATCCGCATGATCTATTCCTGTCTGGTGGATGCGGATTATCTCGACACCGACAAGTTTTATCTCGGCCTTAAAGGGAAGGCTCCAATCAGAAGTAATTTCCCCAGCCTTACAGCATTACGCGACAAACTGAATGAAACCTTGGTTGGAAAAAGAACCCGAGCGCTGGAAAAATCACCCAGCGAAGTAAATGAGTTGCGGCAGCAAATTCTTTTACATTGCCGCTCACAAGCCAGCTTACCGCCTGGGCTGTTTTCATTATCCGTCCCTACTGGCGGCGGGAAAACGCTTACGTCTATGGCTTTTGCTTTAGATCACGCATTGCAACCCAAAAAAGAGGGCGGCGTTTCGGCGCAAATGCGTCGGATAATTTATGTCATTCCTTTTACCAGCATCATCGAGCAAAACGCCAAAGAGTTTCGCAAGGCCTTTAAGGAGCTGGGGGAAACTGCCGTTCTGGAGCATCACTGCGCCTTTGACGAAAGCAAATTCAAGCAGAAGGACAGCCGAGACAAATTGAAACTGGCGATGGAAAACTGGGATGCACCCATCATCGTGACCACAGCTGTGCAGTTTTTTGAATCCCTGTTTGCCGACCGCCCGTCACAATGTCGCAAGCTTCACAACATCTCTGGTAGCGTCATCATTCTGGATGAGGCGCAGATACTTCCGCTCAAGCTATTGCGCCCGATCATGGCGGCCATCAATGAATTGGCGCGTAACTATTCGTGTTCGGTCGTGTTGTGTACCGCCACGCAGCCCGCGTTATTGAAAGAGCAGGGGTTTTACAACGGATTCGACAATGTGCGTGAGCTTGCCCCCAATCCACCAGAACTTTACCGGCAACTCAAACGTACACGAATCAAACATATCGGCGCACAAAGCGATGCCGAGTTGCAGGATCATCTGAAGCGCGAACAAGTCCTGCTGATCGTCAACAACCGCCGTCATGCCCGCGCTTTGTATGATTCGATTAAAGCGCTTCCAGGGGCGCGGCTGCTGACCACACTGCTTTGCGCCAAGCATCGCAGCAAGGTTCTGGATGAAATACGTGCAGACTTGTTGGCAGAAAAACCTTGCCGCGTCATTTCGACCTCGTTGATCGAAGCGGGGGTGGATGTGGATTTTCCCACGGTATTGCGAGAAGAATGCGGCCTCGATTCCATTGCCCAATCCGCCGGGCGTTGCAATCGTGAAGGGCTGCGTGAGTTGGATAATAGCGAAGTACTGATCTTTCAATCCCCCGAATGGAAGATGCCGCCCGAACTGGATCAACTGGCGGGCAGTATGCGTGAAGTGGTGCGTAACCATGCAGGTGATTTGCTCGCGCAAGAGGCGATTACGCGCTACTTTCAGAATGTCTATTGGCAAAAAGGCAAAGAGTTAGACGCGAAACAATTACTCAAGTCTCATCAGGATCATGTGCGCAGTTTCGATTTCCCATTCCAGAATATTGCCAGCGACTTTCGCATGATCGAAAGCCACATGTTGCCGCTGATTATTCCGTATGAAGCCGAGGTCGAGGAATTGATAAATAGCCTGCGCTTTGCCGACCATGTCGGCGGCATTGCCCGCAAATTACAGCCCTATTTGGTGCAGGTTCCCAAGCACGCTTTTACAGCATTAGCTGATGCGGGAGCCATTGCTCCAATAGCTGCGGAAGTTTTTGGCGACCAATTCTGGCAACTTGTAAATATAGACCTGTACGACGAGGACGTGGCTGGTTTGAATTGGGAAAATCCAATTTTTCATAGGATTGAAAGTTTAGTGATAACATAAAGCATTTAACTACTCATTGACAGAACAACTTTACTTGCTTACCATCCGTCTGCGGTGTGTTGCAGGGAGATTAGGAATGTCAGAGAGCCGATGGATTGTTCAGGTTGAGAAAACCTGTGAAAACAAACTTATTCTGCGTTACGGCGGACGCTTGCAAGTGGCACTTAAGCCGATACACGGAGCATTGTTTGTTTCAGGACTGGCAGCATTGATTAAATTTGTTTGGCCACTTTGGCATTAACACATCGCAAAGTTATGTCGTTCCTGCCAAAAGGTACGAGGATTGAAACTGTCATTGGGTAGTTTATGAAAAGTCGCGCCCTTCGGGGCGCGTGGATATACAGACTTAAACTGGGAGGCATAAATTGGCTTACGGTGTCAGGTTGCATATTTGGGGAGAATACGCTTGCTTCACTCGACCGGAAATGAAGGTCGAGCGTGTCTCCTATGATGTCATTACGCCTTCGGCGGCGCGCGGCATCCTTGAGGCAATTTACTGGAAACCGGCCATTCGTTGGGCGGTGGATCGTATTCATGTTTTGCGCCCGATCCGATTTGAATCCATTCTCCGCAACGAACTGGGGGGGAAGATTTCCGCCAGTAAAGTCAGCGGTGCGATGCGGCGCAATACCACCGCTGACCTCTACACATTGATCGAGGATGACCGCCAGCAACGCGCCGCCACTGTGCTGCGCGATGTCGCTTATGTTATCGAAGCGCACTATGAAATGACCGATGGCGCTGGCGCGGAGGAACATCCCGGCAAACACATCAGCATTTTCAATCGCCGGGCCGAAGCCGGGCAATGCTTCCATCAGCCCTGCTTGGGGACGCGCGAATTTCCTGCCGCTTTTGCCTTGCTTCCCGAAGGAACCGCCTTGCCGGAATCCGGTTTGCCGGACGACGGGCGCAACCGCGATTTCGGCTGGATGCTGCACGATATTGATTTCGCCAGTGACAAATCGCCCCGTTTCTTTCGCGCCGAAATGCAAAACGGCGTGATTAAAGTGCCGCCATGGCAAAGCGAGGAGTTTAAAGCATGATCCTCACCGCGCTGAATCAATATTATCAACGCTTGGCTGCTCGGCCTGACGCGATAACGGGCTTGCCCAGAGTGCCGCCGTATGGATTCAGCGAAGAGAAAATCGGCTGGGTACTTGTTTTGTCAAAAGAAGGAAAGCTGGTAGATGTCGTGCCCAACTACACCGATGACAAAAAACCGCAGCCCAAACTAATCAGCGTCCCGCAGTCAGTTAAGCGGCCCGGTGTAACTCCAAAGGCTTTCTTCCTTTGGGATAAATCTTCTTATGTGCTTGGAGTAGAAGCCAACAAAGATAAGCAAAGCGCGAAGGAAATTCCTTGGTTGACCTCTGAAAAAACCTTCCTGGCATTCAAAACTCTGCACCTTGAAAAATTGCGCGACATTGATGATGTCGGCTTGCAAGCGCTGGTTAAATTTTTGCAAAACTGGCAACCGGAGCAATTCAATCAAGCGCCTTGCAAACCAGAAATGGTGGATGCGAATCTGGCGTTCCGGCTTGACGGTGAAATGGCTTATTTGCACCAGCGGGAAGTTGCACAAAAATTGTGGGCTGGCATGATCGAGCCAGACAAGAACGCAACGCTGGCGCAATGTCTGGTTACCAGCGAGACAGCCGCTATTGCACGGCTGCATCCCGCCATCAAGGGAGTTTATGGCGGGCAAAGTTCTGGTGGCTCCATCGTCTCATTCAATGCCGAATCCTATACTTCCTATGGCAAGGAGCAAGGCGAAAATGCCCCGGTTTCCGAAGCGGCTGCGTTCGGTTACACCACAGCGTTGAACTATCTGCTTCGCCGCGAGAACAATCAATGCGTTTCCATCGGCGATACCAGCACTGTATTTTGGGCAGTAGCGGATGACCCAGATCAGGCGGAACAAGCTGAAAAAACTTTCAACTGGATGGTCAATATGCCCGCCGATGACGGCGAGGAAACTGCAAAACTGAAACCTGTTCTGGATGCGATCAGCCAAGGAAAACCGCTGTCCGAGATCAATCCAGAGCTTGATCCCACCACCCGATTTTATGTGTTGGGGCTGGCTCCCAATGCTTCCCGTTTATCTATCCGCTACTGGCTTGATACGAACTTTGGCGAACTGGCCGCCCATGTCGCTAAGCACTGGCAGGACTTGCAACTCCAGCCTCCAGCATGGAGTGCAAAACCTCCCTCTGTCTGGAATTTGCTTATTCAAACTACGCCCCGTAGAAAAAATAAAGAAGACAAGTTTGAAAAATCGAAATCCGAATACATACCCAAGCAACTTGCCGGAGAACTGATGCGTTCTATTCTGACCGGTCAGGTTTATCCAAAATCACTACTTGCCAAACTGGTTGGGCGTATTCGATCTGATGGAGATATTGGCAGGTTAAGAGTGGCTTTGATCAAAGCCATTTTGCAACGCAATGGCAGGATTTTTGGTAATACTAAGGAGATACCCATGGCATTAAATAGAAATGAACCCGATATTGCATATCGGTTGGGGCGTTTATTTGCGGTGTTGGAGAAAGCGCAAAGTGCTGCAATACCCAACCTGAACGCGACCATCAGAGACCGCTACTATGGAGGCGCTTCGTCTACTCCGAATAGCATTTTTCCCATGCTGATGAAGAACTACAAGAATCATCATGCTGATCTGCGTAAAGGAAAAAAAGCCGAATGGGTAACAGACGCACCGAAAACAGCTTGGTGGCTTGAGGAAGAAATTGGTCAGATCACGAGCAATTTTAATTCATCCAACCCTTTTCCCCGAACAATGAACCTTGAGCAGCAAGGCCGCTTTGTGATTGGCTATTACCACCAGCGCTTCACCAAACACAAAGACGCGCCCGAAGAAGTTATCGTGGGCGCAGGAATAGATACCGCTGACAACCCAGACAATCAACCTGCAGGAGAATGACCATGAGCATCCAGAATCGCTACGAGTTTGTTTATTTTTTTGATGTCACCAACGGCAATCCCAATGGTGACCCTGATTCCGGCAACATGCCGCGCCTTGACCCAGAGTCCAGCAAGGGGCTGGTTACGGATGTTTGCTTGAAGCGCAAAATCCGCAACTACATTCAACTCACCGAAGGCAATACACCGGGTTACGATATTTACGTGCAGGAAAAAGGTGTGCTGAACAAGCAAAACCAGAAAGCCTATGATGCTCTGGGAATCAAGCCTGAACCCAAAAAACTTCCCAAGGAAGAGGGCAAGGCCGAAGAATTGACGCGCTGGATGTGCGCCAACTTCTTCGATGTGCGCACGTTCGGTGCCGTTATGACAACTGAAATAAACAGCGGACAAGTACGCGGTCCGGTGCAACTGGCATTCGCAAAATCCATTGACCCCATCATACCGCTTGAAATCTCCATTACACGCATGGCGGTCACACACGAGAAAGACCTGGAAAAGGAACGCACCATGGGCAGAAAACACATCGTGCCATATGGCCTGTACCGGGTGCATGGCTTCATCTCAGCTAATCTAGCGGCAAAAACAGGTTTTTCGGATGCCGACCTGTCCAAGCTCTGGCAGGCTCTACAAATGATGTTCGAGCATGACCATTCCGCCGCACGAGGCGAAATGAGTGCTCGCCGCTTATTTGTCTTCAAGCACAAAGATGTTCTGGGGAACACGCCCTCTCACAAACTGTTTGAGCGGGTTGATACCAAACGTGTCAAAGGCGAATCGGGTACACCGGCCAGCGGTTTCGGTGATTATGATATTTCGATCAACAAAGAGGGTTTGCAGGAGATCGGGATTGCCGTCGAAGAAGTGCTATAGAAACAGCGCGATTTCTCCGACTATACTGTTTCCGTAAACGAGGCCGACTTGCCTTCCGGCGTGACCCTTGAAAGAAAAATTTGACACGAAGGAGCTCAACATGGCTGACTTATCCAACATAAAACGCAACCCCTTGGCGGCTGATACCGAGCCTACCGATGAGGAACTATCCGAGGTGATGAGCGAAGCCCGGGATCTGGCGATGGCGCGCAAGCAGGAGTCCGATGCGTGGATGCGCCGCAAGCTGGCTGAGGCTGTTGCGGATGCCCGCACCAGAGATAGCGCAACCACAGCGTCATGATACAGGCCGAGCAACCCCGGTTGTTGCTGGTGGCCGGCCCCAATGGGGCGGGCAAGACGACCGTGACCGAACGCGGGCTGGCGCATGAATGGTTTGCCGGGTGTGAGTATGTGAATCCCGATTTCATCGCGCGTGACGAGTTTGGCGATTGGAACTCCGAATCTGCCGTCTTGCAGGCTGCCCGCCGCAAAAAATCCACCTTGTCCAGAGCGGAAATGACACTCTCGAAAGCCAAGCTGCGACGCTCCGCCACACAACGCTCCCGACGTTCACTGGCAAGATTGGCACTTCATGTTTAAGTTTGGTGCAAAAATGAAATTCAAGCTATCCAACCATGCGATTGAGGAAATGGAAAGGCGCGGCATTCCTCGCGAAATGCTGGAGCAGGTTCTTGCCAACCCGCAACAGGTAGTTATCGAGCGGGAAGGGAAGAAGGCCTATCAATCGCAAATTGATTTTGGCGGGGGTAGAATGCACTTGTTGCGGGCAATCGTGAATGATGCGCTTGATCCAGCCGTGGTGATTACCGTTTACCGCACCCGTAATATACAAAAGTATTGGAGGCCTCAATGAAAGTCACTTATGACCAGGAAGTTGATGTGTTGCGCATCTTGCTCAGCAACGCGGCAATTGAGGAAAGCGATGAAGACAAGCCAGGTGTCATCCTCGATTACGATGCGCGCGGCAATGTCGTCGGCATAGAAATTCTGGATGCCAGCAAGCGCATGGAAAATCCGCGCTCTGTGGAATATGCGGTGGCTGGCTGACGCTCAGTGGTTTCCGTTACCCCGCCATCGAAAAGCGCGCCAAAGCTGAATCCGGCGAGATTCACTGGGGCGATGAGACGGCGGTAGTGAACAACGATGTGCGCGGCCGCAGCTTCGCGCCGAGGAGCCAGACACCGGTGACGTAGCCACGTCCGCCTGGCCTGCGATGCGCCTCATCAGCATCACGTTACCGTTCCCCTGCATGACCCGCTACGCATAGGTACGCTTTCCGCCATTCTTGGCGATGTGGCCGAAGCGCAAGGAATCGAGCGTGATGTGCTGCTGGACTGGAAGGTTGTTTGGCTAACTCTGGGTTGCCGCAATCCATTGGCAACCTGAATATTGTATGAGCACCAGTAGTGTCCGGTTAAAAGTCGAACAGATTTAGTTGGTTAGCAAAATCAGTCTGTTCCGGAAACTGCCCGCTACCCGCGAAGGCTTGAGATAGCGGGGCTTTCTCGAAAACAGACACCGAAATAATCTGTAGCAAAGAGTAGAGAGAGGCATCGAGTTGAAGCTCCTTTTTGATGATGGCGATCAGCACGCAAGTGACGACGGCGCACCAGATTTGCGTCTTCACCGCGTTCTCGCTGTTGCCAAGGAATCGCTTGATGCGCAGATGCTGCTTGATCCACTTGAAGAACAGCTCCACCTGCCAGCGGCTCTTGTACAGCGCGGCGATGGTCAATGCGGGCAAGGCCGCGTTGTTGGTCAGGAACACCAGCGTCTTGCCTGTTTCCTGGTCTTTGAAGCGGATGCGCCGCAACTGCTCGGGATAGCTCCGCGAGGCATAGAAGCCGTCCAGCACAATGCGCTGGTCGCAGATAATGCCCGTGCTCCGGTCGATCGGTATCGAGTACAGCCTGTACGCATCCATGCCACGTTTGACGCGGGTAACAAAGAATGCTCCCACCTGATGCAAAGCGAACAAACGGCCGAAATCCAGATAGCCACGATCCAGCACGTAGAACGCTCCGGCTTCAAAGGCCAGCATATCCAGCACGTTGACCTCGTGGGTCTTGCCATCCGAGATATGGATGAAGGCCGGAATGTTGCCGCGCAGGTCGAGCAGCGTATGCAGCCCGACTGCCGCTTTGGTGGAGCGAAACGGCGCCCATGGAAACAGCGACAGGCACAAGTCGATGGTCGTGGCGTCCAGGGCGTAGACGGTATTGTCCAGATCGACGCCGAAGCTGTCGTTGCAATACAGTTTGCGCGCACGCCGGATAAGCAAGGCAGCCAAGTCCGCCCAGATGCGCCAGTCGCACCCTTCGTTGGCGTCGGCCAGCGTCGAACGTCTGGCCGGCGAACGGAAGCCCATTCCGTAGAGCTTCGTTTGATTCGCCAGCAGGCAAGTCTCGATGTCGCGCAGGCTCTCGCGGTACGTCAGTTGCGCAAAGGCCATGGCGCGAAATTGTTCGGTGCAGGCCAGGCTGCGCACCCTGGAATCGCCGCCATAACGCGCCACGATTCGCGCAAAGCTGGTCCACGGCACAAACTCCATGAGTTGCGCGAACAGCGTCTTGCCCATGTTCATAGCTCACCTCCTGAGATATCAATCTCTGGACGTTACTCGAACCGGAATATGGGTAATCTGATTTCAAATCGGCACCAAAATAAATCACTCTGTAACCCGTGCCAGTGCTCAATCTCGGCTTGGAATTTAGTAAGTTAACCGGACACTACTGCATGAGCACAATTATTAAGGGAGCTACTGAAATGGAATGGCGCGACCGCATTGTTTCCGATCCAGGAATTCTGGTAGGCAATTGGCGGCTTTTGAATAAGGTCGTCATCGTGGATGCCGGTGTGCCAGTGATCGGCACAGTGGGTGTGGTGGTGCTGGCGAAACACAAGGGGCTGGCTCCGCTGGCGAACCCCCGGTTGGAAAAATTTGCAGCCTCCGGTTATTTTTTAGGCGCGGAAATAATTACCGCCGCATTGGCGGCATCGGGCGAGCAAGCAATTGGAAAATAAAGCCGACCATCCCAAAGCTTCTGACAAGGTCTTTTCGTCGCCCATCATTGCGTCGGGCCGGATGTGAGCGAAGCCGCCGACCCCATCATGCTTTCCGCCCTCCAGCACTGGAGCTATTGCCCGCGCCAATGCGCGCTGATTCATCTGGAACAGGCTTTTGACGAGAACGTCCACACCATGCGCGGCAATGCGGCGCATGAGCGGGTGGATGATCCGGGGTTTGAAACTTTCGAGGGTGTGCGTGCGGAGCGGGCATTGCCGGTGTGGTCGGAGCGGCTGGGGCTGATCGGCAAGTGCGATGTGGTGGAGTTTCACCTCGATGGGCACATCTTTCCGGTGGAATACAAGCATGGCAGGAAAAAACTGCAGGTGCATGACGACCTGCAATTGGCCGCGCAGGCAATGTGTCTGGAAGAGATGTTCGGCAAGACGATTTTGAAAGGCGCGATCTACCATCACACTTCGCGCCGCCGCCGCGAGGTTGCCATCACATCCGAATTGCGACAGCATGTGGCAGACACCGTAGCCGCCATCCGCACCATGCTCAATTCCGGCAAGCTGCCGCCGCCGGCGAACGATCAGCGCTGCAAGGAATGTTCGCTGATTGACATCTGCCAGCCGCAGGCGATGGCGCTCTGCGCCACACACCCAACCCTTGAGAAAACACTCTACGACCCGGAGGACTGATGGCGCGCCAGATACTCAACACGCTCTATGTAATGACGCCCCACTCCTACCTGCATCTGGAGAACGATACGCTACGCGTGGATGTGGAGCGCGAGAAAAAATTGCAGGTGCCGCTGCACCATCTGGGCAGTGTGGTGTGTCTGGGCAACATCATGATTTCACCTGCGCTCATGCACCGTTGCGCGGACGACGGCATCGGTCTGGTATTGCTGGATCATAACGGACGCTTCAAGGCGAGACTGGAGGGCGCGGTTTCCGGCAATATCCTGCTGCGGCAGGCGCAGCATCGCCAGGCAGGCGATGCTGCTTTCGCGCTGAATGTATCCCGCGCGATGATCGCCGGAAAGTTGCGCAATGCGCGCCAGGTGTTGCTGCGCGGCGCACGGGAAGCCGCCGTCAACGAAGATACCCGCGTACTCACGGCGTCAGCCAATATGCTTCGTGGCTCCGTACGCAACCTGCCACAGGCCGGCGATCTCGGTATCGTGCGCGGCATCGAAGGTGATGCGGCAAAAATCTATTTCTCTGCGTTGAACGGTATCATCCGGCGCGATGTACGTAGCCACTTCACCATGGATGGCCGCAGCCGCCGCCCACCGCGCGACCGCATCAATGCCCTGCTCTCCTTTCTCTATTCCATGTTGATGAACGATTGTCGCTCAGCGCTTGAAGCAGTCGGCCTCGATCCGCAGCTTGGCTTTCTCCATGCCGTGCGCCCTGGCCGAGCAGCACTGGCGCTGGATTTGATGGAGGAATTTCGCGCCATCATGGCAGACCGCCTGGCGCTCACGCTCATCAATCGCGGGCAAGTTGTTGCGGGCGATTTTATCGAGCGCGAGGGTGGCGCTGTTTCGCTTGAAGGTGATGCGCGACGCACGGTGGTGATCGCCTACCAGGAACGCAAACAGGAAGAGATCACCCATCCGCTGCTGGATGCCAAAATGCCCATCGGTTTGCTGCCGGAAATTCAGGCGCGCTTGCTGGCACGCCACATACGCGGCGAAACCGAGACCTATTTCCCCTTCCTGGCGCGCTGACATGCTCATCATCGTAGCCTACGACGTATCCACCGAAACCAGAGAAGGCCGCCGCCGCTTGCGCCGGGTAGCCAAGGTGTGCGAAAGCATCGGCCAACGCGTGCAAAATTCCGTGTTCGAATGCCGTGTAAACCAGATGCAATACGAAGAACTGGAGCGCAACCTGCTTGCCGAGATCAATGAAAAAGAAGACTGCCTGCGTTTATATCGCCTGACAGAACCAGTAGAATTGCACATCAAAGAACACGGCCATTTCCGCGCCGTAGATTTTGAAGGGCCTCTGATCATATGAACTTGCGCGAACCACAAGCAGCGACGCCATTCCACAAGATTCGCGCATTACCTAACATACTGTCCGTAATGAAATTCTTGTCCCGGGCAGAAAGATTGCACGACATCTCGAAAGCTGTATTTTCGAGGTTCGCGCAAAGTGTGCCGAATAGTGTTGCAAGTCATAATACTGTAAGCATACTGTAGCGCCCTCTCGCGAGAGAGGGCGAGGATTGAAACTTGCTCCGCTTTCGGCGCTTCCTTGCCCATCGCCGTAGCGCCCTCTCGCGAGAGAGGGCGAGGATTGAAACCATCAGTTGGTTGGGATGGAGGATCGGTTTATCGGGTAGCGCCCTCTCGCGAGAGAGGGCGAGGATTGAAACATATAATTGGCATAATCTTCCGCCAAGGCATTTGCGTAGCGCCCTCTCGCGAGAGAGGGCGAGGATTGAAACGACCATATTAGCCATTTAGTGGTACAACACCCAGAGTAGCGCCCTCTCGCGAGAGAGGGCGAGGATTGAAACCCATATATTCCCGAATTTATCCGCATCATACAACGTAGCGCCCTCTCGCGAGAGAGGGCGAGGATTGAAACGCCAACGATCCGTTGATATACAGGCGCACAGCCGGCAGCGCCCTCTCGCGAGAGAGGGCGAGGATTGAAACACGCCATCGTGGTTGTGATCCTGCACCGCGCCCGCAGTAGCGCCCTCTCGCGAGAGAGGGCGAGGATTGAAACGGCCTGGTGTCGTGGAGCTGGCTGCGCAACACATGGTAGCGCCCGCTCGCGAGAGAGGGCGAGGATTGAAACATGTCGCCACTCCGGATACATCAAATTGCAGCGAGTAGCGCCCTCTCGCGAGAGAGGGCGAGGATTGAAACCTTACGCCACTGCCGCGCTGATGAGGTAGCCGCCG
>JACRAQ010000104.1 GCA_016213335.1 Nitrosomonadales bacterium
CAGCCAGTCCCGCCCCGGATTCTTCTCTACGCCGTGTCATGGCCGACATCCCAGCCTTCCCCCTGCCAGGGTGAAGGAGTAGCTATACGGCGCGAGGAGCATAAATGACCCAGCTCGCCCTGGTCATAGACCTCAACGTTTGCGTGGGTTGCAGCGCCTGCGTGACCAGTTGCAAGGAATGGAATACCTCCGGGCCAGCTGGCCCATTGAGCGATTGCAATCCTTACGGCGCCAATCCGGCGGGCACTTTCTTCAACCGGGTGCAAACTTTCGAGGTCGGCGAGTTTCCGCAAACCGAAACGGTGCATTTCCCCAAATCGTGTTTGCACTGCGAAGACCCCCCCTGCGTGCCGGTTTGCCCGACCGGGGCATCTTACAAGCGAAAGGAAGATGGCATCGTGCTGGTGGATTACGACAAGTGCATCGGCTGCAAGTATTGTTCCTGGGCCTGCCCGTACGGCGCGCGCGAACTGGACGAGCAGCAGAAGGTGATGAAGAAATGCACGCTGTGCGTGGATCGCATTTACAGCACAACCCTGCCCGAAGCGGATCGCAGGCCTTCCTGTGTGATGTCCTGCCCGGCCGGCGCGCGCCTGTTCGGCGACATACACGATCCCGGCTCGGTCGTGTCGCGCGCGATCCGCGAGAACGGAGGCTACACGCTGATGCCGGAATGGGGCACGCAACCCGCCAACCATTACCTTCCCCGGCGCAAAACCACGATCACGATACACGAGGACCAACTGGTGCGCGCCGACAACCCGCTCAAGATTGATGGCAAACTGCCCAAACCGTCCCGGCAGCAACCCACGCTCGACGACGTGACCAGCTGGTAAAAACATGCACCCCGCTTTCTCGGTAATATTTCTCACCACCCTGATCGGTGTCGGCCAGGGGCTGTTCCTCGCCCTCTACACCGGGCAGTTGTACGCCTTCTTCGATCTTCTCCCGGTGCAGGACAGCCGCTCCTACTACGCTGCGGGCAGCGCACTCGCCCTGGCGTTTCTCTGTGCCGGATTGATCGCCTCGTTCTTTCACCTCGGCCACCCGGAGCGCGCCTGGCGCGCCGCCGCGCAGTGGCGAACTTCGTGGCTGTCGCGTGAGGTAATCGTATTGCCGGCATTCATGGGTATCGTGCTGCTGTATGGCGGCGCGCACTTGTTTTGCTGGCACGCGCCGTTATTCGAACTGCCCGGAGAACGCCACGTTGATTCCGCACTGGTACTCGGCGCACTGGGTACGGCGCTGTGCTTTGCGCTGTTTGTATGCACGGCCATGGTCTACGCCTGCCTGCGCTTGCTGCAGGAGTGGCACACGCCGCTCACCGTGATCAACTACATCCTGCTCGGCGGCGCTTCCGGCTTCGTGCTGGCGAGCGCCTTCTCGGCCATGGCAGCACCGCAGCTATCGGGTTTCCATGCCGGGTGGGCGATGATCCTGACCCTGCTCGCCTTCATCGGCCGCGCCGCTTCGCTGCTGCGCAATGCACGCCTCAAACCCAAATCCACCATACGCACGGCAATCGGCGTAAAACATCCGCGCATTGCGCAGAAAACACAGGGGGCTATGGGCGGATCATTCAACACGCGCGAGTTTTTCCACGGCAAAAACCCAACCTTCATGCGTGCCATAAAACCTGCTTTCCTGGCACTGGCGTTTGTTGCGCCACTGGTGCTGCTCGCCGCCAGCCTGTCCGTTTCTCGCCTGTCAGGCCCCTTGCTGCTGTGGCTTGCATTTATACTGCAATATGCCGGGTTGCTGGCGGAGCGCTGGTTCTTTTTCGCGGAGGCCAACCACCCGCAGAACCTTTATTACCAAACCGTAAGCTGAGGAAGTTTTTTGACATCTTCCCCCTTTCTCAACGATTGGCTGCCGCGCATTTTCCCTTTTCTGCGCTGGTGGCCAATGGTGGATCGTGCCACGGCAAAAGACGACTTGATTGCCGGGTTGACCGGCGCCATGATCGTGCTGCCGCAGGGGGTGGCTTTTGCCACCATCGCCGGAATGCCGCCCGAGTACGGCCTGTACGCGGCGATGGTGCCAGCCATTATTGCCGCGCTGTTCGGCTCCAGTTGGCATCTGGTTTCCGGCCCCACCACGGCCATATCCATCGCAGTATTCGCCGCGATGAGCCCCTTTGCCGACCCTGGCTCGCCGCAGTTCATCAGCATGGTGTTGACCCTTACTTTCCTGACCGGCTTGTTTCAGCTGATTCTGGGGCTTGCGCGCATGGGTGTGCTGGTGAACTTCATTTCCCATACCGTGGTGATCGGGTTCACTGCCGGGGCCGCCCTGCTTATTGCCGCCAGCCAGGTCAAGAATTTCTTCGGCCTCGATATCGCGCGCGGCGCGCCGTTTCACGTGGTGATCGAGCAACTGGTATTGCAGTTCGGCAATATCAACCTGTATGTCACTGCGGTAGCAGCCACCACCCTTGCTGCCGGTATCTTGTCGAGAAAACTTGCCCCCAGGCTGCCCTACATGATCGTCGCAATGATTGCCGGCAGTCTTGCGGCTTACCTCATCAACGCGGAATTCGGAGCGGCAGTCACCCAGGTTAAAACTGTTGGAGCGTTGCCGGCAAACTTTCCGCCTCTTTCCCTGCCGGATTTTTCCTATGCGACGATTCGCAAGGTGGCATTTCCTGCACTGATAGTCACCATGCTGGAGCTGACCGAAGCGGTTTCGATTTCCCGCGCCATTGCCGTGAAAACCGGGCAGCGCATAGACGGCAACCAGGAATTCATCGGCCAGGGACTGTCGAATCTGGTGGGCAGTTTTTTTTCCAGCTACGCCTCGTGCGGTTCGTTCAACCGCAGCGGCGTCAATCATGCTGCCGGCGCGAAAACCCCTCTGGCTACGGTATTTGCCTCGATCTTCCTGTTGCTGATCCTGCTGCTGGTGGCGCCGCTTGCCGCTTATCTGCCTACCGCTGCCATGGCGGGCATCCTGTTCCTGGTGGCCTGGGGGTTGATAGATTTTCACCATATTGCCTCCATCGGCAAGTCCAGCCATGCCGAGACGGTGGTGCTGTGGGTGACGCTGCTGGGCACGCTGGTCAGCCTGGAGGACGGAATTTTCCTGGGCATCCTGCTTTCCCTTGCCATATACCTGTACCGTGTTTCACGCCCGCATCTCGTTCCGGTGGTTCCGGCAAAAGAGGAGGGGGCTTATCATTTCGTGAGCGCCTACGGCCACCCCGAGTGCCCGCAATTAAGCATGGTGCGCTTCAATGGTGCAATCTTCTTCGGGGCCGTGGATCATGTGCAGAGCAGCCTGATGCAGATGGACGAAAAAGACCCGCAGAAGAAATTCGTGCTGATAGTTGCCAGCGGAATTGATTTCGTAGACGTGGCGGGCGCGGAAATGCTGGCACAGGAGGCGCGCCGCCGCCGCAAAATAGGCGGGGGGCTGTATTTCTACCGCTGCAAGGATTCCATCTACAAATTCCTGCGCAAATCCGGCAAGCTGAATGATATTGGCGCGGGTGTTTTCTTCCCTGTCATGTCGAACTGGATCAAGCCGGTCTATTCCACGCTTGATCCGGAAATTTGCCGCACCTGCAAAAACCGCATCTTTTCAGAGTGCCACGTCGCTTTACCCAACGGCGAGCCCAGGCTGCCATGAAAAATTTTTTTCCCTTCCTGAAATGGTTTCCGCTGCAAGGAGAAACCCTCAAGGCGGATTTGATGGCCGGGATCACCGTCGCGCTGGTGCTCATCCCGCAGTCCATGGCGTATGCCCAGCTTGCCGGTTTGCCCGCTTACTATGGCCTTTATGCGGCGTTCCTGCCCGGCATCATCGCCGCGCTGTGGGGCTCGTCGGCACAGCTCGCCACCGGGCCGGTGGCAGTGGTTTCCCTGCTTACCGCTTCGGCGCTGGCGCCGCTGGCCGCTTCCGGCTCTGAGCAATTCATCGCCCTGGCCATCCTGCTTGCCATGCTGGTAGGCCTGCTGCAACTGGCGCTGGGGCTGCTCAAGCTCGGCGTGCTGGTCAATTTTCTTTCGCACCCGGTCATCATCGGTTTTACCAATGCCGCCGCCATCATCATCGGCTTGTCCCAGCTCAACAAGCTGTTCGGCGTTTCCATGGGCCGCAGCGAGCATTTCATCCAGGATATATGGGGCGTGCTGTTGCAAATTGGTGAAACCCACTTCCCCACCCTGCTCATGGGAACAACTGCTTTCGCCATCATGATTGCATTGAAGAAATGGGCGCCCAGATTGCCCAATGTGTTGATCGCCGTGGCGTTGACCACGCTGGCCAGCTGGGGCACAGGCTTCGAGCGCAACGCCACCGGCAATATCGAACACATCATGGATGCCGAAGTCAAGGCCCTGGCTGCCGAGCACCAGCGCACCGAAATGCAGATCGCCGAGCTGAAGGGCAGGCTGGATGCGCGCTCGAAGGAACTCAAACAGTATCAGCAAGCCGCATCCGGCGACCAGAGCGCCGCCGCGCTCAAATATAAAATCGAGCTGCTGCAGCTGGAATTGGCTAACCTCAGAAACGAAAACCGCAATAGCAGCCGCGCCCTGCGCAAATTCATTTTCGAACAGGTGCCCGCAAACGGTGCTGAACCGGCAAAACTGTATCTCCTCGGGCATGTGCCGCCAGGCGAACATTCCGACGGGCGCCGCTGGCGCATCGGCAAGCTGCATAACGGCGAGCTCAAGCTGATCGGCGGCGGAGAAGTGGTCGGCAATGTCCCCTCCGGCCTGCCCGGTTTCAGCCTTCCGGACATCAGTTGGGATGCCGTTGCCGCGTTGTTTTCCAGCGCGCTGATTATTTCGATGGTCGGCTTCATGGAAGCCATTTCCGTCGCCAAGGCCATGGCCGCGAAAACCAGGCAACGCATCGAACCGAACCAGGAGCTGCTCGGGCAGGGGCTATCCAATCTCGTCGGCAGCTTGAGCCAGTCCTTTCCAGTCAGCGGTTCCTTCTCGCGCTCTGCCGTCAACCTCAATGCCGGAGCTGCAAGCGGCATGTCATCGGTGTTTGCCAGCATCATCGTCCTGCTGACCTTGCTGTTCCTTACACCACTGCTTTACCACCTGCCGCAAGCGGTTCTGGCTGCGGTTATCATGATGGCAGTATCCGGCCTGATCAATTTCAAGGCGATCAAACATGCCTGGCACGTGCACAGGCATGATGGTGTGGCCGCCATCGTAACCTTCGCGGCAACCCTGGCGTTTGCGCCGCATCTCGACAACGGCATCCTGGTCGGCGCCGGCGTCGCCATCGTCCTCTATCTGTACCGCACCATGAAGCCCAGGGTGGCCATACTGGCACGCCACAGCGATGGCACATTGCGCGACGTGAAAGTCCACAACCTCCCGACCAGCGAGCACGTCATCGCCATGCGCTACGATGGACAGCTTTATTTTGCCAACGTCTCCTATTTCGAAGACACCGTCCTGGAAGCGGTGGCCAACAGCCCCCAAGCCCGTTATTTGCTGGTGGTCGGCAACGGCATCAACCAGCTCGATGCTTCCGGCGAGGAGGTGATCCGCCATCTCGTGCAGCGGCTGCGCGGCAATGGCGTCACCATCGTGTTCAGCGGGCTGAAAAAGCAGGTGCTCGACCTCATGCGCCAGACCGGCCTGTTCGACCTGATTGCCGAGGACAATATTTTTGCCAATGAGGACATGGCGCTGGATGAAATTTTCAAACGCCTGGGTGCGGAGGGAGTGAGCATCGAGCATGATCGCAGCCTGTTAAGGGAAGCCAGGCCCCCCGCTTGACTCATGTCAAAGCCACATAGCCCATAAGAGTAACCCCTTCATTACCCTTATGGGCTATAGACAGTATGAACCCGATTCTACTTAATAGCACCATCCGGCTGACGCAAAGCCGCTGGCCGGTAATTTCGCCAATTGCCACACGCAAACGCACGACCACGGAGATTATTATGAACGTTGACAAAGAGCTGGATGCACGGGGCCTCAACTGCCCCCTGCCCATCCTGAAAACCAAAAAATCGTTGGCCGACATGACGGCGGGGCAGGTGCTCAAGGTTGTTTCCACCGACCCGGGATCGGTAAAAGACATGCAGGCTTTCGCCAATCAAACCGGGAACGCGCTGGTATCCTCGACTGTGGAAAAAGGGGAATACGTGTTCCTTATGCAGAAAAAATAACACCATCATCCCAAGGAAAAACGCATGAAAAAAATGGCGATTATCGCAACCAAGGGGACGCTGGATATGGCTTATCCCCCGTTTATTCTCGCGTCAACGGCCGCCGCGCTCGGCTACGAAGTCCAGGTGTTTTTCACTTTTTACGGATTGCAATTGCTGCGCAAGGATTTGTCAGACGTCAAGATCAGCCCGCTGGCCAACCCCGCGATGCCGATGCCGGTACCCATGCCGGTGCTGGTGCAGGTGCTGCCCGGCATGGAAACGATGGCGACGATGATGATGAAGGACAAGCTCAAGAAAAAAGGCGTGGCCTCGCTCGAAGAATTGCGCGCCGTATGCCAGGAAGCCGACGTGAAATTCATCGCCTGCCAGATGACGGTTGACCTGTTTGATTTTGACAAGAGCGAATTCATTGACGGCATCGAATACGGCGGTGCTGCCATGTTCATGGAGTTTGCCGGGGAAACCGACATTTGCCTTTTCGTTTAGCCGCCGCAACTGATTCACGTTCTTAATTTGATAAGGGGAAACTTTATGAACAAGCAGAAAATTCTTGTCCTGGCGCTGGTTGCAGGCGGGTTCGTGTCGCCGCTGGCGCATGCCACCAACGGTTATTTTTCGCACGGGTATGGGATGAAGGCTAAAGGGATGGGTGGCGCTGCTACGGCAATGGCTAATGACACCTTTGGCGGAGCAAACAACCCAGCCAGCATGGTATGGGTAGGCTCACGCGTTGATATCGGAGTGGACTGGTTTAAGCCGATTCGCAGCAGTGAACGTTCCGGCGCAGGCGATCCAACAATGAATGGTGCTGCTAATAGCGACAGCAACGATTTTGCCATACCTGAATTTGGCTACAACAGGATGATCAACCCCAACATGTCGCTTGGTATGACCGTTTATGGGAATGGCGGCATGAATACCGATTATGCGGGTGGGCAACTCCCGTTCGGCGGAACGTGCGCCAATGGTGGCGGCACCGGCTTTAATCCTGTCCAAGTAGCAGGAGGAACCTATAACCTGTTGTGCGGCGATGGGAGGCTGGGGGTTGATATGATGCAGCTGATTGTTGCGCCGACCGTTTCATACAAGATCAACGAAACTCACTCTATCGGGGTTTCTCCGCTGCTGGGTTATCAGCGCTTCAAGGCCGAAGGCTTGCAAGCTTTTTCTGGCTTCTCTGCGGACGCGGCCAATTTAACCAACAAGGGCTACGATAACGCAACCGGCTACGGCGTGCGTGTCGGCTGGCTAGGCAAAGTGAGTGATATGGTTACCTTGGGCGCCGCCTATTCGACCGAAATGAATTACAGCAAGTTTGACAAATACAAGGGCCTGTTTGCCGAGCAGGGGGGCTTCAACACCCCGGAAAACTGGAATCTGGGCATCGCGGTAAAGGCCACCCCCCAAGCAACGATAGCCGTGGATTACCAGCAGATCAACTACAGCGGCATTAACTCTGTCGGAAATCCCAGCACTAGCCTGGGCGCTGTTATCGCATCTACCTTGGGGCCAAGCAATGGGCGCGGCTTTGGCTGGGGTGATACCAGAGTGGTGAAACTGGGCGCGGAATACAATTACAGCGATGCGCTGACATTGCGCGCGGGTTATAGCCAGAACAACAATCCGATCACATCCCGCGACGTGACTTTCAATATCATAGCGCCGGGCGTGATAACGACCCATTACACGCTTGGCTTCACTTATACATTGGCCAACAAGTCAGAGCTAACCATGGCTTACATGCATGCCAGAGAAAACAGTGTAACGGGTAGCAGCTTGTTTAATACATGGACCGGCAATACCAGCGGAGCAGAGAAAATCAAGATGTACCAAAACTCCTTGGGCATCGCCTACGGCCGGAAAATGTAAGCAGCGACAGAATCAGCAGACCTCCCTGGCCCGCCATCCCTGGCGGGCTTTTTCGTACTGTACGGCGATTCACCGGGAAATTTCTACGTCCCCGCGATCCGTTCATAAAACCGTGCGCGCTGCAGCAATCGGGGGTGGCTGGCATTATCATTGAAGCCTGCGCGGTCGTGCAGCACGTTGTTGCACAGCAGCCCCATGCCGGGTTCGAGCCGGGCGTGATAAATATAAGGCGAATCGGAGGACAGCAATTTTTCCAGCAGAGAAACCGCCGCCAGCGTGGTCTTGTCCTGCTTCCATTCGATGCTGCGGGTTCTTGCGGTATACCGCATGTGCAGCGCGCCATCCTCATCAATTGAAAAAACCGGGCCGGTTTGGGCGGCGCGCGCCACGCCGTCTTCATCCACGCGCTCCGGAATCGTCATCGCATCCGGAGTGAACAGGGCGCGGGCCAAATCCGGGCTGGCGTCGCGCAGCAGCAGATAAGCCATTTCGTGGTCCATCAGGCGGTTTTCGCCGCCCTCCGCCGCGCTCTGGACGCAATGCAGCACCATCGCGCGGATTTGCCGTTCGGGCGGGTTGTAATAGCCATCGGTGTGCCACTTGATCGGGCGGTTGGTATAGGGGATAAACCCCTGTCTCGTGCTGTTGCTGGATACCGTGATTTGCGAAACTCCCTCATCGTCGGCAAGCCAGTTGGCATCCAGGTTTTTCAGCCCGAACTGCCGCCCGACGAGGCGGGCGACATTCTTGCCGGGATCACGCTTCCGGTTCATGTATATAGCCATATTGGAGCGGCGGCAGCGCGCCAGGAGTGCGTCATGCTCAGCAGCGGACAGATTTTCTGCATCGGCGACTTCGACGATCAGATCGGTGATCGTCTTGGGCGCTTGCTCCAGTTTCTGCTCGCGCCAGCGCCGATACGAAGCTGCATCGCTTAAATCAAACGAGCTTGACCCGGAGTGTATTTGCGTAACGGGCATCATTTCAAGCTCCAGCGGGTTGCTGGGCGGAAGCCCCTTCGAGCAAGCCCCGCATGGCTTTTTCCGTCGTCTCTATGGCTTCCGGGGCTTCGATGGATGTCATCTGGTCTACCACCCAGTTTTTGTCCTTTTCGGCGACGACATCCAGCATGCAATATCCGAGATAGCGGATGAACGCGAACTTTGACCCGCCGCTATCGTAGTTGAACTCGGCATACTCGCCGGCGCGCCGGTTGAGTTGTGCGATGAAATTGCTTTTGTGCTCGCCAGCCGTGCCACCTAGCAATTCGCTCCGGTTTTCGGCCAGTATATCGGCGAGCCGAGTGGCGAGTTCTGTAGTAAAACGAGCGCGGTCTTCGCCACCCAGCCTGCTGTACGCGATCCGGTCCGCAACCTGCTCCAGAAAAATCAGGAACTCCGCAAGAAAGGAAAAATACTGTTCGCCGACCGCGACGTCAAATTCGGCCTTGCGCGTGTTCTTGAGCGCGTTCAGGCCGATGCGCCAGATGATGAAGGCCATCGCATCCGCGATTTCCAGCGGCGTTTTTGCACGGCCGCTCTTGAACCATTTGCTTTTGACGCGCATTTTGGAGTATTTCAGAGCGTTGGCGCGCTCCGCCCGGATCACGCCTTTTGAATGAAAAACTCATAATCGTCGGCGGTGATCTTCACCGTGTCGAGCAGCTTCATTCCGGTCGCGGCCGTCCAACTGGTGATGTCGGCCTGGGTTCCGGGGCAGTTGCTGACGAGCTTCAATACTTCTCCCGATTTCATGCCGTTCAGCAATTTTTTTGCTTCGACGATGGGGCCGGGGCAGGCGACGCCGCGAATATCCAGCGTCACGTTGGCCTTGAGCGCCTTGTCCTTGCCTTTCATGATGTAATACCCGGTGCCCCCCCCCGGCATGTGTGCAGTTTTCAGCACCTGGTTGCCCGTCTGCCTGGCCCAGGCAAAAAGATCGTCCTGGGTTCCCTTGCAGTCGGATATCAGCAACAGTATTTGCCCGGCTTGCAAGTCGTCCACCAGCTTCTTGGCGCCCAACAACGGCGCGGGGCAGGTCAGGCCCTTCAGATCCAGGACCATGTTGGCATGCATTTCTTGTGTGCTCATTTTCGAGTTCCCGTAGGTAGGTCTGGCTTATAGTTCAGTATCCGCCTTTTCCGAGAGGCTGTGTTAATCCGGCGACCTTCGCGGCCTGCTTTGCCGGGCCCACTGGAAAGAGATCATAAAGTGCCTTGCTGTCCGCCTCCGGCCAGAATTCCTGGACATCTTTCAGCATGTTGCGGAAGTTCGGCGTGTGGCCATGCTCGCGGTACTGGTCGCGCATGTAATTGATGATCTGCCAGTGTGCCGGGGTCAGCTCGATTCCTTCCGCTGCAGCGATCACGCCGACAGCTTCTTCGCTGTAGTTCGGCTCCAGCAAGTACCCTTCCGGGTCGGTTTCAAGCTCTTCACCTGCAATGACGTACGACATTTTCCACCTCCATATGCTAACTCAGCCCCGAAATATTTTTGTGAGGCACAAAGATCCCGCAGCCGAAATGGCGGCTGCCCCCGAGCCCGGCCCGCTGTATGTGCAATGACCCTTCCGGTTTGAGGTCGTGCAACACCAAGCTATAGCCGGCGACCCGCCGTGTTGCATCCGTTATCGCTTGCCGTTTGCCGCAAACCAGCTTGCAGGCGATCTCCATTTCCCGCAGCCGGTCACTGATTGCGGCAAGAAAGGCTTCCTCTTCCACGGCGCCTTCCACCAGTTGCGCGTGTAGCGTCGGATGCGGGGTTAGCGGCCGTTCTACGGCTTCACCCACCCGCAACGTGTTGCCGCCAACATCCAGTTCCTGCCCGGATAGCGACTTTGCCTGTGGCGCAAGCTCGACCGCAAGGCGCAATACCAGCTTTGTGCGCTGCGGCAACAGCAGCTTGTCACCGCTTGCCGCCGCGCGCAAGGGGATGATCCCGGCAAACTCATCGGCTTCCAGCCAAGGCAGGCAACGAGCCACTTCTTGCCACAACGCGAAGGCATAACCTTCCGGAACGAGTTCGCCCGTTAAGCCGAAAGCGACATCCGTCATGTCAGGAACATTATTTTTCAGGCGCATCCGATTCCTGCCCGTCCGCCCAGCGCCGCATCACATCGCTCCAGCGCAATGCTGTCGCCGCATCAATATCAAAAACGGTAAAACGCCGCCCTTCGCGTATGCGTATGCGCAGCAAGCTCATCCCGCCTTCCGCATGGTCAATCTGCTGGAGCTCAATTTCCTGGTTGCCCAGCGGCACCCTGAATTTTTCCAGCCCGCTGATGCGCGCCATTTCCCCTCCATTTTTAGATACTGCCCCGTAGCGTTAAGGCCTTTTTACTATCGCGCCCGGTGTTGTTTTACAAGCGATATTGAGCAAAACATCGGGCATGATCGTCTATAGCCAACACGGGGGAAGAAAAGGTAACACCAAGGGATTATTGGCGCACCCCCCCATTAGGGCTATTTAACATGCTTGACAGATGAGTCACTATTACGCCGCAAGCAGAGGAGAGTTTAGCCCGCGCTGCCTATCGTAAGGAAAGGAAAACTCATGGCCAAGAAACTGCATGACACACCGAATCTGGACCAGCTCGAAAGCGGTCCGTGGCCCAGCTTTGTCACCGGGATCAAGCGCCTGGCCCGGGATAACAACATGGCGGTTGATCTGCTCGGGCAGCTTGAGACCTCGTACCGTACCAAAAAAGGCTACTGGAAGGGCGGCACAGTGGGGGTATTCGGCTACGGCGGCGGCGTCATCCCGCGCTTCACCGAACTCAAGGACGAAAACGGCGAGCCAATTTACAAAGATGCGGCAGAGTTTCATACCCTGCGCATCATGCCCCCTGCGGGTATGCACTACACCACCGATGTATTGCGCAAGATGTGCGATGTGTGGGAGAAACACGGTTCCGGTTTGATCGCATTTCACGGCCAATCCGGCGACATCATGTTCCAGGGTGCCACCACCGACAACGTGCAGAAGGCATTCGACGAGCTCAATGAAATGGGGTTTGACCTGGGCGGCGCGGGCCCGGCGGTGCGCACTTCGATGTCCTGCGTCGGCGCGGCCCGCTGCGAGCAGTCCTGCTTCGATGAAGCGAAAGCACACCGTGCCGTGGTGAACACCTTTCTCGACGATATGCATCGCCCCTCCCTGCCCTACAAATTCAAATTCAAGTTTTCCGGCTGCCCGAACGATTGCATGAACTCGATCCAGCGCGCCGACATGGCTGTCATCGGCACCTGGCGCGACAACATGCGCACTGACGAGACGCTGGCCAGGAAATGGTTCGCGAAGCACGGCATGGACGAGCTGGTGAACGATGTGGTTGCCCGCTGCCCGACCAAGGCATTCCAGCTCAAGCAGATCAAGGATGTCAAAAAGGGCGATCACATCTCCAGCGTGGCAGTCAGCGACACCCACGCCGTCGAGATTGACAACAAGGATTGCGTGCGCTGCATGCATTGCATCAACGTCATGACCGGCGCGCTGGCACCCGGCAAGGACAAGGGGGCGACCATCCTGATGGGCGGCAAGCGCACGCTCAAGATCGGCGACCTGATGGGAACGGTGGTCGTTCCCTTCATCAAGCTCGATACCGATGAGGACCTGGAGAAGCTGGTGGATCTCGCACAACGCACCATAGATTTCTTTGCCGAAAACGCGCTCGAACACGAACGTACCGGCGAAATGATCGAGCGCATCGGGCTCGCCAATTTCCTCGAAGCGATGGAGCTTGAAGTGGACCCCAACATGGTCGCGTCGCCGCGCATGAACCCCTACATCCGTACCGATGGATGGGACGAGGAAGTTGCAAAAATCAACGCCAGGAAGCAAGCTGGCGCGGGTAACAAGTAACCGGGAGAACAAAATGGCCCAACCGCAAATGCGCCGCCCCATCGAAAGCGGCGTTCCTGACAACAAGCAATACCTGCACCCGCTGCTGGCGAAAAACTACGGCAACTGGAAATACCACGACCGGCCCCGCCCGGGCGTCCTGCACCACGTCTCGCACAGCGGCGACGAGGTGTGGTCGGTGCGTGCCGGAACACAGCGGCAGATGGATGTCCACACCATCCGCAAGCTGTGCGACATCGGCGATAAGTTTGCGGAAGGCCACGTCCGTTTCACCATCCGCTCGAATATCGAATACATGGTGTCAAGCGCGGCCAAGGTGGCCCCGCTGATTGCCGAGCTCGAAGCGAACGGCTTTCCGGTGGGGGGCACCGGAAACTCGGTATCCATGATTGCCCATACCCAGGGCTGGCTGCATTGCGACATTCCGGGCACCGATGCGTCTGGTGCTGTCAAGGCGCTGATGGACGAGCTCATCGAAGAGTTCAAGCGCGAGGAGATGCCCAACCGGGTGCATCTTTCCACTTCCTGCTGCGAAATCAACTGCGGCGGGCAAGCCGACCTTGCCGTCATCATCCAGCACACCAAGCCGCCGAAAATCAACCATGATCTCGTCGCCAACGTTTGCGAACGGCCTTCCGTGGTGGCGCGTTGCCCGGTGGCGGCGATCCGCCCGGCAATGGTGAACGGCAAACCATCCCTGGAAATTGATGAGGCAAAATGCGTCTGTTGCGGTGCCTGTTATCCACCGTGTCCGCCGATGCAGATCAATGATCCGGAATATTCCAAGCTGGCCATCTGGGTGGGCGGGAAGAACTCCAATGCGCGCGGCAAGCCGACCTTCATGAAGATGGTCGCGTCGGGGCTGCCCAACAACCCGCCGCGCTGGCCGGAAGTGAGCGCAGTGGTGAAAAAAATCATGTACACGTACAAGGAAGACGCGAGGCCGTGGGAGCGCATGAGCGACTGGATTGAGCGGATCGGCTGGCCGCGCTTTTTCGAGAAAACCGGCTTGCCCTTCACCAAATACCTGATTGACGACTGGAGAGGGTCGCGCGCCAATCTCAACGCCTCGACGCATATACGCTTCTGACGGGGAACACATAACATGAAATTCGGCATCGTCGTCAACGAAGGCCCCTACCAGCACCAGGCGAGCGACACGGCCTATCTTTTCTGCAAGGCTGCTATCGAAAGGGGGCACGAGGTCTGGCGTGTTTTTTTCTATCACGATGGCGTCAACAACGCCACGCGGCTGACCGAACCGCCGCAGGATGACCGGCACATCGTGAACCGCTGGAGCAAGCTGGCCGAGGAGCACAAGATTGACCTCGTCGTCTGCGTCGCGGCCGCCTTGCGGCGCGGCATCCGGGATGAAAACCTGGCGCAGGGATTCCGCATTTCCGGCCTCGGGCAACTGGTCGAGGCCGGCATACAGACCGACCGCCTGGTTGTCTTTGGCGATTGAGGAAGCGTTATGAGCGAAGTCAAAAAATTCATGTTCGTCAACCGCAAGGCGCCTTACGGCACGATTTACGCGCTGGAATCGCTGGAGGTCGTGCTTATCACTGCCGCCTTCGATCAAGATGTGTCGCTGGCATTTCTTGACGATGGCGTCTATCAGTTGAAGAAGAGCCAGCAGACCAAGGGGATAGAAACCAAGAATTTTTCCCCCACCTACCGCGCGCTGGAGGGCTACGATGTTGAGAAACTCTATGTCGAGAAGGAATCGCTCGAAGCACGCGGCCTGACAGAGGAAGACCTGCTGGTGGATGTGACCGTCCTGAGCAGCAAGGAAATGGGAGCGCTCATGGATGAGCAGGATGTGGTACTGAGCTTCTGAATGAACTTACCCGGATAAAGAGAACGAAATGCTGCACATCATCAACAAATCGCCACTAGGTAATAACTCCCTCGATTCCTGTCTGCGCGCCGCCGGATCAGGTGACATTCTGCTTATCGAAGACGCGGTTTATGCCGCAACAAAAGGCAATTCGATGGAGGGCAGGGTGCGCGAAGCGATGAGCCGGCTAAAAATATATGTCCTGTTGCCCGATCTCGAGGCGCGCGGGCTTGCCGACCGCATTATTGAAGGGGTGTCGAAAGTAGAGTACGGCGGCTTCGTTGACCTCGTTGCCGCCAACAAAAATTGCCAATCCTGGCTGTGAACGCAGTTAAAGTTGAAAGAGGAGAATCACCATGCCCAGCATCGAAGTAAACGGTAAATCCTACGAGACCGACGAGGAAGGTTACCTCATCAATCTCGCCGACTGGAACACCGACGTCGCCAACTTCATAGCGCAACAAGAAAGCCTGAACATGACCGACAACCACTGGGAAGTGGTCAACTTTCTGCGCGAGTACTATGAAGAATATCAGATCGCCCCGGCGGTTCGCGTGCTGACCAAGGCCATTGGCAAGAAATTCGGGCCGGACAAAGGCAACAGCCAGTATCTCTATGAGCTGTTTCCCTACGGGCCGGGTAAGCAGGCGTGCAAAATCGCCGGGCTACCCAAGCCGACCGGCTGCATTTGATTCGGGTATCAGGCAACAGGAGCCGGGTATCAGAAAGGGGGCGTTGTCCGGTCTTCCGGCCCCTTGGCTCCTGACCTCTGGTTCCTGTCATACCGAAAATGAGCTTGCTCTTCGCCATTTTGCTCTATCTCGCATTCCTGGTGCTGGTGCTGGGGGTGGGGTTCAGGATTTATGATTTTGCGCGCACCCCTGCGCCGCTGAAAATTCCGACTGCTCCGGCGCCAGCCACCAACAGCGGGGTCGTGTTGCGCATGGGCAGGGAGGTTGTGTTTTTTGAAAGCCTGCTCAGGTCCACCTTGTGGATATGGGCGTTGGGCTGGCTTTTCCACCTGTGCCTGGTGCTGGTTCTGGTTCGCCATCTGCGTTACTTCATAGAGCCGGTCTGGTTCTGGGTTGCGCTTGCCCAGCCGTTCGGGCTGTATGCCTCGCTGGCCATGGTCGCCGCCCTTGCCGGGCTGCTGGCCAGAAGAATGCTCGTTGAACGCATCCGCTATATTTCTGCCCCGTCAGACCACCTCATGCTGGTGCTGCTGCTCATGATCGCCCTTTCCGGGGTGCTCATGACGTTTGTTTTCCATACTGACGTTATTGGCGCAAAAACTTTCGTTCTCGGCCTCATGCGCTTCGATTTGCAGCCGCTGCCTTCCGATTGGGCGCTCTATCTGCACCTCTTTCTGGTCGTGCTGCTGCTGGTTATTTTCCCCTTCAGCAAACTGCTGCACGCGCCAGGAGTGTTCTTCTCTCCCACCCGCAACCAGGCCGATAACCCGCGCGAAAAACGCCATCTGGCGGCTTGGGCGGCCAAGCTGGAATCTGGGGAATAAAAAAGCCCTGCATCGCTGCAAGGCTCTTGAATGTTGGTAGGTCGTGGCAGATTCGAACTGCCGACCAACGGATTAAAAGTCCGCTGCTCTACCGGCTGAGCTAACGACCCGCGTCCCGGAAAAACGGGAAGCGCGCATTATACGGATTAGCCGCTCACTGTCAACGCGGCGCCGCATCGCGCGCGTGGCGATAGCGCGTCGGATCGGCCACACCGGCGGCC
The DNA here is from genome assembly GCA_016213335.1 of Nitrosomonadales bacterium. Classification (GTDB taxonomy): domain Bacteria; phylum Pseudomonadota; class Gammaproteobacteria; order Burkholderiales; family Gallionellaceae; genus VIKH01. The sequence continues at coordinate 16,448 of JACRAQ010000104.1, forward strand.
TCGAAGCCGGCGCGGCGCAACCGGCACGAATCGCATACCCCGCACGCGCTGCCATTCTCTTCGGCCTGATAGCAGGAAACCGTCAGGCTGTAATCCACACCCAGTCCTGCGCCGAGCTTGATAATTTCGGCCTTGGATAAATGTTGCAAGGGCGCATGCAGTGTCATGTGCCTGCCTTCAACTGCAGCCTTGGTGGCAAGGTTAGCCATGCGCTCGAAGGCCTCGATATATTCCGGGCGGCAATCCGGGTAACCGGAATAATCCACCGCGTTGACGCCGATGAAAATGTCCTGAACCTGCAACACTTCCGCCCAGGCCAAAGCGAACGACAGCATGATGGTGTTGCGCGCAGGCACGTAAGTCAGGGGGATGCCGCTACCCGGCTGCTCCGGCACGGCGAGGCGGGTATCGGTCAGCGCCGAGCCGCCGAAACCGGCCAAGTCCATGGCGATGACGCGATGCTCGGCCACGCCTTGCGCCTGCGCCACGCGCCGCGCTGCAGCCAGCTCGGCGCGGTGCCGCTGGCCGTAATCCACGCTCAGCGCATAACAGGCAAAGTCCTGTTGCCGGGCCAGCGCCAGCACGGTGGCGGAGTCCAATCCGCCTGACAGCAAAATTACCGCATTCTTCACGTCGTCAACCCATGTTTATGCAACCGGATATTGGCACAAATACCGGCCTGCAACCAGCCATGTCGCGCCCAACTTAATGTTAAGATGGCAACTTCAGATGCCGTCCATCAACTTCTGCACACGCCGGTAAATGAGATGCACGACCACGTTTCCTCTGTTGTCCAGCGCTCTGGCCAAAAATCCAGGATGGGCGGAAGGCTCAACAATAATTTTGCGCTGCCTGTTATGGCGATGTTCGCGCTTTCTCTCCTGGTTACCTGGCGGCTGTACCTGAACGCGCAGCAAAACGCCAAGCAGACGTTGCAAGCCCAGTTCGATTTCCGCGCGCGCAGCATCAGCAACGAAATCGTGAAGCGCATGGGTACTTACGAGCAGGTGATGCGCGGGGTGGACGGCCTGTTCGCCCATGCCGGCAGCGTAACGCGCGACGAGTTCCACGATTATGTCGAGCGATTGGATCTGAAAGAAAACTACCCCGGCATCCAGGGCATACGCTTTTCCCCTGCCGTGCCACTGGCGGAGAAAACGTCCCACGTCGCCGCCATGCGGCGGCAAGGAATGGGCGCATACACCATCCATCCTGACGGCAAGCGTGAACTCTACGCTCCCGTCGTCTACATCGAGCCGGATGACGAGATCAACCGGGTTATTTTCGGCTATGACACCTACTCCGACCTCGAGCACCCGCAACCCGGAGATTCTGTTGCAGGAGCGCGCCGCGCCGCCATGGAGCGGGCGCGCGACACCGGCAAAGCCGCCCTTTCCGGCAAGATCAGGCTGCTGTTTGAAACCGATCAGAGCGCCCAGGCCAGCTTTCTGATGTTTCTGCCCGTGTACCGCCATGAAGCTCCGCACGGTACGCTCGCCGAGCGCCGCGCCAACATCATCGGCTGGGTCAGCTCGGTGTTCCGCGCGGACGATCTGATGGACGGCATACTCGGCCACGGCGATAGGGATGTAGACATTGACATCTACGATGGCGAGGCAATCCATGAGAGCTCGCTGATGCACGATTCGGACAACTCGAGATTCTCCAGGGGGAACTTGCCGGCTGCACACTTCCACGCAACACAGCAGCTCGATATTGCCGGCCGCACCTGGACGATGGTGGTCAGTTCGCTCCCCGCTTTTGAGACCATGCAGGATACGGGCAAGCCCCAGCTCATCGGCGTCGGCGGCTTCGTCACCGGTGTGATGCTCACCTTGCTTACCTGGTTACTGCTTTATGACCGGGCACGCGCCCTGCGGGCGGCGGCAGCGCTGGAGCGCGAAAGCCGCAAGAACCGGACGCTGCTGCGCACCGCTGCTGACGGCATGTACGTCTTTGACACCAACGGAGATATGGTGCAGGTGAACGATGCATTTTGCCGCATGCTGGGCTACACCGAGCAGGAATTGCTTTCCATGAACGTGGCGCAATGGAACGCGCAGTGGCCGAAAGAGGAATTGCTGGCGAAAATCGCCGCGCTGGGCAGCAGCAACCCGCCGTTTGAAACCCGGCACCGCCGCCGCGACGGCAGCATCATCCAGGTCGAGATCAGCGCCTCCAGGGTGGAAATAGACGGGCGCCAACTGGTGTACAACTCGGCGCGCGACATCACCGGGCGCAAGCAGTCAGAGCAAGCGATCAAGGATAGCGAGGCAAGACTGCATACCCTTGTTGAAACGGCCATGGACGCCGTAGTGATAATGGATTCCGGCGGAGCCATTACCGGCTGGAACAACCAGGCCGCGAATATCTTCGGATGGAGCCACGATGAAGTCGTCGGGCGCTTGCTGCACCAAACCATCATTCCGCCCCAGTTCCGCGAATCTCACGTGCGCGGGCTGAAACGCTTTCTGGAATCAGGCGAGGCGCCGTTGTTGAACTCGCGAATTGAGATTTCAGCGCTGCACCGCGATGGCCGCGAGTTCCCGATCGAACTGTCCGTCACCCCGATCAAGATGCAGAACGAGTACGAATTCAGCGCTTTTATCCGCGACATCACCAAGAAAAAACAATTCGAGGACCTGATCTGGAAACAGGCAAATTACGACACTTTGACTGCCTTGCCCAACCGCCGCATGTTCCATGACCGCCTTGCGCAGGAAATCAAAAAAGCCCACCGCGCCGGCCTGATGATGGCGCTGCTGTTCATAGACCTGGACCGCTTCAAGGAAATCAACGACACCCTGGGGCACCGGGTGGGCGACCTCCTGCTGGTGGAGGCGGCGCAGCGTATCGGCAACTGCCTGCGCGAAACAGACACGGTGGCGCGGCTGGGCGGGGACGAGTTCACCGTTATCCTGTCGGAACTCGACGACGCCAGCAACGTGGAACGGATAGCCGAAAACATCCTGAAGAAACGGGCCGAACCGTTCCGGCTGGAAAACGAAATGGTCTACCTGTCGGCCAGCATGGGCATAACGCTCTACCCCAACGATGCCACCGAGATTGAGGATTTGCTCAAGGATGCCGATCAGGCGATGTATGCTGCCAAGAGCATGGGCAGAAACCGGCTGAGCTATTTTACCCCTGCGCTACAGCAGGCCGCCATTGCCAGGCTGAAGCTGATCAACGATTTGCGCGGCGCCATGGCAGCCGGCCAGTTCATGGTTTATTTTCAGCCCATCACGGACATGGCAACCGGCCGAGTCAGCAAGGCTGAAGCACTGATCCGCTGGCAGCATCCCGAGCGCTGCATGGTCAGCCCGATGGATTTTATTCCGCTGGCTGAGGAAACCGGGCTCATCTTCGAAATCGGCGACTGGGTGTTCCGCGAGTCGGCCCGCTGGGTCAAGCGCTGGAGAGAGGTTATCCACCCGGAATTCCAGGTCAGCGTGAACAAATCTCCGGTGCAGTTCTACAAGGAGGACGAGGAGCACTCGGCATGGATCGAGCACCTGCACGATCTTGGTTTGACTGGAGATTGCCTGGTCATAGAAATTACCGAGGGGCTGTTGCTGAATTCTGACGCGTCCGTCACCGGCGCGCTGCTCACATTCCGCGATGCGGGCATACAGGTCGCCATTGACGATTTCGGCACCGGCTACTCATCGTTGTCCTACCTCAAGAAATTCGACATAGATTACCTGAAGATAGATAAATCCTTCACCAGCCACCTGACGCCAGGGTCAAGCGACATGGTGCTGTCCGAAGCCATCATCGTGATGGCGCACCAGCTCGGTTTCAAGGTGGTCGCCGAAGGGGTGGAAACCGTCCGGCAGCGCGATCTGCTGGCGGCTGCAGGGTGTGACTTCGCGCAAGGCTACCTGTACTCGAAACCCTTGCCTCCCGAGAAGTTTGAACTGCTGCTGAAAGCGCATTCAGGAGTGCTTTCGGCCGGCGGCAAATGCAGCAAAGTGGAGTGGGACGACAAGTACATGACCGGCGTCGGCTTCATGGACGAAGAGCACAACGAGCTGTTCGGCCTCATCGAGAATTGCATCCAGGCGATCTGCAACCATGCGCCGAAGGAGCAGCAGCTCATGTGCCTCGACAAGATCGCGTCTTATTTGTCACGGCATTGCGCCCGCGAAGAAGAGGGCATGAGAACTGCGGGCAGCCACCGCTTTGACGAGCACATCAAGCAGCACCAGCACATCGTCGAAAAAATCAACTTGATGATCTCGCAATTCAGGAACGACCGCGATGCGATCAGCACGCAAGATATCCTGCATGTTTTATTCGACTGGTTCGTGATCCATAATGCCGGCGAAGACAGGAAGTTGGCAGATTATTTCCGTGTGGCCGGGGAGCACGGCAAACCGGGCACGACTTCGTAGCTTCCAGCGGCGCAAGCCGCGTTTTCAGCTTGCCCCGCGCCGCGAAAAATCCCTGAGGCGGAAGCCGAGCAGCCACAGTGCGGAAAAGTACACCGCCACCCCCATCACCACCAGTCCCGCCAGCCGCGCGATGCGCGGCCAGCCGCCGCCAGCGAGCCAGTCCTGCTCGTTGCCCATGCCGAACCACAGCGCGGCGCCGAGCGCGAGCAGGGCCGTGGCGAGCTTGGCGAAAAATGCGCCCCAGCCGGGGTCGGGCCGGTAGATGCCGCGCTTGCGCAACAGGTAAAACAGGATGGCGGAGTTGAGGCAGGCGGCCAGGCCGATGGAAAGCGCAAGTCCGGCATGGTTCAAGTGCAGGCCAAAAGCAAACAGCACGTTCATGGCCTGCGTGGCGAGCAGCGTGACGATGGCGATTTTCACCGGAGTCTTGATGTCTTGCCGTGCGTAGAAGCCGGGTGCAAGTATCTTTACCAGGATGATGCCAATCAGGCCGACACTGTAGCCTGCCAGCGCCTGGCGGGTCATCAGCACGTCATGCACGGAGAATGCGCCATGCTGAAAGAATGTCGCCAGCAGCGGCACACCGATCATGCCGAGCGCAAGCGCGGCGGGCAGGGTGAGCATGAAAGTGAGGCGCAACCCCCAATCCAGCAGCCCGGAATATTCTTCCGGCTTGCTGTCGGCGTAGTGCCTTGAAAGCGAGGGCAGCAGGATGGTGCCGAGCGCGGCCCCCAGCAACCCTGACGGGAATTCCATCAGGCGGTCCGCGTAATATAGCCAGGACACGCTGCCCGCCGCGAGAAATGAAGCGAAGATGGTGTTGATGACCAGGCTGATCTGCGCGATGGACACACCGAACACTGCCGGGCCCATCTGTTTGATGACGCGCCACATCCCGGCTTCTTTCAGGTTCAGCCGCCACCTCGGCAACATGCCGATCTTCTTCAGGAACGGAATTTGAAACACGAGCTGTACGATGCCCGCGACGAACACCGCCCAACCCAGCGCCATGACCGGCGGGTCACAATAGGGCGCGAGCCAGAGCGCGCCGCCGATGAAGCAGATGTTGAGCAGCACCGGCGCAAATGCGGGCACCCAGAACTTGTTGTAGGTGTTCAGTATTCCGGCCGCCAGTGCGACCAGCGAAATGAAAAAGATGTAGGGCGAGGTGATGCGCAGCAACTGCACGGTGAGCGCGAATTTGTCCGGCTCTTTTACGAAACCCGGCGCGCTGATATACACCAGAACCGGTGCGGCGATAATGCCGATCAATGTCACCACGAACAGGATGATCGCCAGCAAGGTGGCCACGTGGTCAGCCAGCAGTTTGGCTTCTTCTTGGCTGCGGCGGTTTTTGTATTCGCCAAAAATCGGGATGAAAGCCTGTGAGAACGCGCCTTCCGCGAACAGTCGCCGCAGCAGGTTGGGCAGCTTGAAGGCGACAAAAAAAGCATCGGTTGCCATGCCGGCGCCGAAAATGCGCGCGATCAGCACGTCGCGGATGAAGGCCAGGATGCGCGAAACCAGCGTCAAGCCACTGACGGTAGCAAGGGCTTTAAGCAGGTTCATGCACGGTTATTTGCAGTTGCGGCCCGAACCGCGCCGGTCCCTGCCAAAGGCTCTCAGCGGCCCGGTGTGTTCAGCATCCCGGCTGCCGCGGCCGGAGCGCAGCACGAGGCGGTTTTCGGCGATAAACTGCTTGATCATTTCAAACGCTCCGGCGTTGTCCCGTTGCAACGAAACCTGTATCACCAGGGAGGTCACCCCATCGGCCACGATGGGGCGGACATAATCGGGGTAAACCTTGCCCCTGCCGGCTTCGGTTCCGGCGAAAGCAGCACACATGCGCTCTGCCCAGTCGGGCGGCTGAAAGATTTCCCCTTCCACGGTTTCTCCCCGAACCACGAATTCGGCGACATCTGACAGCATATCCACTCTCCCGGTGTTTGTTTTTCGCGTGGGCGCCATCATACCATTACAGCGGGAAAGCTCCATCTGCGCCCAGCGTACATCGCATGCCGCTTGCGACGGAAAGCAAGCAGCAGCGCTGCTGCGGTTGACGGGCGTCATTGACAACACCTGCCGGGCACGATTAGATTCCCATCCTGGAATTTATTCATCCACAAGGAGAAAATCATGTCCGTGCTAGTTGGCAAGCCCGCCCCGGATTTCACTGCAACAACAGTGATGGGCAACAATGAAATAAATGGCACCTTCAACCTTAAAAAGCACCTTGACGGCAAATACGGCGTAGTATTTTTCTACCCGCTGGATTTCACCTTCGTTTGCCCATCGGAACTGATCGCTTTTGATCACCGCCTGGATGAGTTCAAGAAACGCAATGTCGAGGTGATCGGCGTTTCAATTGATTCCCAGTTTACCCACCTGGCCTGGAAAAACACCCCCGTAAACAAAGGCGGCATCGGACAGGTGCGCTATCCGCTGGTGGCCGACATCAAGCACGAAATCTGCCGCGCCTATGATGTGGAAGCAGGGGGAGGTGTGGCCTACCGCGGCTCATTCCTGATAGACCGCGCCGGCGTCGTCCGCCATCAGGTGGTGAACGATCTGCCGCTGGGCCGCAATATTGACGAGATGCTGCGCATGGTGGACGCGTTGCAGTTTTTCGAGGAGCACGGCGAGGTCTGCCCGGCCGGCTGGCAAAAGGGCAAGGCAGGCATGGGCGCTTCTCCGGAAGGCGTGGCGAAGTACCTGGCCGAGCACGCGCAGAGCCTGTAAGCAGCCGGGTTGATCCTGGCCTGTTCCATCGGGGAATGGAGGCAGCAACGAGCGTCAAAGAATCTTGTCGCTTCTGCTGCTTCTTGTTTCCCTCAGTTTGTTCATGCAGGCATATAGCTTACCGGCCTCGCTCGCGATTATCCGCTTATTGAACTCGAGCACTTCCTCCGGCCCGCTTGCGCTCATGCTGTACATCACCCTGAAATCCGCCTGCGATATCGCCACCAGCAGTTCCATGGCGTTATCAAATTCCAGCGTAGCCATATAGCCGTCATTATGCGGTGACTCCCTGTCCTGGTAGATCAAGGGTTGCACCCCGCTACCGGTCTTGATCCATGCCTTGTGAATTTTTCCGGCGCTTGAATAGGTTATCTGCCCATTTCGCAGCAGGGGCACTCCATTGAGCAGGTTGATTTTCCTGATGACCACCTTGAACATCCCGAACAGCTCCCCGGACTCTCTCGTGAACACGCTGAGCAGCACGTCAATCCACAGGCTGTCTCCGGTTTCTCCGGTTGCTCTCAGACCGCAACCCGTCTGCTCGCCGTTCCTGGCATATTCAACTACTGCCAGGTTCTGGTTCAGCGGGATGACCGGGGAAGGGGGAGCGGCAGAAGCAAGAGGAGATATCAACATGCCGATGACGAAAAACAGCAGCTTCATGAATTCCCTCTTTAACTTGAAGCTCGCGCAGCGATTCGTTTGCCCCCTCTCCCTCCGGGGGAGGGTTGGGGTGGGGGAAACGGGCATGGCAAGTTTCATCACTAGGGGGCGGCATCTTTTCCATGCCCGTTACGTTCGATGGGCGCGGGATGTGATGCCGGTTTTGCGCATGTTGTCGCACGTTCGCGTTGCGGCCCGGCAAATAATAGCGTTACAGGAGAGAGGCGTGTTAAATTGTTTGTACATAATCCGGTGGACCGAACATGCGTTACTGGCTGATGAAATCCGAGCCCGGTGATTGCAGCATTGATGACCTTGCCGCCTTGCCGAACCAGACTGTGGCATGGTACGGTGTGCGCAACTACCAGGCGCGCAACTTCATGCGCGACCAGATGCGCACAGGCGACGGCGCGCTGTTCTACCATTCCAACTGCGCCGAGCCGGGCATTGCGGGGATCGTGCGCATCTGCAGCCCCGCCTATCCCGACGCCACGCAATTTGACCGGAACAGCCGATATTTCGACCCCAGGGCCACCCGGGAAACGCCGCGCTGGTTCAATGTGGACGTGAAGCTGGTAAATAAAATCAAATTCATCCCGCTGGCAGAGCTTCGCCGCCATCCGCAACTTGAGCGCATGCGCACGTTGCAGCGCGGCAACCGGCTTTCCATTACACCGCTCGATCCCGCCGAATGGAAGTTCATCACCGAACGCCTGGTTAAATGAGCACTGCAAATGCATGTCTTCCTCCAGCAGGGTGGCAGAACCACGGCTTCGCGGGGATGACAAACCCTCGCGATGTTTAGCCCGGACTGGCTTCTTGCCTACCTCGCGCTTGGCGCGTTCGCCGGATTTGTGGCCGGCCTGTTCGGTGTAGGCGGCGGATTGTTGCTGGTGCCGGCGCTGCTGTTCCTGTTCGATGCCCAGCACTTTCCCGCCGAGCATGCGATGCATCTGGCGCTCGGCACCTCGATGGCGACCATCCTGTTCACCTCGCTCGCCAGCGCGCGCAAACATCACCAGCTCGGCGCGGTAAACTGGCGCGCGGTGCGCGACATCACTCCCGGCATCCTGCTCGGTGCCGCGCTGGGCGCACTGTCGGCAGCTTCCCTCTCGCCGCGCGGGCTGGGGATATTTTTTGCGCTGTTCGTGTATCTTGCCGCCGCGCAAATGCTGCTCGACAAACGGCCCAGGCCGTCGCGCCAGCTGCCGGGTTTTGCCGGCATGAGCGCCGCTGGCGCGCTTACCGGCTGGATCAGCAGCCTGGTTTCCATCGGCGGCGGCACCGTCATCGTGCCTTTCCTGGTCTGGTGCAACGTGCCGTTGCGCAATGCCATCGGCACCTCCGCCGCGATCGGTTTTCCTGTCGCGGCCGGCGGTACGCTGGGTTACATTGTGACCGGTGCGAAACTGAGCACGCTTCCCGCGCCCAGCCTGGGTTTCGTCTATCTGCCCGCCCTGCTGTGGATTGCGCTCGCCACAGTTCTTGCCGCGCCGCTCGGCGCACTGGCTGCACACCACATGAAAGCGGGAATGCTGCGCAAACTGTTTGCCGTGTTATTGCTGGTGCTGGCGACAAGGCTGCTGTGGCGGGTGCTGTCCTGACCCGGATGCGTGTGGTTACTGCCACTGCAATGGCTGCTTATAACGGGTTAAACCAGTTCGCCCTGTTGATGCGGCAGGCCGGCAACGACCAGGTGCACATGCCGGGCCTGAGGGGGTGGGCAGGAGGGGCTTGAGGTGCCCTGAAGCCCATTGCCTGCCCGGCGCTATCATCAAATCGCGCCCCGTATTCATTCAACTTCCAGTTCCTGGACGCGCATCTCGTTGCCGCCGGTAATTTCTACGCGGGTACCGCCGCATTCCGGGCAGAGGCCAAATCTTTCGCGCAACAGTACGGCCTTGCCGCACTCCTTGCACCACCCCTCGCCGGGTTTATCGAGAATCTCGAGCCGTGCGCCTTCGGCAATGCTGCCGCGCGTCACGGCGTCAAAGCAGAAATGCATGGCGTCCGGCTCCACTGCGGCAAGCGCCCCGATCTCCAGCACCACCGTGCGTACACGCCTGAATTTCTGGGTGTGCGCCGCATCTTCGATAAGTTGCAGGACGCTTTCGGCCAGCGACATCTCATGCATGGTGTTATTCCCGGGAGGCGGCTCAAATCCCGCTTTGCTTTTACCGTGAATCGGACTACGATTACGCGAGATGCTGCCCCGCAAGGCGCAACAAACATGCTGTTTCCAAGCAAGGTGTCGCGTCGTTCAAGGAGCGATTTTCATGGTATCACCCGGCCCGCACGCCGCCTATCTGGATCCGATACTCGAACGTCACGGGCATGATGCCGCCAGCCTTCTGCAAATCCTGCGCGAAGCGCAGGAGAGCTTTGGCTACGTCCACCCCGATGCCATAGATTACCTCGGCGCACAACTTCATCTGCCTCGCGCGAGAATCGAAGGCGTCGCCGGATTTTACTCCTTTCTCTGCCTGCAGCCTCACGGCGAATACCGCGTGCTGTTCTCCGGCAACATCACCGACCGCATGTCGGGCAGCACGGTGCTGATGGAGCAGATGTGCCAGCAACTATGGGTCGAGCCGGGCAAGGTATCGGAAGACGGCCTGGTCAGCGTCGGCACCACGTCCTGTACCGGAATGTGTGACCAAGGGCCGGCCATGCTGGTCAACGGCCGCGCCATCACGCGCCTTTCGCACCAGCGCGTGCAGGAGATCGCCCACCTGATCCGCAACCGCACGCCGCTGGATGACTGGCCCGGCGATTTCTTCCGCGTCGAAGACAACATCCGGCGCAAGGGGCTGCTGCTCGACAACAGGCTTGGACCAGGCGATGTTCTGCACGCGGCGCTGTCGTTATCCGCCGTTCGTGGTGAGCCTGTCGAACCACAAAGCCCTTCGACAAGCTCAGGGCGAACGGAAGTTATCGTCGAAGCCATCAAAACATCCGGTCTGCGCGGGCGCGGCGGCGCAGGTTTCCCAACCGGCCTGAAATGGGAAGCCTGCCGCAATGCACCGGGTGCAGAGCGCTATGTGGTGTGCAACGCCGACGAGGGCGAGCCCGGCACGTTCAAGGATCGCGTGCTGCTTACCTCCCATGCCGACCTGGTGTTCGAGGGCATGACGCTGTGCGCGCTGGCTGTTGGAGCAAGAAAAGGCTTCCTCTACCTGCGCGGCGAATACCGCTATCTGCTGGAGCACCTTCAGGGTGTGCTGCAGCGCCGCCGCAAAAACGATTTGCTGGGCGCCGGCATCCTCGGCCAGCCCGGTTTCGATTTCGACATCGCCATCCATCTCGGTGCGGGCGCCTACATCTGCGGCGAGGAATCGGCCCTGATCGAGTCGCTGGAAGGCAAGCGCGGCGTGCCGCGCAGCCGCCCGCCGTTCCCGGTGACGCACGGCTACATGCAGCAGCCGACAGTAGTGGGCAACGTCGAGACCTTTTGCCAGGCGGCGCAGGCTGTTTATATGGGAGCCGAGAATTACAGGGCCATCGGCACGCCAAAATCTTCCGGCAGCAAACTGATCTCGGTGTCCGGCGACTGCCCGCGCCCCGGCATCTACGAATACCCGTTCGGCGTGACTGTGCGCGTAGTGCTGGAGGATTGCGGCGCGGCGAACACACGCGCGGTACACGTCAGCGGC
>JACRAQ010000107.1 GCA_016213335.1 Nitrosomonadales bacterium
CCAAATGATCCGTCAGGCCGTCATTCCGGCGCAGGCCGGAAAACAGCCATAAAAAATACGCCGCGCAGCGAACCAGACCCAGATGTTGCCCCACATTCGCGGGGAATTGATAATCATCTGGATTCCGGCCTGCGCCGGAATGACGCAATTTTTGCCGGGTTGAAGGAAGATGGAGCGACGGGTTCCATTCCCGCGCGCGGCACGGTGTGGGTGGACGGGCGGCTGCTGCGCCGTCTCGATGTGCGCGTCGGCGACGAGGTCGGCATCGGCACGCAGCGCTTCACTGTGGCGGCACGCATCGTGCGCGACATTGATCGTGCGGTCGGCTTCTACAGCTTCGCGCCGCGCGTGCTGATGAACGATACCGATCTTGCCGCGACGGGCCTGCTGCAGGAAGGCAGCCGCATCACCTACCGCCTGATGGTCGCGGGCGAGGCGCGGCAGGTCGAGGCGTTGCATGACGAGCTGAACCCGAAACTTTCGAATGGCGAGAAGCTGGAAAGCGTGCGCGATGCCCGCCCCGAAATCCGCACCGCGCTGGAGCGCGCCGAGCATTTCCTCGGGCTTGCCGCGCTGACTGCGGCGATCCTCGCGGGTGCGGCGCTGGCGCTGGCGGCGCGGCGTTTCGTGCTGCGCCACCTGGATACCTGCGCGATGCTGCGCTGCCTCGGCGCGCAGCAGGGGCAGGTATTGCGCCTGTTTCTGTACCAGTTCCTGCTGCTCGGCGCGGTCGCGGTGCTGCTCGGCTGCGCACTGGGCTACGTCACGCAGGCGCTGCTGGCCGGATTTATCGAGTCGGTGCGTGATGCGGAGCTGCCGCAGCCTGGTATGTTGCCCGCGCTCAAGAGTGCGGCCAGCGGCTTCGCGCTGCTGCTTGGCTTCGCCTTCCTGCCGCTGCTGCAATTGCGCAGGGTATCGCCGCTGCGCGTGCTGCGCCGCGAACTGGGCGCGCCGCAGCCGAACGCCGCGCTGGCCTACGGCCTTGCCATGCTGGTGCTGGCGGGGTTGTTCCTGTGGCATGCCGGTTCGGCCAGGCTGGGGTTCACGATGCTGGGCGGGCTGCTCGCGGGTCTGCTGTGCTTCGGCCTGCTGGCCTGGATGCTGCTGCGCGGCCTGGCGCGCTATTCGATCCGCTTTCCGGCGCAGTTGCGGCATGCGTTCAACAACCTCGCGCGGCACGGGCGCGATTCCGCGCTGCAAGTGGTGGCGCTCGGCTTGGGCGGCATGGCGCTGCTGTTGCTGACGCTGGTGCGCGGCGACTTGCTGCAAAGCTGGCAGGGCAAGCTGCCGCCGGATACGCCGAACCGCTTCATCGTGAACATCCAGCCGGATCAGCAACAGGCGGTACTGGATTTTTTTGCGCGCCAGTCTGTACCGCAGCCGCAGTTGCTGCCGATGGTGCGCGGGCGCCTGGTCGCCATCAACGCCGCGCCCATCAATGGCGACAGTTATGCCGACCCGCACGCGCGCGATCTGGTAGAGCGCGAATTCAATCTGTCTTATGCCGAAAAGATGCCGGAATGGAACGAGCTGGTGAGCGGCAGCTGGTGGGCATCTCAAAGTGTGGATACAAATACGTCGTCACACCGGCGAAGGCCGGTGTCCAGTTCATTACAAACACTGGATTCCGGCCTTCGCCGGAATGACGAAATCTCTCAGGAGCGCAAGGAATTATCTGTCGAAGAAGGCATCGCCGAGCGGCTCGGTATCCGTCTCGGTGACGAGCTCACCTACGATGTGGCGGGCAACCGCTTCACGGCGCGCGTTTCCAATCTGCGCAAGGTGCAATGGGATTCGATGAAGGTGAATTTTTTCGTGATTGCTACATCGGAGCTGCTCAAAGATTATCCGGCGAGTTATCTCACCAGCTTTTACCTGCCGCCGGACAAGGTGCGTGCGGGCGACCAGCTGGTGCGGGAATTCCCCAACCTGCTGGTGATTGACACCGGCGCGATGATCGAGCAGGTGCGCGGCATCATGGAGCAGATTGCGCAGGCCGTCAGCGTGATATTCCTGTTCACCCTGCTGAGCGGTCTTGCGGTGCTGTATGCCGCTTTGCTTGCCACGCGCGACGAGCGCATCCGGCAGGCCGCCATCCTGCGCGTGCTGGGGGCGGACAGCCGCTACCTGCGGCGGCTGCATCTCGCCGAGTTTGTTGCGCTGGGGGCCTTGAGCGGGCTGTTCGCGGCGGCAGGCGCGACGGCGCTGGGCTGGGTGCTGGCGTACCAGGTGCTGGAAATCCCGTACCGCTTCAGCGCGATGATCTGGCCGGCCGGCGTGGGCGGGGGCATCCTGGTTGTAGCGCTGGCGGGCGGGCTGGCCACGCGGCGCATGGCGGACATGCCGCCGTTGCGCGCGCTGCAAGCCGTTTAGGAGCAGGGTGCCGGGCTTGCGGGGAATTGAAAAGCGCAATTCATGCGGGTAGGATGTTTACCCGCAACGTTGCTTGAACGTTGAATCGTGGAGCCGGGCAATTTTGTAAACCAACATCCGAGGAGTGGCAATTATGGGCAAGAGCCAGGACACCAAGAAGGAAACCAAAAAACAACCGACCAAGACTGCGAAAGAGAAGAAGGCAGAGAAGAGAGCCAAGAAAGAGGGAAAAATTCATCCGTAACCTCGCTGAAGCGGCAGCCAAGCCGGGCGTTGCGCCCGGACTGGCTTTCCGGGTAGCCCGCAGCGGGGGCGGGCAGGAGGGGCTTCGGGAAGTCTCTCTTTCGGAGAACCGGGAAATCAAGTAAAGTGGACTCCCGCCACAACAACAAGAGCTGACATCATGAGTGCAAAAGGGCAACAGTTACAAGACCCGTTCCTGAACGCGCTGCGCAAGGAGCATGTGCAGGTCGCCATCTATCTGGTGAATGGCATCAAGCTGCAGGGCCAGGTCGAGTCTTTCGACCAGTACGTGGTGCTGCTCAAGAACACCATCACCCAGATGGTATATAAACACGCCATTTCCACCATTGTTCCCGCGCGTTCTGTGACGATTCCCACAGACGCCGAGTAATGCGTGAGCGCACGGCTGGCGCCGGCGCGGCGGTGCTGGTCAGCCTGGATTTCGGCGCGCCCGATTACGCCGAAAGCCTGGAAGAACTGCGCCTGCTGGCGGAGAGCGCCGGGGTGAGCGCCGTGGCGCTTGTCGAAGGCAAGCGCCAGCGTCCTGACCCGGCATATTACGCGGGCAGCGGCAAGGTGGAGGAAATCGCCGGGGTCGTGGAGCGCCTCGAGGCGCCGCTGGTGATTTTCAACCACGATCTTTCTCCCGCGCAGATGCGCAACCTGGCCGCAAAGCTGAATGCGCGCGTCATTGACCGCACCATGCTGATTCTGGATATTTTCGCCCAGCGCGCGCAAAGCCATGAAGGCAAAGTGCAGGTGGAACTGGCCCAGCTCAAATACCTCTCCACCCACCTGGTCGGGCACGGTGCGGAAATGGGGCAGCAGAAAGGCGGCATCGGCCTGCGCGGGCCGGGCGAGACCAAACTCGAAACGGATCGCCGCAAGCTGGACCGGCGCATTCATTTCCTGAAAGATCGCCTCGACAAGCTCAAGCGCCACCGCGTGGTGCAACGGCGCGCGCGCGACCGCGCCGACGTGATGTCGGTTTCCATCGTGGGATATACCAACGCGGGCAAATCTACGCTGTTCAACCGCCTGACCCGCGCCAGCGCTTATGTGGCCGACCAGTTGTTCGCCACGCTGGATACCACTTCGCGCCGCGTGTTTACCGGAGGGCAGGGAGAAATCGTGGTGTCGGATACCGTCGGTTTTATCCGCCATCTGCCGCACACGCTGGTGGCGGCATTTCGCGGCACTCTGGAAGAAACCGCGCAGGCGGATTTGCTGCTGCATGTGGTGGATGCCGGCAGCCCCAACCGCGATGATCGCATTGCGGAGGTCAATAAAGTGCTGCACGAGATTGGCGCGCAGCATATCCCGCAGATTCTGCTGCTGAACAAGATAGATTTGCAGGGGTTGCCCGCCGCAGTCGAGCGCGACGAGTATGGTAGAATTGCCTGCGTTCGCTTGAGCGCAAAAACCGGCGCGGGGATGGACGAACTGCGGGCGGCATTGGCGGAACTGCGCAGCGCGCGGCCGCAGGATGCGGCGCCTGAAGAATGGCACCCCCTCAACGGTCAAGTTAACTGAAGACTGGATGGATTATGGGATTGAATGACCCTCAATGGGGCAACAAGAATAGCGGCGGCCCGCCGGATCTGGAAGCGGTGCTGCGCGATCTGAACAAGAAAGTTACCGAGCTGTTTGGCGGCAAGGGCGGCGGTGCAGGAGGCGGTGGCGGAGCAGGCGGAACCCCGAGAAACTTCAGCGGCGGAATCGGCCTGGTTATTGCGGTGATCGTGCTGGTTTGGGCTGCCAGCGGCTTCTATATTGTGGATGCGAGCCAGCGCGGCGTGGTGCTGCGTTTCGGCAAGTATCTCGAAGCTACCCAGGCGGGCCCGCGCTGGCACTTGCCATTCCCCATCGAAACGGTGGAGGTGGTGAACCTCAGCCAGGTCAGGACGGTGGAAGTCGGCTACCGCGACAACGTCAAGAACAAGATGCTGAAAGAGTCACTGATGCTGACCGACGATGAGAACATCATAGACATCCAGTTCGCCGTGCAGTACTTCCTGAAAGACCCCGCAGATTACCTGTTCAACAACCGCATGCCGGACGAAAACGTGCGTCAGGCTGCGGAGACCGCCATCCGCGAAATCGTCGGCAAGAACAAAATGGACTTCGTGCTGTACGAAGGGCGCGAGCAGGTGGCGGCGGCCACCACCAAGCTGATACAGGAGATTCTGGATCGCTACAAGTCCGGCATCCTGGTGAGCAAGGTTACCATGCAGAATACCCAGCCGCCCGAGCAGGTCCAGGCTGCGTTCGATGACGCGGTGAAGGCCGGGCAGGACAGGGAGCGCCAGAAAAATGAAGGCCAGGCTTATGCCAACGATGTGATTCCCAAGGCCAAGGGCGCAGCGGCGCGGCTGATGCAGGAGGCGGAAGGCTACCGGCAGCGCGTGCTGGCGAAAGCCGAGGGCGATACCAGCCGCTTCAAGAAGCTGCTGGTGGAATACGAGAAGGCACCGGTTGTGACGCGCGAGCGCATGTATCTGGACATGATGCAGCAGGTCTTGTCCAGCAGCAGCAAAGTGCTGGTGGACCAGAAAAGCGGCAACAGCCTGCTGTTTTTGCCTCTGGACAAGCTGATTCAGAGTACGGGTGCGGCGCTGCCGGACGCGGCTGGCCGCTCGGCCAACAATGCCGAGCAGGTTGCGCCACAACCCGCAGCGGCAATTGAGCCGGTTATGCCAAATGCGCGCGAGGGCCTGCGCGGCCGCGAGAGGGAGGCACGTCCATGAAAAGCAGTTTCGGCAATATCCTGATTGGCGCAATCGCGCTGCTGGTGCTGTTCAGCCTGAGCATGTTCGTGGTGGATCAGCGCCAGACTGCAATCGTGTTTCAACTTGGCGAAGTGGTGGGGGTGAAGACCTCGCCGGGCCTGTATTTCAAGATACCGCTGGTACAGAACGTGCGCTATTTCGATGCGCGCATCCTGACCATGGACAGCATGGAACCCGAGCGCTTCATCACTGCTGAAAAGAAAAACGTGATGGTGGATTCGTTCGTCAAGTGGCGCATCGCCGATGTAAAGCAGTATTACATCAGCGTGGGCGGGGACGAGGCGCGGGCGCATACCCGCCTGATGCAGACGGTGAACGCGTCGATGCGTGAGGAGTTCGGCAAACGCACCATCCACGAGGTGGTGTCGGGCGAGCGCGACCAGATCATGCAAGTGCTGCGCGAGAAAACCGACAGCGATGCCCGCAAGATCGGCGTGGAAGTGCTGGACGTGAGACTGAAACGGGTGGATTTCCCGCTCGAGATCAGCGAGTCGGTGTATCGCCGCATGGACGCCGAGCGCAAGCGGGTTGCCAATGAGTTGCGCGCGACCGGCAATGCCGAAAGCGAGAAGATTCGCGCCGATGCCGA
>JACRAQ010000106.1 GCA_016213335.1 Nitrosomonadales bacterium
CAAGACGGTGAAGGGCTACGGCATGGGCGCCTCGGGCGAGGCGCAGAACCCGACGCACCAGCAGAAGAAGATGGACGAGGATTCGCTGCGCCGCTTCCGCGACAGCTTCAACATTCCGGTTTCAGACGAGCAGCTGTCCGGGCTGCCGTTTGTGCGTCCTACCGAAGACAGTCTGGAGATGAAATACCTGCGCGAGCGCAGCGCGGCGCTGGGCACGGTGCCCGCGCGCCAGCCCATGGCCCTGTGCCTGCAAACGCCGGGGCTGGAGGCATTCGGAGCGCTGCTCAAGGATAGCGAAGGCCGCGAGTTTTCCACCACCATGGCCTTCGTGCGCCTGCTCGGCGTGATGGTCAAGGACAAGAACATCGGCAAGCAGGTGGTGCCCATCGTGCCGGACGAATCGCGCACCTTCGGCATGGAAGGCATGTTCCGCCAGCTCGGCATCTTCTCGCAGGTGGGCCAGCTCTACACCCCGCAGGACGCCGACCAGTTGATGTTCTACAAGGAAGACAAGCACGGGCAGATTTTGCAGGAAGGCATCAACGAAGCGGGCGCGATGGCAGACTGGATGGCCGCTGCGACTTCCTACGCCAACCACGGCGTGGCGATGATCCCGTTCTATATCTACTACTCGATGTTCGGCTTCCAGCGCGTGGGCGACCTCGCCTGGGCGGCGGGCGACATGCGCGCGCGCGGCTTCCTCATCGGCGGCACCGCCGGGCGCACCACCCTGAATGGCGAAGGGCTGCAACACCAGGATGGACACAGCCACATCCAGGCTTCGCTGATCCCGAATTGCGTTTCCTACGACCCGGCCTTCGCCTACGAGCTCGCAGTGATCGTGCAGGACGGCATGCGCCGCATGTACAAGGAACAGGAGGATGTGTTCTATTACATCACCGTGATGAACGAGAACTATGCCCATCCGGCCATGCCGGGAGGCGCGGAAACCGGCATCGTGAAGGGCATGTACCTGTTGCGCGAGAACAAGGCGGCCAGGGTGCAATTGCTGGGCAGCGGCACGATACTGCGCGAGGTGATCGCGGCGTCGGAGCTGCTGGAGAAGGATTTTGGCGTGGCTGCCGACGTGTGGAGCGTGACCAGCTTCAATGAGCTGCGCCGCGACGGGCTGGACTGCGAGCGCTGGAACATGCTGCATCCGGAAGCGTCACGCCGCGTAAGTTACGTCGAGCAATGCCTTGCCGGACGCGACGGCCCGGTAATCGCCGCCACCGATTACATCAAGGCCCATGCCGACCAGATTCGCTCCTGCATCCCGGCGCGCTACAAGGTGCTGGGCACCGACGGTTTCGGGCGCTCCGACACGCGCAGGAAGCTGCGCCATTTCTTCGAGGTGGATCGCTACCATGTTGCGCTGGCGGCATTGAAGGCGTTGGCGGATGATGGCGCGATTACGCCAAAGGAAGTGAGCCGAGCCATCAAGCTGTATGACATTGATCCAGACAAGCCCAACCCGGTTACAGTCTGACGGAGAACAACGTGGCAGAACTGAAGCAGATACTCGTGCCGGACATCGGCAACTTCAAGGATGTGGCCATCATCGAAGTGATGGTCAAGGCGGGGGATACGATCAATGCGGAAGACGGCTTGATTACCCTGGAAACCGACAAGGCCACCATGGACGTGCCGTCGCCATTTGCGGGTGTGCTGAAGGAATTCAAGGTCAAGGTGGGTGACAAGGTGTCTGAAGGAGCGCTGATTGCGCTGGTGGAGACGGGAGGAGCTGCTGCCACCAATGCGGCGCCGGAAAAACCTGCTGCGCCAGTTGCAAGCGAAGCGAGCCCTGCGCCGAAACTGGCGGCAACTCCAGTGCCGGCCAGCACTCATGTCACGCCTGCTCCGGCCCCGGCGGCGCAAGCTGCCGGCTACGAGCAACAGGCTGCCCGCTCGCTCGCCCATGCCAGCCCTTCCATCCGCCGCTTCGCGCGCGAGCTCGGCGTGGAGCTTGCGCAGGTGAGAGGCACTGCGCACAAGGGCCGCATAACCAGGGAAGACGTGCAGAATTTCGTGAAGGCCGCGCTGGCCCGGCCATCCGGCGCACCGGGCGGCGGCTTGCAGGTGGCGGAGATGCCGGCGGTGGACTTTGCCAAATTCGGCGAGATTGAGAGCAGGCCGCTGTCGCGCATCAAGAAACTTTCCGGCGCTTATCTGCACCGCAACTGGGTCACCATCCCGCACGTCACCCAGCACGACGAGGCCGACATCACCGAGATGGAAGCCTTTCGCAAACAGCTCAACGAGGAATACGGCAAGCAGGGAATCAAGATCACTCCGCTGGCCTTCCTGCTCAAGGCCGCGGTGACGGCCTTGCAGCAATACCCGGAATTCAACGCTTCGCTGGATGCGGGCGGCGAAAATCTTGTCCTGAAAAAGTATTGCCATGTCGGCGTGGCGGTGGATACGCCGGAAGGGCTGGTGGTGCCGGTGCTGCGCGACGTGAACCAGAAAGGCATCGTCCAGCTGGCCAAAGAACTCGGTGAAATCAGCGCGCGGGCGCGCGAGAAAAAAATCTCTGCCGCCGAAATGCAGGGCGGCTGCTTCACCATCTCCAGCCTGGGCGGCATCGGCGGCTCGTTCTTCACCCCGATCATCAATGCGCCGGAAGTGGCGATTCTCGGTGTGTCGCGGGCAAACATGAAGCCGGTGTGGAAAGGTGACAAGTTCGAGCCGCGGCTGATGCTGCCGCTGTCACTTTCCTATGACCATCGCGTGATTGATGGCGCAGCAGGAGCGAGGTTTATTGTTTATCTGAGCCAGATGCTGGGGGATGTAAGAAGGCTGGCGCTGTAGTTGTTGCTGGGGGAGATTGTCAGTTCAAGGAAATACTGAATAAGCTGTTTCGTCATTCCGGCGGAAGCCGGAATCCAGTCAAAATTAAAACCGCCGGGCTACCCCCGGCGGTTTTGCTTTTGAAGTTGGGCTGCACCCTAACCCAATACAAAAAACCTTCCTCCCGTGAAATTTGTTGTCTCCCCACCCTACCCATGGGAAAATCCGCGCCCATCAATAATTTTCGACTTTTTGTATAGTGAGCAGCACACCAATCGGCATCCTCGGCGGCACTTTCGACCCCATCCATTATGGACATCTGCGCCTGGCACAGGAGGTGCTGGAGCAGTGCAGCCTTTCCGCAATCCGCTTCATCCCCTGCGGCACGCCGCCGCACCGCAGCGCGCCGCATGCCGCTGCCCAGCACCGCTTGAACATGACCCGGCTGGCGCTGCAAGGCAATCCGGCGTTTGTGCTGGACGAGCGCGAAATCCGGCGCACCGACCCCTGCTATACCGTGGATACGCTTACGGCGTTGCGCGCCGAGCTGGGCGCGCAGCGGCCGCTGTGCCTGCTGATGGGCGGCGACGCTTTCCTGTCACTTCATACCTGGCATGAATGGGAGAAGCTGTTCGGGCTGGCGCATATCGTGGCGGTGCAGCGCGGTGTCTGTTCGTCGCATGACGGGCGCCCGCTCGGCAACGCGATTAACGGCGCCAACGCGGCGTTGCGCGATGCGTACCATGCGCGTCTGGCACCGTCACCGCGCGCTTTGCATGAATCGCCCGCCGGGGCGATCGTGGTGGTGGATATGCCGGCGCTGGAAATATCTGCTACCGGTATCCGCAGGCGTTGCGCCGAAAAGAAGAGCATCCGTTATCTGCTGCCCGACGCGGTGGCAGATTACATCCGGTCAAATCATTTCTATACCCAACCATGCTGACAACTGAAGAGAAAACCCTGGCCGTCGTGGACGCGCTGGAAGACATCAAGGCCAATGACATCACTGTTATTGACACCAGCAAATTGAGCTCGCTGTTCGAGCGCATCATCATTGCCAGCGCGCAATCCACGCGCCAGACCAGGGCGCTTGCCGAGCACGTGGTGGAAAAGCTGCGTGAGAGAGATGAGGCGGTGCTCGGTATCGAGGGAGAGGATTCCGGGGAATGGGTGCTGGTTGATCTGGGCGATGTGGTGGTGCATATCATGCAACCCGCCGTGCGCGCCTATTACAACCTGGAGGAGCTGTGGAGCATGAAGCACCTGCCGCGCGCGGCGGCCTGAGCCGTGAAATTGTTCCTCCTCGCTGTCGGCAACAAGATGCCGGAGTGGATCAACTCCGGCTTCAGCGAGTACGCCAGGCGCATGCCGCGCGAGATGAAAATCGAGCTGGTGGAAATCAGGCCGGAGCCGCGCACTACAGGCAAGAGCATTCCGCAGATCATGGAAGCCGAGGCGGGGCGCATCCTTGCCGCACTCCCGGGGGATTGTTTGCGCATTGCGCTCGACGAGCGCGGCGCGTGCCTGACCACCAGGCAGTTGTCGCTGCAAATGCAGGAGTGGATGCGTGGCGGGCGTGATGTCGCGTTCATCATTGGTGGCGCGGATGGCTTGCATGAATCCGTGAAGAGCAGCGCGCAGCAGCAATTGGCGCTGTCGCCCATGACGCTGCCGCACGGCCTGGTGCGCGTGCTGCTCGCCGAGCAGTTGTATCGGGCGCACAGTCTGTTGCACAATCACCCCTATCACCGCGAATAACAATATTCAGCTACGGATTGCTAATGATCATACAGCCGCGC
This sequence comes from Nitrosomonadales bacterium, assembly GCA_016213335.1. Taxonomy (GTDB): domain Bacteria; phylum Pseudomonadota; class Gammaproteobacteria; order Burkholderiales; family Gallionellaceae; genus VIKH01. Next base: position 4,590 of record JACRAQ010000106.1, read on the forward strand.
ATCTATCTTGCCTCGCAAAGCCCGCGCCGCCGCGAGCTTCTGAAGCAGATCGGGGTCAATTTCGAAATGCTGCTGCTGCGCTCGGATCCGCGCCGCAACGTGGATGTGGACGAGGCGCCACGCACGGAAGAAAGCCCGGAAGACTATGTCAGGCGGATAAGTGAAGCCAAGGCCAGGTTTGGCTGGGAAGGGCTGAAGCTGCGCAACCTGCCCGCTTTCCCGGTGCTGGCCGCCGATACCAGCGTGATCCTGGATGGCAACATCATCGGCAAGCCGCGTGACCGCGAAGAGGCTGCGGCCATGCTGCGCCAGCTTTCCGGCCGGCAGCACGAGGTGCTGAGCGCCGTGGCTGTGGCGTTCGAGGAGCGGGTGGAAATGCGCCTGTCATCCAGCAAGATCGTGTTTGCCACGCTCGGCGAAGAGCGCATCATGCGTTACATCCTCACCAACGAGCCGCTGGACAAGGCGGGCGCTTACGGCATTCAGGGCTATGCCGCAACGTTCATCCGGCACATGGAAGGCAGCTATTCCGGCGTGATGGGCTTGCCGCTGTTCGAGACCGCCGAACTGTTGCAGGAATTTGGGTACCCCGTATTGTGAGCGACGAAATCCTCCTCAACGTTACACCGCAGGAAACCCGCGTCGCAGTGATGCAGCAGGGGGCGGTACAGGAATTGCACATCGAACGCGGCAGCCACCTCGGCATGGTGAGCAACGTTTATGTCGGGCGGGTGAAGCGCGTGCTGCCCGGGATGCAGTCCGCTTTCATAGACATCGGGCTGGCGCGCTCCGCTTTCCTGCACGTTGCCGACATCTGGGAAAACCGCTACAGCGGCGAAACCGCCAAACCCATCGAAAAAGTGCTGCATGAGGGGCAGACCCTGCTGGTGCAGGTCATCAAGGACACCATCGGCACCAAGGGAGCCAGGCTGTCTACCCAGATCAGCATCGCCGGGCGTCTGCTGGTGTACCTGCCGCAGGAATCCCACATCGGCGTGTCGCAACGCATCGAGAGCGAGGCCGAGCGCGAGGCGTTGCGAGGCAGGTTGCAGCAGTTGCTGCCGCCGGACCACGGCGGCGGCTACATCATCCGCACCATGGCTGAATCCGCCACGGACAAGGATTTTATTTCCGACATCGAATATCTCGACAAGCTGTGGGGGCGGCTGCAGGAGCAGGCGAAAATCGCGCCTGCGCCCTCGCTGCTGTACCAGGATCTGGATATCTGCCTGCGCGTGCTGCGCGACTTGGTCAATGAAGAAACGGCGCGCATCCTGGTGGATTCGCGCGAAACCTATCTGCGCATGGCGGCTTTTGCGCGGGATTATATTTCCGGTTCGGCGGAGCGGCTGGGGCACTACGCGGGAGAGCGCCCGCTGTTTGACCTGTACGGCGTGGAGGATGAGATCGAGCGCGCCCTGTCGCGCCGCGTGGACCTGAAAACCGGCGGTTATCTCATCATCGACCAGACCGAGGCGCTCACCACCGTGGATGTAAATACCGGCGGCTTTGTCGGCGGGCGCAGTTTTGACGACACCATTTTCAAGACCAACCTGGAGGCCACGCAGGTTATTGCGCGCCAACTGCGTTTGCGCAACCTGGGCGGCATCATCATTTGCGATTTCATTGACATGGATTCGCCCGAGCACCGCTGTGCCGTGCTGGAAGAATTCAAGAAGGCGCTGGCGCGCGACCGCACTCGCATCACGGTAAACGGCTTCTCTGCGCTGGGGCTGGTGGAAATGACGCGCAAGCGCACGCGCGAGAGCCTGGCGCACGTGCTGTGCGAACCCTGTCCCACCTGTCAGGGGCGCGGCGAAGTGAAGACCGCGCAGACCGTGTGCTACGAAATCCTGCGCGAGATCGTGCGCGAAGCGCGCCAGTTCAACGCGCGCGAATACCGCATCCTGGCTTCTCAGCAGGTCATTGACTTGTTTCTGGATGAAGAGTCGCAAAGCCTGGCACAGCTTTCCGATTTCATCGGAAAACCGGTGTCGCTACAGGTGGAAACCCTGTACAACCAGGAGCAGTATGACGTGATCCTGATGTGACGGGGCAAAGTAAATAGGAATGCCCGCCTGTCGCGCGCTACCGCCCTGCCTGGCGCTGCCGCACCGCCTCGAACAGGCAAATTGCACCCGCTGCTGCGACGTTCAGCGATTCGGTTTTTCCCGGCATGGGAATGGCAATACGCTGATTGGCCGCCGCCAGCAAGGCTGGGGATAGCCCCGCACCTTCATTGCCCAGCGCAAACGCCAGCTTGCCGCGCAGGTCGCAGCCGTACAGGCTGTTTCCTGCGGCCAAGGTTGCGGCCAGCACCATGCCTTCAAAGCTTGCGGCCACAGCGGGCAAGTCCGCCGCTTCGTGGATGCTGAGCGCAAAATGTCCACCCATTCCCGCGCGCAACACCTTGGGCGACCACGCATCGGCACAGCCTTCTGACAGGAACACCGCATCGCACCCGGCTGCCGCAGCAGAGCGCAGCAGGGAGCCCAGATTGCCGGGATCCTGGATGTCTTCCAGCAGCAAGGCGAAGCGGCTGCGTGTGGCGGGAATTTCCGGCTGAGGAAGCGCGACCAGCGCGAGAACGCCGCTGGGTGTCTTGAGTTCGGAAAGCTCCGCGAACAACCTGTCATCCAGTTGCGTCTGCGGCACGCCGGGGAGCTTGTTCAGCAGTGCCGCGATTTCGGCATCCTGCGTGGCTGTCCTATTTACCAGCACATGCAGCGGCTTGCCGCCTGCGCCCAGATACGCCGCCAGCAGATGCGCGCCGTCCAGCAGGGCCTGCCCCGATTTCTTGCGCAGGCGCGACGAACCGGCGAGTTTGGCCATTTCCTTGAAGAAGGGATTGTCGCGCGAGGTGAGGAGTTTCATTTTTGTTTGAGCAGGCAGATTTGCAGACACTCGCTGATTACCGTCGGCTGCACGGAGCTGTTCAAGCGGCTCCTGTCAGCTCTGAGAAAGCATCCCCAGCCCCCATGCCACACCGAACCCGTTAACCTCGGAGGCGACGATGCCCAGCCCGCCTTCGCAGCGGCTGGCCGACAGGTCAACGTGCAGCCACGGCGTATCGTCAACGAATCTCTTGAGAAAGCGTGTGGCGAGGATATGGTCGGCTTCCCCTTCCAGCGTGCATTGCTTGATGTCGGCCACTTTGGTATCCAGCGCGGCCTCGTAATCGTCGTCCAGCGGAAAGGCGCACAGGCGCTCGCCGCACTGTTTGCCGACGCTGACAGCGCGCTGCACCAGTTCGTCGCGGTTGCCCAGCACACCGCTGTAACGCGCGCCCAGAGCGGTCGCCATGCTGCCGGTGAGGGTGGCGAAATCAATCATCCAGTCCGGCCTGGCGCGCGCCGCCAGGGTGAGGGTGTCGGCCAGCACCATGCGCCCTTCGGCGTCGGTATGAATGACCTCTATGGTGGTGCCGTTCAGCGCGGTGACGATGTCGCTCTGTTTGTACGCCTTGGGGCTGATGTGGTTTTGCGCCAGCGCCAGCCAGCAATCCAGGTTGACCGGCAGCTTGTTCAGCGTGGCGGCAAGCAGGATGCCAAGAACGACGGCGGAGCCGTTCATGTCCTCGTGCATATTGTGCATGTGGCGCGCGGGCTTGAGGTTGTGCCCGCCGGTATCGAAGCAGATGCCCTTGCCCACCAGCGCCACGGTTTGTCTGGCTCTGGGGTGCGTGTAGCGCAAGCGCACGATGGCGGCATCCTCGTCCGCGCTGCCCTGCGCCACGGCGACGAAAGCGCCCGCGCCGATTTTGCGCAGCTTCTTCATGTCAAATTCTTCGCGCTGCCAGCCGTGTTGCCGCGCGAGTTCCGCGATGCGCGCGCGATATGCGGCGGGAGTCAGTTCGTTGGGGGGGAGCATGGTCAGCGAGCGGCACAGCAGGTTACCTTCTGCCTGGGCGTTTAACGCGGAGAATATTTTCTTGCCGCCAAAGCCGCTCAATTCGATTTTTTGCAAGGGGCGGAGCCCGTTTTTTTTCTTGTGCGACGGCAGCGGCGCGCCGTTGACCCATGCCGCGTATACCGCCAGCTCTGCGGCGCGCCCGCGCTGTGTCTCGTCACCCAGCACCGCGATGGCGAGGGTGTCTGGCTTTTCATCCAGCAGCAGCTGCACTCCTTTGCGTACCTGGGTTTGCAAGGTGAAAACGTCATTTGTGAATTCCAGCGCAGCCCAGGCGACCAGTGCGCCGTTGCCGGCATTGGCGCTGACGGGAGATTTCGCCAGTTCGTCCGCTTTCATGCCGCGCCGCGCCAGCACCGCCTTGAGCAAACCGGTGTGAGGGACATCGCCGGATAACACCTTTTCTTTCGGCAGCAGCACCAGCAAATGCCTGGCTGACAGTTTTTCGGGCGGCGTCTTTGAAAGGATAAGTTGTGCTAGCATTTGCTGCCTCGTTCAAAAAAGTCCCCCGTTGCTTGCAGCGGGGGAATGAATAGGATGGGTAAAACGGCGAAGGCGCGATCCGCTCTTAAAAAACACTACGCCGCAACTGGCGTGGAATTCAAACAGAAAATCCTGAATGCCCGCATTATACGAATAGCTGCAACCAGTATTCCTCCTTTTGATGCTGGATGGAATTTTATGCGCAATGTTCGCGCAATGATATGACCTCCGTCAGTCTCACTATTGAAATTCGGGAACAACACTGATGCATGGCTCCGCCGGCCCCGGCCAACTCGAACTGCTTGCGCCCGCCAAGACCGCTGCCATCGGACGCGAGGCGATCCTGCACGGCGCAGACGCGGTGTATATCGGCGGTCCGGCCTTCGGCGCGCGCGACAAGGCAGGCAATGCGATGGGCGACATCGCCGCGCTGGTGGAATTCGCGCACCGCTTCCGTGCGCGCCTCTACGTCACGCTCAACACCATCCTGCACGATGCCGAGCTGGAAGCCGCGCGCAGGCTTGCCTGCGACTGCTACGATGCGGGGGTGGATGCGCTGATCGTGCAGGACATGGGGCTGCTGGAGCTGGATCTTCCGCCCATTGCGCTGCACGCCTCCACCCAGTGCGACATCCGCACTCCGGAGAAGGCGCGCTTTCTCGCCGATGCCGGTTTTTCCCAGATCGTGCTGGCACGCGAACTGACGATTCGGGAAATCGCGCAAGTGCGCGCCGCCGTGCCTGCCGATACCGTGCTCGAGCATTTCATCCATGGCGCGCTGTGCGTCGCTTATTCCGGCCAGTGCTACATCAGCCATGCGCATACCGGGCGCAGTGCCAATCGCGGGGACTGCTCGCAGGCCTGCCGTCTGCCCTACACGCTGCAAGACGCACAGGGCCGCGTCGTCGCCTACGAGAAACACCTGCTGTCGCTGAAGGACAACAACCAGAGCGACCACCTGCGCGCCCTCATTGATGCGGGGGTGCGCAGCTTCAAGGTCGAGGGGCGCTACAAGGACGCGCCCTACGTGAAGAACATCACCGGGCATTACCGCAGGCTGCTTGACGAGATTCTGGAGGAGCGTCCCGGGCTCGCTGCTGCATCGAGCGGCAAGACCCGGCTGCTGTTCACACCCGATCCCGACAAGACCTTTCATCGCGGAACAACGGATTATTTCTCGCTGGGCCGCAAGGCCGATATCGGCGCGTTCGACACGCCTGCCTTCACCGGCACTCCGCTCGGCGCGGTGAGCCGGATCGGCCCCGACTGGTTCGAGATTGAAACCGGCCAGACGATGGCCAACGGTGATGGCCTCAATTACCTGCACAAGCGAGAAGTGCGGGGCATCCGCGCGAACAGTGTGAAGCAGATCGCCGGGGCGTGGCGCGTGTGGCCGAACGAAAAGATTTTCGAGTTGCCGGGGTTGCGCGCCGGCGTCATTATCAACCGCAACAGCGATCACGCATGGGAACAGGCGCTCGCCAGGAAATCCGCCGAGCGCCGCATCGGCATCTGCGCGGCATTTTCCGAAACCGCCGATGGTTTTTCGCTCACGCTGCAGGACGAGGATGGTATCGCGGCGACTGCCGTCATCATCCTCGACAAACAGCCCGCACAACACCCGGCGGAGGCAGAAAAATTTTTACGCGAACAGCTTGACCGCTTCGGCAATACCGATTTCGAGCTGAGCGTGCTCACGATCGCCTGGGCACAGCCACGGTTTGTGCCGAGCTCCACCCTCAACAAGCTCCGCCGCGACACCGTGGAAAAACTCGAGGCGGCGCGCGCCCAGGCCTATGTCCGGCCGCCGCGCAAGCCTGCTGTGGAACCACCTGCCAGGTACCCGGAAGAATCCCTTTCCTACCTCGCCAACGTCTACAACTCGGCGGCGCGCGCCTTCTATGCCAGGCACGGCGTGCAACTGATCGAGTCAGCCTACGAGGCGCATGGGAAGGCGGGAGAGGTTTCGCTGATGATCACGCGCCACTGCATCCGCTATTCCCTGAGCCTGTGTCCGAAACAGGCCAAGGGCGTAACCGGCGTGCAGGGTGAGGTGCGTGCCGAGCCGATGGTGCTGGTCAACGGCAGCGAGAAGCTCAGGCTGGAATTCGATTGCAGGAAATGCGAAATGCACGTGATGGGGAAGATGAAGAAGCGCATACTGAAAAGTTTTCCGCCTTCTGTGTTGGCTAAAAATGGTTTGATTAGTTGACGGGCGTCAATGTTATTTTTGTTGATTGCACCTTTACTATAAGGCGGATTCAACTCCGTTTTGATTCTATGCCAGCGATCAATACGGCAATTTGGGCAGTGCTGTAAATCCAGGGCGCATACCACCCCAGCGCGCCAAGAGGTGCGATGCAGTGTGTTTTATGAGTGTAATAATAATTGGGGTTGTTAATGAAATACACCGATAGTCTGGAAAAAAGCGCCGAGTATCTCAGGCAGGCAGTGCAATTCATGGCCAGGCAAGCGGCCGCGCTTCATCCGGTCAGCTATACCGTTTGGTACGAGTACGCATCCGGGCAGAATGCTTCTCTCAAAAAAGACATTGATGTCTTGACAGCCGATGGAGCCGTGCTCGATGAAAAAGCAACTCATGATCTCTTCCGGAAGCATATTGCCGAAATTGATGAGGCAACGGCTGAGCGCGTGGCTGACGGCTTCCAGAAAATCATGGCCAATGTTTCAAAATCTACTTCGCGGGCTCAAAATGATGCCGAGGAGTTTGGAAATGTACTGCAGCATTGGACTGTGGATGCGGCAGCTTCCCGCGTGAACGGCCTTGATAATTTGCTTGGCCATACCCGCGCCATGCTGGGGTCTATCGGGGCTCTTCAGTCGCAACTGGATGAGAGCAAACGCGAAATCGAGCAATTGCGAAGCGAAGTAAAAAAGGTGCGGGAAGAAGCGCTTTCTGACAGTTTGACCGGGCTGCCCAACCGCAAGGGGTTCGATCTGGCTCTGGCCGCATGCCTCGAGCATTACGGCGATAGCACCGAGGGGCCCAGCCTGCTCATCACCGATATTGATTACTTTAAGCGCGTCAACGATACCTATGGGCATCTGCTGGGTGACAAAGTCATCCGCGCCATAGCGATGATATTGAGCGACAACACCAAAGGCAAAGATGTGGCATCCCGCTTTGGAGGAGAGGAATTTGTCGTATTGCTGCCCGACACCCCGCTGGAAGGCGCGAAACAGCTTGCAGAAAAAATCCGGGAGACTGTTCAAAAGCTGACTATCAAGCGTACCGGCAAAAATGAAACCATAACCAATATTACCGTTTCTTTTGGCGTAGCCAGCTATCGGAAGGGTGAATCCTATAGCGAATTTGTTGATCGCGCCGACAAAGCGCTATACAAATCGAAAAATCTGGGCCGCAATAGAGTCTCGGTCGCTTACGACTAGTTATTCCATTGAGTCAATAACAGGACTTTGGGCAAAGCATGCCATGGACAAGCCCGCCCTATTCCAACTAATTCCACGCACCGCCCTTATTCGCTTCTGTCTTGAAATTTTCGATCATGCGCCTGTCGCGCTTGGTCGGCCGGCCCTTGAATGCGGGCTGCGGCTGCGCCCTGAGTTGTGCGGCGAGGGCTTCGCGCTGGGTGCGGCTGGCTTCGTTTTCGCGGTAAAGCTTTTGCGCCTCGGGAGCTCCGCCGCGCTTGCCGGAGAGGGCCAGCACTTCGACTTCAAAGCGGTATTGCCCGATGCGGATGTCCAGTCTGTCACCGGCCGCAACTGCTTTGGCGGGTTTGGCGCGCACGCCGTTGACCAGTACCCTGCCTGCTTCCACCGCATCGGCGGCAAGGCTGCGCGTCTTGAAAAAGCGCGCGGCCCACAGCCATTTGTCTATGCGCAGCTTGCCGGTTTCGCCGGTCATTGCGGCGGCAATGCTACTGGGTGATTATTGTGGTGCTTGCTCATCTGGTCTAAAGAGTAAGTTGTGCTTGCATCTGTGCCTTGCGGATTTTGTGTTGCCCGCGTTATACAAACAGCAGTAGTTCTTTCCCTTTCATTGTTTCCGGCCAGCGATACCAAATAGACAAACAAGCTGTTACACAGCAGTCAGTAATTTTGGCGACATTGCATCGTTTCCATGTCCTGCGTGGGAACGCTAGCCGTGCCGCTCTGCGGTACGGGGCGCGGAGCGTCCCCTGATGCGCTCCCACGGAGACCGTGGGAACGAGAAGAGCGTCAAGTGTCGCCTGTATTTCTGACTTATGAGTAATTAAACATCAGCATCAATGATTGGTTTCGCATATTTGGCGATTTCCGCTATCTCTTCTTCCTGGATGCCAAGTATATTCAAACAGGAAGGGCCAAGTTTGCCCCACTCTTCTGTGCAGCAAAGGCTTGTTTGTTTTTGCAGCAGGTATTCGGAGAGCTGTGCTACTGCTATACGGTGGCGGCTGCCAATGGAAATTGGAGAGAATGGGGAATCAAGCGCCATTACATTGTGGTGGTGCAGGATGGAAAGGCAGATTTCATCGTTCAACCACCAGCTTCGAGCCATCAAGCTCCCTACTGCCGCATGGTTTGTTGGTAAATGCATTTCCTCAATCAGGGTGAAGTCAATAAGCGGGTCTTCATTGGCTTTGGCAAGAATGGTTTCGTATTCTGGCTGTTTGATGAGCAGTATCGGGATACCGCAATCCCGGAAAAGCGCGAATGTGTAAGCGTCGTCAGCCGGAAGTGTGTTGCTGGTAAAGCTTTGCGCCAGCCAGCCCGCAAGGCGGGCAATTTTGGCTGATGAGTCCCAGAAACGCTCTAATGCCGGGGTTGCAGGGAAGGCCTGGCGGAATGAAATGCAAGCCACCGCGCGGCAGGATGCCAGCAAGCCAAGCACCATTAATGCCTCCTTGACGGTTTGCACACGGCGCCGTATCCCGAAAAACGGGGAGTTGGCTATTTTGATAAGCCCGGCGGATACTGCCAGATCGGAAGAGATCAGGCGGGTAAGCAGATTCAGGTCTGGCTCGTCTTTTTTTGCCTCTTTGATTATGCGCTCAAGGGTAAGCGGTCGTGGCGGAATACTGATGTCCCGGAGTGCAGAGTCAAGATTTGTTTCATTCAGGGGTTGGGCTAAGTCCTTTGTGTAAGCCATTGAAACAGGCCCTCCTCCGGAATCGGGGGCGTAACATAATAGCCTTGAAAGGCGTGAACGCCGGTATTGCGCAATACGGAAAATTGGCTTTGCGACTCTATGCCTTCTGCAATAACTGTCATGCCAAGCTCGGAGCCAAGTTGTGCAAAAGCCTTGATAATTGAAAGCGACCTTTGGTCATCGGGGAGTGCGGTAACAAAGCTTTTGTCGAGTTTTATGGTTTTTGCCCTGATGTCCTTCAGGTTTGCAAGGCATGAATAGCCGGTGCCAAAATCATCAATGGCGAGAGAGATGCCGGTTCTGCGTAGTGCGCTCAGATTGTCCTGTACGGTTTGGGAGCCATCAAGGAACAAGGATTCGGTTAGCTCAAGCTCGATTTGATCCAGCATGACTCCGGAAATCAGAAGGGCAGCATGAACCGAGCTTGAAAAATGTGGAAGGGCTAATTGCGAGCGGGAAACGTTAATTGCCACTTTGATGCGACTCCCGGAGTCGGACAGGCGCCGGGCAAGCCTGGTGCCACTGGCCAGGCACCATTCACCGAGACGGGAGATCAAGCCGGTTTTTTCTGCAACCGGGATGAATTCACTTGGAGGAATAACTTCACCGTTAACCATGCAGCGCATCAGCGCTTCTAATGCGATTACCTTTCCGTCAGAGCCAACAATGGGCTGATAGTGCAGATGTAACCCGCCGTATTCAAGCGCTGAATGCAGATTGTTTTCAATTTCCAGTTCTCTGCGGGCAAGATGGGTTTTGGGCGGCAGGCCATTTCCAGAAACAACTATGTGGCCGCCGCCAGTGTTTTTGGCAGAATTTAAGGCGCTGTCGGCGCGAGCAAGCAGGGAGTAAGTGCTTTCACCCTTTTCCAGTGACGCTATACCGATACAGGCTGATGGGTGAAGCAGCAGGTCGCCAAACGGAATCGGATGCTGTACTTCGCGCAGGAAGATGGAGGCAAGCTGGAGGGCGTAAGCCGAATCTTTACCTGGAAGGATGCAGACGAACTCATCTCCTCCGATTCGGCACCATCGAGCCCTGCCCGACTTGGTGCGAAGACGCAAGGTAAGATGGGTAATGAACGTATCGCCAGCGTTATAGCCAAGGGACTCGTTTATTTGTTTTAGCCGATCCAGGCCGATCCATATCAGGGAAAGCGCTTGGCAATTCGGGTTGGAAGATATTTGCTCGATTAGCTCGACTCCGCCCGCGCGATTGAGGAAGCCAGTGGCAAAGTCTATTGTTGCAAGCGTGAATTCGGGCGAGCAGGTCTCCATATGTGCAAACTTTGACAAAACATTACCGGGAAGTCAACTGATAATTTATAAAAATGTTAATTAATGTCAGCCAGTTGACCGGATATGTTCATGTTAAAGTTTAATACGTATTTTTGTTGGCAGATTTATACAAACAGCTTCCAGCCTTATCCTGAATCCTTAAAAATGCACATCCGTGGCATGACAGCAAATAAACAGGGAAACAAATGGACAAACAATATCTAGGACTTCTTAATGACATCCTGTTGAACGGCACCCGCAAAGGTGATCGCACCGGCACCGGGACGCTTTCGGTCTTCGGCCGCATGTACCGGCATGATCTGAGCGAGGGCTTTCCCCTCCTCACGACCAAGCGGCTGCATATCAAATCCATTCTGCACGAGCTGCTCTGGTTCCTGCGCGGGGATACCAACATCCGCTACCTGAAGGATAACGGCGTTACCATCTGGGACGAGTGGGCGACCGGGGAGGGGGAGCTCGGGCCGGTGTATGGCGCCCAGTGGCGCGCATGGAAAGGCCCGAACGGAGAAAGTATTGACCAGGTGACGAGGTTGATCGAGGGCATCCGCAAGAATCCCGATAGCCGCAGGCACATTATCAGTGCCTGGAACGTGGCCTGCCTGCCGGATGAATCCAGGAAGCCGCAGCAGAACGCGGCAGAAGGCAAGATGGCGCTGCCGCCTTGCCATGTCATGTACCAGTTCTACGTTGCAAACGGGAGGCTGAGCTGCATGCTCACACAACGCTCGGCGGACTGTTTCCTAGGTGTGCCTTACAACGCGGCATCGGTCGCGTTCCTGACGCATATGGTGGCCCGGCAATGCGGCCTCGAACCCGGTGAGATCATCCATTCGTTCGGGGATTTGCATTTGTACCTGAACCACCTGGAACAAGCCAGGCTGCAACTGACCCGCGAACCCCGGCCTTTGCCGAGGCTGGTCATCAAGCGCGACCCGGGCTCCATATTTGACTACCGGTTTGAGGATTTCGAGATTGCGGGTTACGACCCGCATCCTCACATTTCTGCGCCAATTGCGGTCTGACAGACAGACGCGCGTACAAGTATTTAACCTCATTTGCACCACAAATAGCGGGGCAGACCATGCCCCCGCGTAAAAATTTGGCCAGCCGGGTTGACGGATGTCATGGTTTTTTTCAGTTATTAATCCGAGAATCCTCGAGTCAAAAATGGCTGGGATGCTCATAATGCGCAAGTACTCTGGTGCAAGGATATGAGCGGCTTGGCTGATGCACTGGCCGGGCATGCAGAACAATAAAGAATTCAAACAAGGCATATACAAGCAAGTGTGGCCGGCGCAGAATTCAGATTGCGAGTTCTGATTGTGGGACGGGTTCAAGGATATTCAGCAAAGCTGGTTGCCGCCAGGATTTCGGGGGCAGCAGATTTTTTGGTTTGATTTTCTAGGAGGGCTAGAATGGAAGCGACTCAAGCGGCACCTGTGAAATACGATATGGATGTTGTCCGATGGTTCACCATCGCGGCCATCATCTACGGGGTGGTGGGCACGTTGATTGGAGTAATTATCGCTTTCCAGTTGGCGTTTCCGGTTTTGAATTTCGACAACCCCTATCTCTCTTTCGGGCGGCTGCGCCCGTTGCACACCAATGCGGTAATTTTCGCGTTTGGCGGCTGCACCCTGATGGCGACCGGCTTCTATATTGTGCAGCGTACCGGCGCGACCAGACTGTGGAGCAACGGCCTGGCGTGGTTCACCTTCTGGGGCTGGAACCTGATTATCGTGCTGGCGGTGATTACCCTGCCGCTGGGCTTGACCCAGGGCAAAGAGTACGCGGAGCTGATCTGGCCGATTGACCTTCTGATCGCGGTGGTGTGGCTGTCGTTCGGCTTGAACCACATCATGACTACCGCGATCCGCAAGACCTCGCACATTTATGTTTCCAACTGGTTCACCATGGGCATGATCGTCATGATCACCTACCTGCATGTGGTGAACAGCCTGGCGCTTCCGGTCAGCCTGACCGAATCCTTCTCGATCTATTCCGGTGTGCAGGACGCCATGATCCAATGGTGGTGGGGGCATAACGCGGTGGGTTTCTACCTGACCGGCGGTTTCCTCGGCATCATGTACTACTTCGTTCCGAAGCAGGCGCAGCGCCCGGTTTATTCCGATCGCCTGTCGGTGCTGCACTTCTGGACGCTGACGTTCGGCTATGTCTGGCTGGGCGCGCACCACCTGCAATACACCGCGCTGCCTGACTGGACCGGCTCCCTGGGCGCCGCAGTTTCGCTGGCGATGATTATCCCGTCGTGGGGCGGAGCGATGAACGGCATGATGACCCTGTCCGGCGCATGGGACAAGCTGCGCACGGATTACGTCCTGCGCTTCCTGGCAACCTCCCTGGCCTTTTACGCGATGTCCACTTTCGATGGCCCGGTCATGTCCATCAAGACCGTGAACGCGCTGTCGCACTATACCGACTGGACCGTGGGACACGTCCATGCCGGCGCGCTGGGCTGGATGGCGATGGTTTCCTTCGGCGCGCTCTACCACATGGTCAAGAAGCTGTGGAACACCGAGATGTATTCCGACAGCTTGGTGAACCTGCACTTCTGGGTGGCGCTGGTCGGCACGGTGATCTACGTCGTGGCGTTGTGGGTGTCCGGCATCATGCAGGGCCTGATGTGGCGCGACTACGATGAGTACGGCACCTTGACCTACAGCTTTGTCGAGTCCGTGTCCGCGATGCATCCGTACTACGTGATGCGGGCCGTCGGTGGCGCGCTGTTCAACCTCGGCACGGTGATCATGCTGTACAACGTGGTGATGACCGTGCGCCAGGCGAGCGCAAATCGCGGCACGAACGCCGTTCCTGCAAAAGCATAAGGGGAGAGAAAATGTCAGACCACGACAAATTATATTCGACGAAGCTGCAGGACAAGATCGAGCGCAATACCCTGATGATGTTCGTGTTCACCGCAGTCGCGGTGGCCATCGGCGGCATCGTGGAAATAGTTCCCCTGTTTTATCTGCCCAATACCGGGATGGCGGGAGGGGATGGCACGTTCAACAACACGACACACAAGGATGCGCAGGGGAACGTTGTTCCGATGGACAGGATAGTCTGGAATCCCGCCACCTCAGAGCATAAAACTCTGGAAGACTGGCAGCCGGGCGACGGCGTGCGTCCGTACAAACCCCTTGAGCTGGCCGGGCGCAGCATCTATATCCGCGAAGGGTGTTTCCTGTGCCACTCGCAGATGATCCGCCCCTTCCGCGACGAGAAAGACCGCTATGGGCATTACTCGATCGCCGAGGAGTCCATGTACGACCACACCTACCAGTGGGGGTCCAAGCGCACCGGCC
>JACRAQ010000105.1 GCA_016213335.1 Nitrosomonadales bacterium
AAGATGGAAATGAATTCCTCGAAGTCCACCGCGATGGCAATGGCGCGGCGCAGCTTGCTCGCCCTCTCGGGATTACAAGAGGATTCATTTCGTTTGCTCCCTCTCCCATCGGGGGAGGGTTGGGGTGGGGGAGCGCTCGTTGGGCTTGCGCAGCTCCCTCCCACCACCGGGTCGAGCCAGTTGAAACCCATGTACATGGTGGAGGTGGCGACCGAGGTGGAAAGCGTGATGCCCTGCTCCTTCATCTCGTCGGTGACATTGGTCTCGCCGGTGACGTTCACCTGCACCGCCTGATCGAAGCTGTCGGAGCTGATGCCGGAAGCGTCGTAATAGCCCTGCAGGAATTTGTTCCAGTAGGGGATGGTTTCCTTCTCCAGGCTGAACACCACCTTGTCTATCAGCGGCAGCGCCTTGCCTGCATCCGCCAGCAGCCCGGCTTCCTGATCGCCCGGCTCGCCTTCGGCTGGATAGTGCTCGCCGGAAAAATTCGGGTTGCGGCTCAGTACCATGCGCTGGTTGGGGTTGTTCTCCGACAGATAATACGGCCCGCTGCCTACCGGCCACCAGTCCAGCGTGATGTTCCGCTCGCGCATGCCGGGTTGTTCATAAAAGCGTTCTGCCTCGACCGGCATCGGCGCGAAAAACGGCATTGCCAGCCAGTAGGCAAACTGCGGATATTTGCCGTACACCTTGATGCGGTAGGTATGCTCATCCACCTCCTGCGCGCCTTCCAGAGGATAGTTGCCAAGATCGAGGAAGTCTTCCGGATGGGCCTTTTGCGCCTGCTTCAGCGTGTCCGCATAAGCCTTGAGGCCGACGACATACTCCGCCATCAGCCCGGCAATCGGCGAGTGGATGGACGGATGCGCCAGCCGCTTGATCTGGTACACGTAGTCCGCCGCCCTGACTTCGCGCGTGCCGCTGTGCGGAAAATCGTTCAGCGCATGGATATCACGCAGATCGCCGGGCTTGAGCGCGAGATATTCCGGCCTGCCCTGGGCGTCACGCGCAAATGCCGGGTGCGACTGGTAGCGCTGGTCGGGGCGCAGCCGGATTTCATATTCGCTATACGCTACCTTGTCTGCAGGCGCGTCATCGGGCAGGGGGCGGTTATCCTTGTCGAGGTAGCGCACTGCTGGCTGGTCAATGGCTGCTTGCGGCACCAGGGTGTAGGGGCGCTTCAGGTAATGGTATTGCAGCGGCGGCAAGTAGATTTGCGCAAGGAATATATATTCGTTTTCGCTGTAGGCCTGCGCCGGATCGAGGTGCTTGGGACGCTCGGTAAACGCCGTGTAGAAAATGGGTTTGCCCTTGTCAGCCGCCGGATAGGGGTTATTCCACAGCCCGCCGTCACAGGCGGCGAGCAAAAGCGGCATCAGCAGACAGGGCAACCATTTCATGAGGCAAGAGTTTAGCCGAAACCATCCGCATCGCGGTAAAATTGGCGCGCGAAAAACAACCGGAATATACCCATGAACCAGGCTTGGCAGGACTTTTTGTTGCAACAGCATGCAGCGCTCACCGAAGGCGTAGTACAACATTTTGGCGATGCCGCTACGGAACTGGCCGCCGCGCGGGACGGTACGGTGCTGTGCGACCTCAGCCAGTTTGGCGTCCTTAATGTGTCGGGCGACGATGCGCAAGGTTTCCTGCAGAATCTTCTGAGCAGCGACGTGAAAGCGGTCAGCGCGGCACAGGCGCAGCCCAGCAGTTTCAGCACCCCCAAGGGCCGCATGCTGGCAACCTTCCTGATCTGGCAAACGGGCAATGACTATTTCCTGCACCTGCCGCGTGCGCTCTGTCCGGCTATCCAGAAAAAACTTTCCATGTATGTGCTGCGCGCCAAGGTGAAGATTTCCGATGCCGGCGATGAAATGGTTTGCCTTGGGCTATCCGGGCCGGGCGCTGCCGCGCTGGTGCAGCAATGCTTCGGCTCGGCCCCGCATGGAGTATTGCAGGTCGAGCAGCACGAAACCGCCAGCATCATTTGCGGCGGCGCGCAGCGCTTCCAGATCAACACCACCCCACAACATGCACCCGCCCTGTGGCAACAACTAATTGGTCCCCCCTCTCCCCCCGGGGGAGGGGCGGTGGGGTGGGGGAAGGCGCGCCCGGCCGGCTCCATTTGCTGGGACTGGCTCAACATTCGCGCCGGTATCCCGGTCATCCTGCCCGCCACACAGGAGCAGTTCGTGCCGCAAATGGCGAACCTCGAAGTGATCGGAGGGGTCAGCTTCAAGAAGGGCTGCTATCCCGGGCAGGAAATCGTCGCGCGCATGCAATACCTCGGCAAGAACAAGCGCCGCATGTACCTTGCGCATATTGACGGGGACGCGGTACCGCAACCTGGGGACGAGCTCTACAGCGCAGACATGGAAGGACAGGCGAGCGGCATGGTGGCCAACGCGACCCGCGCTCCGGGAGGTGGTTGTGACCTGCTGGCGGTGCTGCAGATCAGCAGCCGCGAAAGCCACACTGTGCATTGGCAATCCCTGAACGGCGCGCAGCTGCAATTTTTGCCGCTGCCCTACCCGGTCTAGCGGAGCTACAGGGTGGGATTGCCGGGAATTTTCCTGCGCAGGCCCGGCAGCCATAGCACATAACCGGACAGGCTATACGCCAGGAACAGCACGAACAGGACGGCGGGCGGATCAACCGACACGAAGATGAAGAACAGCGCCAGCAGGAATATCACGATGAACGGCACGCTCTTGCGCATGTTGAGGTCCTTGAAGCTGTAATACTTCAGGTTGCTCACCATGGTCACCCCGGCAAACACCGTCAGGGCGCACGCATACCAGCGGACTTCATGCCCGGTAAAGTGGTTGTCCAGCATTACCCAGGCAAAGCTCGCCACCAGTGCGGCCGCGGCGGGGCTGGGCAGGCCCTGGAAATAGCGCTTGTCCACGACTTCGATGTTGGTATTGAAGCGCGCCAGGCGCAGCGCGGTGCCCGCGCAATAGATGAAGGCGGCAAACCACCCCCACTTGCCCAGCCCTTTCAGCGCCCATTCATAAGTGACCAGAGCGGGAGCCACGCCGAACGAGACCATGTCGGAAAGGCTGTCGTATTCCGCGCCGAACTCGCTTTGCGTGTGGGTCAGCCGGGCCACCCGGCCATCCAGCCCGTCAAACACCATGGCAACAAAAATTGCCACGGCGGCAAACTCGAACCGGTTGTTCATCGCCTGCACGATGGCGTAAAAACCGGCAAACAGCGCCGCCGTGGTGAACAGGTTGGGCAGCAGATAAATGCCGCGCCTGCGCAGATCCATGGGTTTACGGTCGTTCAGTTCAGGCATGTTCGGGAGTGTTCGGCCCTCAGTTATCGGCCAGCACCGCAAGGATCGTGCTGGTCGCAGATACTTTATCACCGATGGCCACTTTCACGGTAGCAGAGAGCGGCAGGTAGACGTCCACGCGCGAACCGAAACGGATAAAACCGTAGCGCTGCCCGCGCGCCAGGGTGTCCCCCTCTTTCACATAGCACAGGATGCGCCGGGCAATCAGCCCCGCCACCTGCACAAAGGTTACGGTCTGCCCGTCTTCGGTCCTCAGCACGACGGCGTTGCGCTCGTTCTCGGTGGAGGCTTTATCCAGATCGGCATTCACGAACTTGCCGGGGAAGTACCGGATTTTTTCAATCTTGCCATCCAGCGGGCTGCGGTTGGAGTGGACATTGAACACGTTCATGAACACGCTCACAAGGATCGCTTCGCGCTCGCCGTAGGGGTCCTGCGTGCGCTCGACCTTGATGACCCGGCCATCGCACGGCGACAGCACCGCTCCCTTGACTTGCGGAATCTCGCGCGCCGGGTCGCGGAAGAATTGCAGCACAAACAGGGCGATGATCCACAGCGGAATGGACCAGGTGACGCACCAGAACGAGGCCGCCAGCGCCAGCGCCACGGCGATGGCGAGGAACGGCCAGCCTTCGCGGGCAATGATGGGGTGGGGATAATTCATAGCTTGTAGCCCGTAGCGGGTAGCCGGTAGCTTCCATTCACCCCCCTCTGCCGCAGGCAGAAGGAAGCTACAGGCAACAAGCTACCGGCTACAAGCTTAATTTTTCGACTGATCCACCAGCTTGTTCTTGCTGATCCAGGGCATCATGGCGCGCAGTTGCGCGCCCACTTTTTCTATCGGATGCTCGGCATTCAGGCGGCGGCGGGCGGTCATTTCCGGGTAGTTGGTGCGCCCTTCCAGTATGAACTGTTTGGCATAGGAACCATTCTGGATGTTCTTCAGCGCCTCCTTCATGGCGGCGCGCGCCTCGCCTGCGATCACTCGCTGGCCTGTCACATATTCGCCATATTCCGCATTATTGGAAATCGAATAGTTCATGTTGGCGATACCGCCTTCGTACATCAGATCCACAATTAACTTCAGTTCATGCAGGCACTCGAAATAGGCCATTTCCGGCGCGTAGCCCGCTTCGGTCAGCGTCTCGAAGCCCGCCTTGACCAGCTCCACAGCGCCGCCGCACAGCACCGCCTGCTCGCCGAACAGGTCGGTTTCGGTCTCTTCGCGGAAATTGGTTTCGATCACGCCGCCCTTGGTGCCGCCGTTGGCTGCGGCATAGGACAGCGCGATGTCCTTGGCCTTGCCGGACTTGTCCTGGTACACCGCGATCAGGGTCGGTACGCCGCCGCCCTTGAGGTACTCGGAACGCACCGTGTGGCCGGGGCCCTTCGGGGCGATCATGATCACATCCACGTCCTCGCGCGGCACGATCTGGTTGTAATGGATGGTGAATCCGTGCGCAAAGGCCAGCGCCGCGCCTTTTTTCAAATTGGGCGCCACATGCTTGTTGAAAATTTCCGGTTGCTGCTCGTCCGGCAGCAGCACCATTACCACATCGGCATTCTTCACCGCATCGGCGATTTCCATCACCTGATGCCCGGCTCCCACCGCTTTTTTCCATGAGGCGCCATCCTTGCGCAGGCCGACCGTCACATTGACGCCGGATTCCTTCAGGTTCTGGGCGTGGGCATGGCCTTGCGAGCCGTAGCCGATGATGGTCACTTGCCTGCCCTTGATCAGGGAGAGATCTGCGTCTTTGTCGTAATAAACTTTCATTGTTGGCCTCTTGATAAAAAACGTAGTCGTAAGTTTGGAGACGTAAAACGTAAGCTGGTGATGTCCGCCACGAAGGTTCTTGTTTCAACTAACAGCTTACGTCTTACGTCTGCCTTTAACTGCTTTTATAGTTTCAAAACCCTGTCCCCGCGTCCGATGCCCGATGCGCCGGTGCGCACGGTTTCCAGGATCAGGCTGCGGTCTATGGCTTGCAGGAAGCTGTCCAGCTTGGCGCCGCTGCCGGTCAGCTCGATGATGTAGACTTTGTCGGTAACATCAATGATGCGCCCGCGAAAAATATCCGTCATGCGCGCCAGCTCCTCGCGCATCGCGCCGACCGCTTGCATTTTTACCAGCATCAGCTCGCGCTCGATGTGGTCGCCTTCGCTCAAATCCATAACCGAGACGACCTCGATCAGCTTGTTGAGCTGCTTGTTGATCTGCTCGATGATCTCGTCCGAACCGCTGGTCACAATGGTCATGCGCGACATGGTTGGGTCTTCGGTCGGGGCCACGGTGAGCGATTCGATATTGTAACCGCGCGCCGAAAACAGCCCGGCCACGCGCGACAAAGCACCCGCTTCGTTTTCCATCAACAGGGAGATGATATGCCGCATTACAGCTCCTCCCCCAGGATCACTTCGGACAAGCCCTTGCCTCCGGGCACCATGGGGAACACATTCTCGGTCTGGTCGGTCCTGAAATCCATGAGCACCAGGTCATCCTTGCGCGCAAACGCCTCCTTCAGCGCCGGCCCGACATCCGACGGCTTCTCTATCCGCATCCCGACGTGGCCGTAGGCCTCCGCCAGTTTCATGAAATCGGGCAACGCGTCCATGTACGATTCGGAGTAGCGGTTGCCGTGAAAGAATTCCTGCCACTGGCGCACCATGCCAAGGTAGCGGTTGTTCAGCAGCACGATCTTGAGCGGCAGGCGGAATTGCTTGCAGGTGGACAGCTCCTGGATGTTCATCTGCAGGCTGCCCTCGCCGGTCACGCAGGCGACGGGTGCGCCGGGGTGGGCAAGCTGCACACCCATCGCGGCAGGCAGGCCGAAGCCCATGGTGCCCAAGCCGCCGGAATTGATCCAGCGGCGCGGCTTGTCAAATTTGTAGTATTGCGCCGTCCACATCTGATGCTGCCCGACGTCGGATGTGATGAAGGCATCGCCGTGCGTCGCCTCGTAAAGCTTCTCGATCACGAACTGCGGCTTGATGATCTCGTCCGAATTCTTGTAGTTCAGGCAGCGCTTGCCGCGCCACTCGCCGATCTGCGCCCACCACGCCGCGAGCGCCTGTTGCTCCGGCTTCTGCTTGCTGCTGTGCAGCACCGCCAGCAAGTCGCCCAGCACATGCGCCACATCGCCGACGATGGGCACATCCACTTTCACCCGCTTGGAAATGGAAGAAGGGTCAATATCAATGTGGATGATTTTGCGTTTTTCCTGGTTGAAATGCTCCACGTTGCCGATCACGCGATCGTCGAAGCGCGCGCCCACGGCAAGCAGCACGTCGCAGTTCTGCATCGCCAGATTCGCTTCCAGCGTACCGTGCATCCCCAGCATGCCGACGAATTGCTTGTCCGTTGCCGGAAAGCCGCCCAAACCCATCAGGGTGTTGGTGCAAGGGTAGCCCAGCAGCCGCACCAGATCAGTCAACTGCCTGGAAGCATCGGACAGGATCACTCCGCCGCCGGAATAGATCATCGGGCGCCTGGCTTCCAGCAATAGCTGGGCGGCCTGTTTTATCTGCCCCATCTCGCCGTTCTGAGCCGGGTGATAGGAGCGGACGCTCACCGAAGCGGGGTAGCTGAATTCCGCCTTCTGGTTGGAAACGTCCTTGGGAATATCCACCAGTACGGGGCCGGGGCGCCCGCTCTTGGCCAGATAAAAGGCCTTTTTGATGGTGGCGGCAATATCCCTGACATCCTTGACCAGGAAATTGTGCTTCACGCAAGGCCGCGTAATACCGACGGCATCCACCTCCTGGAACGCGTCTTCGCCGATGGCGCGCGTCGGCACCTGGCCGCTGATAATCACCAGCGGGATGGAATCCATGTATGCGGTGGCGATGCCGGTTACGGCGTTGGTCACGCCCGGCCCGGAGGTGACCAGCGCGACGCCCACCCGGTCGGTGGAGCGCGCGTAGCCGTCAGCAGCGTGGACCGCAGCCTGCTCGTGGCGTACCAGGATGTGCTTGACCTTGCTCTGGTTGAACAGCGCGTCGTATATAAACAGGACGGCGCCGCCGGGATAGCCGAACACGTACTCGACCCCCTCCTCCTGCAAGCACCTGATGGCTATTTCCGCGCCGGTCAGCTCCATGTTCAGACTACCTTGGACAAATAATGTTGAAGAGCCAAGCAAGATAAAGGTTTGGGGCATTTTGGTCAACCCCTGAACGCGCCCCTAACGGGCATGGCGAGCAACCACCCCTGATAATGAAACTCGCCATGCCCGTTCCCCCTATCCAACTTTCCCCCGCAAGCGGGAGAAAGAGCAAACGAATCGCTACGCGAGTTTCACGTTAACGCCTTTTACGGCCGCCTCGCGCCCGCCGTGAACCGCTCGACCAGCATCGCATCGCCGTAGCTGAAAAAACGGTACTCCCGCTCCACCGCGTGGCGGTAAGCGGCGAGCACCTGCTCCATTCCGCCGAAAGCGCATACCAGCATCAGCAGGGTGGATTTGGGCAAATGGAAATTGGTGAGCAGCATGTCCGCCACCTGGAAAGCATAGCCCGGTGTGATGAAGATGCGCGTTTCGCCTTCGCCCGCGCGCAGTTCGCCTTCCCTGGCCGAGCTTTCCAGCGCCCGCAGGCTGGTGGTGCCTACTGCGATCACGCGCCCGCCCCGCGCCCGGGCGTTGCGTATGGCATCCACCGCAGCTTGCGGGATGGTGTAGCGCTCGCTGTGCATGACGTGCTCGCGGATGTTTTCCGCGCGCACTGGCTGGAAGGTGCCCGCGCCGACATGCAGCGTCACGTAGGCCGCCTGCACTCCTTTTGTCTGCAAGGCGGCAAGCATGGCCGCATCGAAATGCAGCCCCGCCGTGGGCGCGGCCACCGCGCCCGGCTGGCGCGCGAACACGGTCTGGTAGCGCTCGACATCCTCCGCGCCGGGAGCATGGGTAATGTAGGGCGGCAGCGGCAACTGGCCATGCCGCTCCAGCAGCGCTTGAATATCTTCCGCACCATCGAAGCGCAAACGGAAGAATTCCCCTTCACGTCCCAGCACGGTGACGGGCAAGCAATCGGCCAGCAGCAATGAACTGCCGGGCTTGGGAAGGTGGCTGGCGCGCACCTGCGCCAATGCATGATGCCCGTCCAGCAGGCGCTCGATCAGTACCTCCACCTTGCCGCCGGTGGGTTTCACTCCGAACAGCCGCGCCTTCAGTACCCGCGTATCGTTGAATACCAGCACATCATGCTCGCGCACCAGCGAGGGCAGCTCGCTGAACAGGCGGTCGCTCAGCTCGGCTCCCCGCACATGCAGCAAGCGGCTGGCGCCGCGCCGTTCGGGCGGATGCTGTGCGATCAGGCGCTCGGGAAGGATGAAATCGAATTCATCGGTACGCATGGTCAATCTTGTCCTGCCCCACGAACCATGCTCAGCGCCACGGCCTCGGCCACCTCGATGCCATCCACGGCGGCGGAAAGTATGCCGCCCGCGTAGCCCGCGCCCTCCCCTGCCGGATAAAGCCCCGCCGTGTTCACACTCTGAAAATCCCCGCCGCGCTTGATGCGCACCGGCGACGACGTGCGCGTCTCCACACCGGTGAGCACGGCGTCATGCATGGCGAAGCCCTTGATCTGTTTTTCAAACGCGGGCAGCGCCTCGCGGATGGCCGCGATGACATAGTCCGGCAGGGCAGTGGAAAGATCGGTCAGTCGAATGCCAGGCGTATAGGAAGGTATCACCGCGCCCAGTTTCGTCGAGGGGCGTCCGGCAAGAAAGTCGCCGACCAGTTGCGCGGGTGCGTTGTAGTTGCCGCCGCCCAGCTCGAAGGCGCGCGCTTCCCACTGGCGCTGAAAGGCGATGCCCGCCAGCGCGCCGCCCGGATAATCCTCGGGGGTAATGCCCACCACGATGCCGCTGTTGGCATTGCGCTCGTTGCGCGAATACTGGCTCATGCCGTTGGTGACCACGCTACCCTCCTCGGAGGTGGCCGCCACCACCTGCCCGCCGGGACACATGCAGAAACTGTACACCGAACGGCCATTCGCGCAGTGATGCACCAGCTTGTAATCTGCGGCGCCCAGCAGCGGGTTGCCCGCGTTCTTGCCGAAGCGCGCGCGATCTATCAGCGACTGCGGGTGCTCGATGCGGAAGCCGATGGAAAACGGCTTGGCCTCCATATACACGCCGTGCCGGTGCAACATCTCGAAGGTATCGCGCGCGCTGTGACCAACGGCCAGCACCACGTGGCGACTGATAATGCGTTCGCCGTTCGCCAGCACCACGCCCGCCACCCTGCCGCCCTCGATCTCGATGTCCGCCACGCGGCTCTGAAAGCGCACCTCGCCGCCCAGCGACTCGATGGTATGGCGCATTTCTTCCACCATGCCCACCAGCCGGAAGGTGCCGATGTGCGGCTTGCTCACGTAAAGAATTTCTTCCGGCGCGCCCGCCTTCACAAATTCGGTGAGCACCTTGCGCCCGTAGAATTTCGGGTCCTTGATCTGGCTGTGCAGCTTGCCGTCGGAAAACGTGCCCGCACCGCCCTCGCCGAACTGCACGTTGGATTCCGGATCGAGCTTGCCCTGCCGCCACAACCCCCAGGTATCTTTCGTGCGCTCGCGCACCGCCTTGCCGCGCTCCAAGATGATGGGCCGGAAACCCATCTGCGCCAGAATCAGGCCGGCAAAAATGCCGCACGGCCCGGTGCCGATCACGACCGGGCGCTCCGCCAGATTTTGCGGCGCCTGTGCGACAAAGCGGTAACGGGTGTCGGGCGCCACGCCGACATGCCTGTCTCCATGCAGCCGCTTAAGCAATGCAGCCTCATTCTTTACCTCAACATCCAGCGTATAGATAAACAGGATCGCCGAGGGTTTGCGCGCATCGAAGCCGCGCCGGAAAATGGTGTAACCGATCAGCTCATCCGCAGCGATACCCAGCCGTTTGAGAATCGCGGCCTTGAGGTCGTCGTTGTAGTGAGATTCGCGCAGCGATTCGTTTGCCCCCTCTCCCTCCGGGGGAGGGTTGGGGTGGGGGGTGGAATGGCCGAGTGGAAGCTTGATTTCGGTGAGCCGCAACATGGGCGCTATTCTATCTTAGCGCCTGTCATTTCGAGTCTCTCGACTGCTCTCAGGGTCATGGCTCATGTTATCAAAATAACTAGAGCCTATCCTCTTTAACTCGACACCTCGACCTCTTTAATGTGGTGTAACTCCTTGCCCGGGGGTTTGCGCGGGTGTAAATTGTTGCCACCGCTAATTTAAGGAGTTACCGATGAGCACCGCCACACTCTCAAACGACTACCAGATCGCGCTACCCAAGGAGATGCGCGAGGCCATGCACCTCCACCCCGGCCAGGAATTCGAGCTGGTCACATCTGGATCAGCCATTCAGTTGATTCCTAAACTTTCCGGCGAAGAGTTAAAGGCCGCCATCACGGCAGGCGTCGCCAGTGGCAAAGGCCGCCCCGCCGATGAAGTCTTTGACCGGCTGGAAAACAAATACAGCAAGCAAGCCGGAAAATAATCGGTATGACGCATTACTGGATTTCACCGCTTGCCGAGCAGGATATGGAGGCAATCGGCGATTTCATCGCACAAGACAACCCACACCGGGCGCGCACCTTCATCGCAGAGCTACGCAATCAATGCGCAAGGGTTGCAGCCTCCCCCAAGGCTTCGCCTCAGGCCCGAGCTAGGCAATGACATACGCTCGTGCGCCTATGGAAACTATGTGATTTTCTTTCAGCAAAGCCAGGCAGGGCTTTGCATCTTGCGTGTGCTGCATGGCGCAATGGACATAGAGAATAGATTCTCGGAAAAGTAAGTTCAGCCCCTTTAATTCTTCGCACTCATTCCTGCGCCGTCGAAGCGCGCACCACACTATTCCTCAACAAAGAAAAAACCCCTTTGCCTGGGAGGCAATATCTGATCTGTTGCTTTTACTTGCTGCCCGGATCGGCGCTGTACGC
>JACRAQ010000014.1 GCA_016213335.1 Nitrosomonadales bacterium
CCCGAGGAAAGTCCAAGATGTCCGCCCTCGGTGCCGCTATGCGCAAGCTGGTGCATTTGTGCTTTGGCGTACTCAAAACCCGACAGCCTTATGAGTACGATTACTCAAAAAACGCTTGACGGTGAAGACGGTATCTACGCTACGCAGGCTCGCCCCATAACGCACTTTCTGCGGCAATGTAGCCTGCTCCCCAATTCGCCGGAAGGATGCCTTCCCGGATGAAACGATGTATGGATGAATGCGGCCAGTCGCATGGCGACCCTACATAGCCGTGTTTAACCGGGTTGTAGTGAATGTAATCCACATGCCGCGCAAAATCGTTTTCGTCGCGTATCTGGTGCTCCCAATAGCGGCGCTGCCACACGCCCCGCTCGCCTTTCCTGCGGCGGCTTTCGCCGATACGCTCGATCTTGGGCAGCTTGCGCGAGAACCCTGCCTTGATTAAAGCCCAGCGCATCGCGTAATCGGCATCGCTCGCAGGCAGCGTCCATATGGCATGAAGGTGTTCGGGTAACACAACCATCGCGGCGATATGGAACGGATGCGCATCGCGCACCCGTTGTACGCTTTCACGCAATTCGTTGATATGGCCGGTAAGCAACGATGCGGAGCGGTCGGCCAAATTGACGGTGAAGAAAAACGTGCCGCCGGGAGTGAATGAGCGAATATAGGTTCTCATGGCTTCTCCCCATATGGCTGTCTCGCCGTAGGCTGGGGTGAGCTTGCGAATCCCAGCAGCGTATGGCCTTGGAATGCTGGGGTTCGTGCCTCACCCCAGCCTACGTTAGATGGCGAACACCGGCCTGCGGCAACTCACTCGCAAGCCACCGCCTTCAGCTCGCTGCCGGGAAATTCGCCTTGCAGCTCCACCATTTTTGCGACCGACTCTGCATCCGGGTTTTTCAGCGCAAACACGGTAAGCACAAGCTTGCTGGCGCGTTCTCCTACCGTGGCGGACTTCACTCCCTTCTCACGCAGTTTGTCGAGAAATCTCTGGGCCGCTTCACCAGTTTTGAATATGCCAAGTGAAATGGCGTTATGCCATTTTCCCGCTTCCTGCACGATAAAGTATTCTTCTATTCCGAGTGATTTGATCTGGGAGACTTTCTTGTCTGTCTCGGAGCGGTTTTGGCGGGGCGGGATGTAGACCCAGTAACCGCTGGCGTGCTCAACCTGCCGCTGCGCGACCTTGCCGCCCAGCATCAACCCGTCCAGGGCGGCAGCGGCGCGCGCGAGATCGCCGCCGGAAAATTCTCCCCACTCCATGCATGCCGGTTGGGCGGGCGCAGCGGCGGAGGAAGGAACCGGAACCTGAGCGGCAAGATAGGGTTGCGGCTCGGGCGGCGCCTTCAGCAGCCGGATCTTTTCCTCGTTAAGCGGCGGCTGGGGCTGCATGTTTGCGCCATCGCCCAGCAAGGCTGCACCCCAGCGCATGAAAGCAAAGAAAACCAGGCAGGCCAGCAGCAACGACCAGAACAGCCACTTCATCATGACTCCATTTCCCGTCCGATAATTTGCAAGCCGCGCAGCACCAGATTATCCACCCGCTCCAGCGGCAGATCGAGGTGCGGCTGCACGGCGTCTGCCGCGCCGCCGGAGAGCAGGCAGCGCGCGCCGCTTTCGCCGAGCACGGCGTATTGTTGCCGGATGGCGCCCGCAGTGGCCTGGATCGCGCCGCTGAACACGGCATCGGCGGTGTTGCGCGGAAATTCCCGCCAGATTCCTTCAGCCGGTGTCAGGGTGGCCGTCCCTTCGGCCAGGCTGCGCCGCATCATTTCGATGCCCGGCAAAATCAGGCCGCCGGTAAATTCGCCACGGGCCGACAGCACATCCACCGTGGTTGCCGTGCCGCAGTTCACCACCAGGCAAGGCGCGCGCGCCCGGCTCCAGGCTGCGATTAGTGCCGCCCAGCGATCGCTGCCCAGTTGGGCGGGCCGCTCGTAGCCATTGCGCACGCCGCATTGTTCGGCTGCCGCCACGATGAACTCGACCGGACAAGGCCATACCGCGCACGCTGCACGGATACGCTGCCCCGCCGCGTCCCCCGCAACATTCGACGCAACAATTTTGCGCGGGGACGGCAAAGCCGCAAACATTTGCCGCAGCGCCGGTATGTCAGCCAGCCTGAGCTCGCCTTGCTGCAGCCAGTCCCCGCCTTCGATCCGCGCCCATTTGATGCGGCTGTTGCCGGCATCTATCAGCAGCATTCCTGCTCTCCGCCGCTCCGCAAACTGATTTCTCCCGCATGGAATTCCCGCATTCCCTGCGCCGTTTCCAGCTCCAGCGAGCCGTCCGCCGTCACTCCGCGCGCGATGCCCGCCACCTTGCCGCCGCCGGGCAGCAGCAATTGCACCCGCCACCCCCGCGCGCCGTGGCAGCTTTCCCATTCAGCGCGCAACGCGGCAAAACCGTGCCGGGAAAATTCGTTCAGCACGGCATGCAGCTCGCGCAATATTACCGCAAGAAGGCGGTTGCGATCCGGCACAGCGTCAGTCATGTCCGCAAGGCTGGCCGCAGGCTGCCCGATTTGCCGCAACATTGGCCCGGGCAAGGACAGGTTGAGGCCGATGCCGATCACGACCGCGCTGGGCCCCAGCATGTCGCCCTGCGCTTCCACCAGGATGCCCGCCAGCTTTCCGCGCTTGCCGAGCAGGTCGTTCGGCCATTTGAGGTGGATGCCCTCCACGCCGAGCGCGCGCAGCGCGCGCACCAGCGCGACTCCGGCCGCCAGGCTCAGTCCCGAAAGGGCCGCCAAACCGCGTTCGAAGCGCCACAGCACCGAAAAGGTCAGCGCGTTACCCAAGCCGGAACACCACACACGTCCCATGCGCCCGCGCCCCCCGCTTTGCCATTCCACCGCCAGCACGCTGCCGGAGGGCGCGCCCAGCGCAGCGCGCTGCAGCAGCAGGGTGTTGCTGGAAGGCGCGCTATCCAGTATCTCGATGCGGAAGTGTTTTTGCGCCGCCCCCAGATGCTCGCTGATGCGCCCGGCATCCAGCCATTGCGGGGGATTGGGCAAGCGATAGCCGCGGCCGCGCACGCGATGCAGGATCAGGCCGTAGCCGTCCGTCTCGCGCAAGGCGTTGTTCACGCTGGCGCGCGAAATCCCCAACTGCCCGGCCAGCCGCTCGCCGGAATGAAATTCGCCATCTGCCAGCAGGCGCAACAGGGTGAAAGTCAGCGGTCCCGGCACATGCTGTTGCGGGGTGCGCGCGGGGTGGTTCATTGCGGCAGGTTGTCCGTCGCATTTATCTCGTGCCCCGTATCGAGGAAGGCGCGTATTTCTTCCTTGCGCTTCATCGCATCCTGATAACCCAGCTCGATCAGCGCGCGGCAGAACTCCTTTTCGAACAGCAGGTAACTGACGAGGTTGGCGCCGCTGCGCCGCATCGCGCCCACGCCGCGCAGCAGGATACGGATGGTCCACGGCAGGCGATTGGTATAGCGTTCCGCGATGCTGTCTATGGGCTGGCTGGGTTCGATCAGCAGCACGTCAATATGGCGCAGTTTGACCGCCTGGCGGGTTTCTTCGTGCATCATGGAGACGGTGCGGTTGATGCGGTGCAGGCGCTCCAGGTCCACTTCCATGCTGTCGAGGAAAATGCTGTTCAGCGCGTGGCCGGCGATATGCGCCAGCGAAGGGTACTCGTCCATGTGCCCGTGCCTCGGCGGTTCCGCCCCGCTTTGCCCAAGCCCGATAATCAGCACGCGGCTGGCCCCCAGATGCAGTGCGGCGCTGATCGGCGCGGCCTGGCGCATCGAGCCATCGCCGAAGAACTCGCGGTGGATATGCACCGCCGGAAACAGGAAAGGAATGGCGGAAGAGGCCAGCAAGTGCGTGGCGTCAATTTTTGCCGGGGCGCTGTGCCGTCTGGCACGCTGCCAGGGCTGGATATCTTTCACCCCCTGATAGAAAGCCACAGAGTGTCCCGTGCCGTAACCCGAAGCCGTGATGCAGAGCGCGTGCAGCAGGCCGTCGTCTATGCTCTCCTGGATTTTTTCGCACGGCAGGGTTTTGTACAGCAAATCCGCCAGCGGCGTGTTATCCAGCAACGACACCCGGTTCAGTTTGTTGATGCCCATCATGCTCAGTACCACGCCGATAAACCAGCGGATACTGTTGCCGAATACCCCGACCGGATCCGCGCGGTACACCTCCCCCACCTGGAAATTTTTCCAGATGTTGCTGAGGTATTGCACCCCCTTGCGGAAATTCCGCGCGTTCACCGCCAGCGTGGCCGCGTTCAGCGCGCCCGCCGAGGTGCCGCAGATAATCGGGAAGGGGTTGTGCGCCTGGCGCGGCAGTATCCCGGCGATGGCCCTCAACACCCCGATCTGGTAAGCGGCGCGCGCGCCGCCTCCGGACAGGATCAGGCCCAGTTTGGGTTCCGCGCCTTGCCGCATTATGTTTCTCAGGAAATTTCCAGGTCGCTCGGATCAACCTTGGCCTGCACGCTTTCGAGCGCTTCCAGCAAGGTTTCCTCAGGCAGATCGTTTACCAGCATGGACAGCAACTCTGCGGCTTCCGCGGCTTCCGCAGGCAAATCCCGTCCATCGGTATTGGCTACCAGAGCGGCGGCGGCACCCACCACCTTCAGCAAGCCCGCGCGCTCGCCCATCAGCATTTCCATTTCTTCGCGCAGCATGGCGATTTCCTGCTTGTTCAAACGGTCCGGCATACACTCTCTCCCCATAACAACTGCGCCGATTATACTGTAGCGGGCAGCCGGGCTGTCTGCAACGTGGCATTCCCCTCACATTCCCTCCCACATTTTCTGCAAGCGCTTTACCGACACGATCACCGGCGTTTTCAGTTCCTGCGCAAACAGTGACACGCGCAACTCCTGCAACAGCCAACCGAAATCGGCCAGCCTCGGGTCGCGTTCGCCCTGCTGGCCTTGCTGCCTGCGCTGCCACTGCTGCTGCAAGGGCAGCAGTTGCGCCAGTTGCTGCGCGTCGCGCGCAGGATTGGCGCGCAGTTTTTCCATCCGCACGTTGATCGCCTTGAGGTAGCGCGGGACATGCTGCAAGCGTTCGTAGGGAATTTGCGCGATGAATTCCCTGTGCAACAGCCACTCGCATTGCGCGCGGATATCCTGACAGGCTTGGCTGTGCGCATTCGACACGTTACTGGCGAAGCCAGCAGTTTGCGGGAGAAGGCGCGACGCGGCCACTCCCGCACTCTTTTTCCCCACGGTTCCGTCCTGTGGCCGCGTTTTTGCGGCCTGCAGGGTTTTTTGCACCAACTGGTATTCGGCCAGGATAGAGCCGGCCAGCCGGGCAATTTCCTGCGCCACCAGTGCCAGGCGGTTTTTTGCTTCCTTGCAGCGCGCGGCAAATTCTTTTTCGTTGCCCGGCCAGGGTTCCATCAGGCAGCAGCGATCAAAAGTCACGGACAGTATCTGCCGCTGCAAATCCTGCTGGCTGCCGAAGGGCATGAACTGCATTGCCATTGCCTGCACGTCCGGCAGGTTTTTTTCCAGGAATTTGACCTGTTCTTTCAGTGCCAGCATGAACAAGCGCGCGAGCCCCTTGCGGTGCGCGTTCTGTGCTTCTTCGCGCGTGTCGAAAGCTTGCAGCGAGATTGCGTTGCCCTCATCCACCAGCGCGTTGAACACCGTAATGTTCTGCCCGGCCCGCTGCACCTGCGAGGTTTCGGCGAAATCGCCGAAGTCCCATGAGGTGTGGCGCGCCGGGTTGCTTGCGTCCCCCTCCCTAACCCTCCCCCGAGGGGAGAGGGAACGGACGCTGTCGAATGCAACGGTTAGCCCCTCTCCCTCCGGGGGAGGGGTTGGGGAGGGGGAGGGGGAGAACTTCGGCGCCCATTCGCCGCGCAACTGGGCAAAGTTGCGCGACATGCCCAGCTGCCTGCCGTGTTCGTCCACCACGCGGAAATTCATCGCAAGGTGCGGCGGCAGCTGTTCCAGGCGGAAGGCGTCGAGCGGCGTTTCAAGCTGTTTTTGCTCGCGGATGTAGCGGGCCAGCGCTTGCAGCAACGGGGTGTCGGAAGGGCGAACCTCGCGGCAGAATGCAGCGGCAAATTCCGGCACCGGCACCAGGTGGCGGCGCAGTTTCTGCGGCAGGGTTTTCAGCAGTTGTGTTACTTTTTCCGCCAGCAGGCCGGGTGCCAGATACTCGCAGCGCGCGGCGGAAACCTGGTTTATCAGGGCTTGCGGCACGGTCAGCGTCACGCCATCGTCCTTCTGGCCCGGCGCGAAGTGGTAGCCCAGCGCATAGCTGACGTTGTTCATCACCAGTTGCGGCGGAAACTGCTCGGTGGTGATGCCTGCCGCCTCGTGGCGCATCAGGTCGTCGCGCTGCAAATACAGCAGACGCGGCTCTTTCCGCTCGGCTTCCTTGCGCCACGCTTCGAACGCTGCCCCGTTGTGGATGTGCGGCGGGATGCGGCTGTCGTAAAAGGCGAAGATCAGTTCTTCGTCCACCAGCACGTCCGGGCGGCGCGCCTTGTGTTCCAGCGCCTCGATGTCGCGGACCAGCTTGCGGTTATGCGCGAAGAACGGGGCCGTCGTGTCGAACTCGCCCGCCACCAGCGCCTGGCGGATGAATATCGCCCGCGATTCGGCGACGTTCATCGGCCCGTAATGCACGCGCTTTTTCGGATTGACGATCAGGCCATACAGCGTGCTGCGCTCCCACGCCGCCACCTGCGCCGCCTTCTTTTCCCAGTGCGGGTCGTAGTAATGCCGTTTGATCAGATGCGCACCGATTTCTTCCAGCCATTCCGGCTCGATGCGCGCGACACAGCGCGCATATAGCCGGGTGGTCTCCACGATCTCGGCGGCCACCACCCATTTCGCGCCCTTCTTCGCCAGCGCCGAATTGGGCACGACGAAAAATTTGATCTCGCGCGCGCCAAGATAATGCATGTCCTCCGCACTCTTCATGCCGATGTTGCCGAGCAGGCCGGTGAGCAGGGCTTTGTGGATTTGTTCGTAGGTGGCGGGTTGTGATTCGCTTGCGCTGCTCCGATTCATGCACCCCCTCCCCAACCCCTCCCCCGTTGGGAGAGGGGCTATCGCTGCATCCGCCACCTTGAGCGATGAAAGTGGGACGATAGACGCCGCCACACCAGTCCCCTCTCCCAACGGGGGAGGGTTAGGGAGGGGGTGGCTTTCCAGCCAGTCATAAATAACCTGCAACACCCCTTCCGTATTCTGCAACACGTCGTTATTCCAGAAGCGCAGCACGGTAACGCCCTGTTTGCGTAGCCAGGCACTGCGCCTGTCGTCATGCTTGTGCTGCGTATCTTCCGCATGTTGCCCGCCATCCAGCTCAATCGCCAGTTTTACCTGATGGCAGTAAAAATCCAGGATGTATGACCCCAAAGGGTGTTGGCGGCGAAAGCCGTGGCCGAGAAGCTGGTTCCTGCGCAACAGTTGCCAGAGCAGATTCTCGGCATCGGTGGCGTTTTTGCGCAGGGTGCGGGCACGGACAAGCATCACTTCTGGCAGGGAAGTATGGCGTACAGGGCGCACTCCCACCCCCTCCCCAACCCCAACCCCAACCCCTCCCCCGGCGGGAGAGGGGCTAACCGCTGAACTTGACGGAACCAGTTCCCTCTCCCTTTGGGGGAGGGTTAGGGAGGGGGCGCGCTCCATCCATCCCGCTTCAGAAATCTGCGCATGCAGCTGCTGATGCAGCTCATGCCATTCGCGCAGACGCAACGGCGACAGAAAATTTTCGCGGCACTCGCTCGCCCACAGGCGGTTGGATTTTTTATGCTTCACCGCCTGCTGGAACCATGCCCATAATTTTACGTAGGCCAAAAAGTCAGAACGCTCGTCGTTGAAACGCTGATGTGCGGCTTCCGCCGCCTCGCGCCGTTCTGCGGGGCGTTCGCGCGGGTCTTGCAGCGCCAGCGCGCTGGCGATGATGAGAATTTCCGCCAGGCAGTGGTACTGCCGTCCGGCCAGCAGCAGGCGCGCAATCCTGGGGTCGAGCGGCAGCCTGGCCAGCTCGCGGCCCAGCGGGGTGAGTTGGCGCGTTCCCCCTCCCCTGGCCCCTCCCCCGATGGGAGAGGGGAAAAAACTCCTTTCACCTCCGGGGGGGGGTTGGGGAGGAGGAGCGCCCTCTGCAATCGCACCCAGCTCAATCAACAACTGATACCCATCCGTAATCGAGCGCGATCCCGGCGGCTCGATGAACGGAAACTGCTCCACCTCGCCGAGATCGAGCGCGGCCATGCGCAATATCACCGTCGCCAGCGACACGCGGAAAATCTCCGCATCGGTGAATTCCGCGCGCACCTTGAAATCTTCTTCATCGTACAGGCGTACGCAGATGCCGCTCATCACGCGCCCGCAACGCCCGGCGCGCTGGCTGGCGGAGGCGCGGGAAATCTTCTCGATACGCAACTGCTCCACTTTCTGCCGGATGCTGTAGCGGTTGATGCGCGCCAGACCGCTGTCAATCACATAGCCGATGTTGGGCACGGTGAGCGAAGTTTCCGCCACATTGGTAGCCAGCACCACCCGGCGCACTCCGGAGGCTGGCCTGAACACGCGATCCTGTTCGGCCACCGACAGGCGCGAGAACAGCGGCAGGATTTCCACACCCTTGGGGTGGTGCTTGCGCAAGGCCTCCGCCGTGTCGCGGATCTCGCGCTCGCCGGGCAGAAACACCAGCACATCACCGCGCAGCCCCCCGATGGAGAGCTCGTCCAGTGCGCCGCATATTGCTTGGGGCAGATCCGGCATTTCCCCTTCTTCATCCTGCTGCGGCGGGCGGTAGCGGATTTCCACCGGATAGCTGCGGCCGGATACCTGGATGACCGGCGCACCGCCAAAATGCCTGGAGAATCGTTCCGCATCCAGCGTGGCCGAGGTGACGATGAGTTTCAGGCCGGGGCGGCGCGGCAGCAATTGCTTGAAATAGCCCAGCAGGAAATCAATGTTGAGCGAGCGCTCGTGCGCTTCGTCAAGGATGAGGGTGTCATATTTTTTTAATTCCGGGTCGCCCTGGATTTCCGCCAGCAGGATGCCGTCGGTCATCAGCTTGATGCAGGTATCGGCTGAAACCTTGTCGTTGAAGCGCACCTTGAACCCCACCGCGCCGCCAAGCTCGGTTTTCAGTTCGTGCGCGATGCGGCTGGCCACCGAGCGCGCCGCCACGCGCCGGGGCTGGGTATGGCCGATCATCCCTTGCACGCCACGGCCAAGCTCGAGGCAGATTTTCGGCAACTGCGTGGTTTTGCCGGAGCCGGTTTCGCCGCATACGATGACGACCTGATGTTGGCGAATCGTCTGCGCCAACTCGTTGCGGCGCAACACCACCGGCAGGTCGGCGGGATATTCGATCGGAAAGAGGCTTTCGATGCGCGCCGTGCGGCGCGCCTGCGGGGAGTCGGGTGGAATGGTCATGGGGCGCGATTTTACCCGCCGCACATTTCGCGCGCACAAAAAACCGGGGAGGCCGAAGCCTCCCCGCAGGTGTTGCTTTGCTGTTGCCTGTCAGACTTAAAACGCTGCTTCCAGCATCAGATAGGTGCGGCTTTTCTCTTGAGCGGCTGTTTGGCGAACATCACCGCTGAACTTGGCGTGATTGAGATGCAGCGCCACGTTCTGGTACAAGTCGTATACGGCGGTCAGGGTGAACGCGTTGTCGCTGTTCGCGCCCGCTGCCGCCCCGGTTTGCGCCCTGCGAATGGCTGCGCCGAGACTCAGCACATGCGGAATCACAGAATAATCAACGCCGATGGTGGTCGCCTTGCGGTCCGGGTTGCAGGTTGTCGCCGTGCAGGCGTTGGCGTTGTACGCGCTGGCTTTGCCGACAGTAGCCGCAGGAGCACGGGCATGTTGTGCGTACACGGACATTTCCTTGCCGGCCACTTCACCGTGAGCTTCAAAGTCAAAGAAGGTTTTTCTGGTTTCTTCTTCGGCCAGCGTCACGTTGGAATACGACGACCCGCTTATCGAGCCGACGCCAAACAGCATGGCCCAGTCACCCACGGTCGGGGTGGCAGCGACACGGATGTAGCTGCTCTTAAACTCCGTGGACGTAATGGCTTGACCGTTGCCGCCCGGTAATAGCGAGGGTGAGAACTTGGTCAGGTTGATGTAACCCAGGTCGTCTTTTTGTGCCACGAAGGTGATGCCGGTTGCCGCGCCAGCGGAACCGCCAGTGGTGGACATATACTGGACCGCAGAAGTTTCGGCGCGGCCTTCCGCCCAGCGGATGGCACGTACTACGCCGCCGCTGGACAAATCGAAGGCATACATCGGGCCGTGCGCGTCAGTGGTAAAGGGAATCACCGACAATTTTGCAGGGCCCGCGTTAAACGTGAAGGGAATCTTGAAGCTGGCCAGGAAGTTGCCACCCACGCCTGCGGTGCCGTCGCTCAATGCGCAGTTCGTAGCGCTTACGGCAACAGCGCCAGCGGCAAGCTGGCCAGCAGTACAGGCAGCGCCCGTATAGTTGGTTGCCGTTGTAGTAGAGCCCCCCACCATATTGCCTTCGATAACAAAGCCAACATTTTCCGCCACGCGACCACCAAAGAACAGGCTGAATTCATCGCCGAATTGCCATTGGCCGTCACCCGTGTTCGGAGAAGCGGTAGTACCGGCGCCAGCCACACCGGTCCGATCAGCTTTCACATAACGGCCCTTGAACAATATGGATGCATTCAGCGTGTTGGGAATGGCCAGGTGCTCGCCTTCAATCTGGGGCTGGGCGCCCATCATGGTGTAGCCGGACGCCTTGAAAGCGCGGCCAAAGCCGTTCAAAACCGGAAAGTGCTGAGCATGGCAGGCGTTACAGGCCATGCCGACCTGGCGCGCAAATGCCGGAATGGCGGATGCTTCCGGTGCAAACGCTGTTGCTGCCAGCAGGCTCGCCAGCGATAGGACTGTTTTTTTCATGAACTTCTCCCCCGATAATTTAAGTTGGAAGGTAGCCATTTTGGCTACTGGAGCCGGTGCAGGTGCCATAGCTGCCCGCAATCAGCGTCGCAATGTACTTATCGGAGGGATACGGAAATACTTTAGCGCGATTTGCAGATTTTGTTTTTGGCAGGGAAAACCTGACCGCCCGGCAGTCCTAAACCAAAAAACAAGGGGGCTTGCGCCCCCTCCAGGCTTACCGGGCCAGATTTCGTTAAACCGAAAAGGACGACCCGCAACCGCAGGTGGTCTCGGCATTCGGGTTGCGGATCACGAACTGCGACCCCTCTAGGCTTTCCTGGTAATCAATTTCGGCCCCCGCCAGATACTGGAAGCTCATGGGGTCTATCAGCAGTTGCACCCCGTTCTTGTTCAGCACGGTATCGTCTTCGTTGGCCACTTCGTCGAAAGTGAAGCCATACTGGAAGCCGGAGCAGCCGCCGCCGCTGACAAATACGCGCAGCTTCAGGTCCGAGTTGCCCTCTTCCTCGATCAGTTGTTTCACCTTGTTGGCCGCGCTGTCGGTAAACAGCAGCGGGTCTTGCGATTCGGCTACAGTGTTCATGGTTGTCTCCATCAGGTTAGTTGTTTGTTGACTCGGTTCCGCTCAGCTTGAACGCCACCACCTTGTCGGACACCGCTTCCGCCAGGTGCATCAGCCTGCCTTCGACTATCGCGCCCAGCTGGATTTCCAGCGTCTTGTAATAAATATCCCCTACGACCTTGGCCTTGCCTTGCAGTTCCAGGTAATCCGCCGCATGCACCGGCCCTTCCACCGAGCCGTTCACCACCAGATGCGTCACGCTGATCTCGCCGTTGATGCGGCCATGCTCGCTCAGCACCAGCGTACTGGGCTTGCCCGGCGCGGCAATGACATTGCCGTTGACTACGCCATCCACGCGCAATCCGCCGGTAAAGTTCAGGTTGCCATCCACCCGGGTTTCCGCGCCGACCAGCGAATCAATGCGGTTCTGCGGCTTGCTGTGCCGTTTGCCAAACATGTTCGTTCCCCTGTCATCAAGATAGGCTGAAGTCCTGCTTGATCTTCGGCTCGTGCGCTCCCTCTTCAAATATACGCACCTGAACGCTCTCGATCTGCATCTCGGGCGGCAACTGGAAGCTGCGTTCGATGCGCTGATAATACTTGAATTTTATCTGGTATGCCGCATCAACCGGCCCATTTTTTGATAACGGATCCTCTTCCGGAAATACTAGCACCTTTTTTTCGCCATTATGCTGCACGTTGACCAGCAGTTGCAGGCTGCCCTGGAACTCCTTAGCGCGCAGTTGCCCGCTGCGCACCAGCAGCATGCGGTAGCGGTATTCGCCGGGCAAGGTGTCGCGCTCCAGCTTGAGCCGGTAAACGGCCAGCCCTCCCTCGCGCGTGTCGGACAGGGATAAATTCTGGAAAAACGAAAGATCCTCCTGAACGCGAACATATTCTTCGTTGAGCGCCTTCAGCTGTTTCGCCGTTTCCATATTGGCGGCATGCTCCATCTGCGCTTGCCGCTCATTGGACGCGGCCTGGCTGATCAGTTTGGCATTTTCGCTTTTCAGCGCGGTGACCTGATCCCGCAACTGGGCTAATTCCTGCTCCGCCTGCCCGCGATGAAAGCCGGCAAGCTCCAGCCCGGAATCATAGGCCCACCAAACCAGCCAGCCCGCAGCCAGCACAAAAGGCAACGTCGCCGCCCAGCGCAAATACCACGGAACATGCGGCCGTACCGCGAGGCGCGGAGCAGTAATGCCGAATTTGCTTTTGACCCGGCGCAGCACTAGGGTAGCAACGGAACGTGGGTCAGCGCCGCCGTTTCGGGCAGCCCGAACATGATGTTCATGTTCTGCACCGCCTGTCCGGCGGCGCCCTTGACGAGGTTGTCAATCACGGCCAGCACCACCGTGGTGCTGCCCTGCTGCGGACGATGCACCGCAATCCGGCAACAGTTCGCGCCCCGCACCGAGCGGGTTTCCGGATGACTGCCTGCGGGCATGACATCCACGAACGCTTCCCCGGCATAACGCTGCTCGTACAGCGTCTGCAAGTCGGCGTCCTGCCGCAAGCGGGCATACAGCGTGGCGTGGATACCGCGTATCATCGGCGTCAGGTGCGGCACGAAAGTCAGGCCGATTTCCCGTTGTGCCGCCTGCGCCAGCCCCTGTCTGATTTCCGGCAAATGGCGGTGGCCCGGCACACCGTAGGCCTTGAAGTTATCCGCCGCTTCGGAAAACAGGAAACCCAGCTCCGCCTTGCGCCCGGCGCCAGAAACGCCGGATTTCGCATCCGCGATCAGGTTGGCCTCGTCCACCAGCCCGGCTTCCAGCAGCGGGATGAAGCCGAGCTGCACTGCCGTGGGGTAACAGCCGGGGTTGGCTACCAGCCGCGCCTCACGGATTTGCGCGCGGTTGATTTCCGGCAGGCCATACACCGCTTCGGCAACCAGGTCGGGACAGGCGTGGCTCATGCCGTACCATTTTTCCCACAGCGCCACATCGCGGATGCGGAAATCCGCCGCCAGGTCAATAATCCGCACGCCCGCATCGAGCAAGGCGCGCGCCTGCTGCATGGCGATGCCGTTGGGCGTGGCAAAGAACACCAGATCGCATTGTTCCAGGCGCGCTTCGTCGGGGTGGGTAAAGTGCAAGCCGACATGGCCGCGCAGGCTGGGGAACATCTGGCTGACCGCCGTGCCGGCATCCGCGCGCGAAGTGATGGCGCGCAACTCTGCCTGCGGATGCTGCGCCAGCAAACGCAACAGCTCGACTCCGGTATAACCCGTTCCCCCCACGATACCGACCTTGATCACGCATCGCTCCTTATTGAACGCCCGGCGGGCAGAAACCTGAAACCGCAATCCGGTTTTAATTTAGGTAAATGATACACGGAAACGCAAAAGCCGCCCGGAGGCGGCCTTCGCACAAAACCCGCACCTGCAGGCTTAACGCTTGGAGAATTGTTTGCGGCGGCGTGCTTTGCGCAAACCGACTTTTTTGCGTTCCACTTCTCTCGCGTCGCGTGTAACCAGCCCCGCCTTGCTCAGAGCTGGTTTCAGGCTTGCGTCGTAATCAATCAGGGCGCGGGTGATGCCATGGCGTACCGCTCCAGCCTGGCCGGATTCGCCGCCGCCGCACACGTTCACCATGATGTCGAACTTGTCCAGCGTTTCGGTCAGAACCAGCGGCTGACGCACCACCATGCGGCCGGTTTCGCGCGAGAAAAACACATCCACCGGCTTGTCGTTTACCACGATATTGCCTTTGCCGGGCTTGATGAACACGCGCGCAATTGCGCTCTTGCGGCGTCCGGTGCCATAGTTGTAATTAATGCTCATGTCTTATGCCTTCAACAGGTCAATGGGTTTGGGCTGCTGGGCGGCGTGCGGGTGATCCGCACCGCCATAAACCTTCAGTTTGCGCAGCATGGCATAACCGAGCGGCCCTTTCGGCAACATCCCCTTTACCGCTTTTTGCAGCACGCGGTCGGGGTGGCGCTCCTGCAATTTGGCGAAGTTCGTCGTATAAAGCCCGCCGGGAAAAGTGGAGTGGCGGTGATAAAGCTTGGCTTCGGTCTTGTTTCCGGTCACGCGCAGTTTTCTGGCATTGACCACCACGACGAAATCGCCAGTGTCCACGTGCGGGGTGAAAATCGCCTTGTGCTTGCCGCGCAGGCGCGCTGCAATCTGGCTCGCCAGACGGCCCAGCACCTTGTCTGCGGCATCCACCAGGTACCAGTCGTGCTGGACTTCTTGGGGTTTAGCGGAAAATGTTTTCATGGCGTTTCCTGAAGCAATAAAATCTTGAGGGGCGCGAATTCTATGTCAAACGGTAATTCACTGTCAAACCATAGTTTCTTCGCGTTCGGACTACCTTGCTACCGGCAGCTTGCCGTTGCTGATCCAGCCGTCCATGTCTCCATCCAGATGCAGCAGGTTTTTGAAACCTGCAGATCGCAGGATGAGCGCAGCAATGATTACGCGTCCGCCGCTCCCGCAGTACAGTACCACCTCTTTGTTTTTATACGGGTCAATCTCGGCAAGGCGGGAATCCAGCCGGTCAAAGGGGATGTTGACTGCGCCCGGCAAATGGCCCTCCTTGTATTCCTCGGGGCTGCGCACATCCAGGATGATGTGCGTGTAATGGGTGTTGATGCGCCGTAACAGCTCGGTTTGCGAAATATCCGCCACCTGGGCGGCGCAGCTGTTGCTCAGCACGAGCAAGAACAGTGCTGCCGATAGACTGGAAAGCCAGCCGGTTATTGCGTGCCGTTTATTCATTGGAATCGTCTTCCTGAGAGCGGGCGGGCATTGTATTGCGGCTACGGCTGAAGTGAAAAGGGGGAACCGGTATAAAATGCAATACGGAACACAATTTGCCATGCCTGACCCTTGTGTTTCTGATGTAATGGCACCGCCAGCATGCGGGTAGATTATGCCGGAAAGCCGCCTTCCCACAGTAACCACTGGACGTTTATATGCACGCTACCTTGCCATTGCTTGAAGCCACCGGGTTCCCAGCGCCGCATCGCGGCAAGCTGGAAACGCTGCAGGTTAACCTGGGTTATCAATGCAATCAAACCTGTTTGCATTGCCACGTCAATGCAGGCCCCAACCGCCCTGAAATGATGGTGGAGGAAGCGCTCGAACTTATTCCGCGCGTGCTGGAAGCGCGCCGCATCAGGACGCTTGACCTGACCGGGGGCACTCCGGAGCTGCACCCGGGATTCCGCGATCTGGTAAGCGAGGCTACCGCCATGGGTGCGCATGTGATTGACCGCTGCAACCTGACTATCCTGTTCGAGCCGGGCCAGGAGGATCTCGGGCAGTTTCTGGCTGGCCGCAAAGTGGAAATCGTGGCCTCGCTGCCGTGTTATACCTCCGCCAACGTGGACAGACAGCGTGGGGAGGGCGTGTTCGATAAAAGCATCGCGGCGCTGCAGCAGCTCAACGCGCTGGGCTACGGGCAGAAAGGCAGCGGGCTTACTCTGAGCCTGGTGTATAACCCGTCAGGGCCTTCGCTGCCGCCAGGCCAGGTTGCGCTGCAGGCGGATTACCAGCGCGAGTTGTCCAGGAACTTTGGCGTCGTGTTCGACCGGCTGTACGTGATGGCCAACATGCCCATCCAGCGTTTCGGCAGCACGCTGGTTTCCAGGGGGCAGTTTAACGATTACATGCTCTTGTTGAAAGGCAGCTTCTCCGCCGCCAATCTCGATGGCGTGATGTGCCGCAGCCTGGTCAGCGTGGATTGGCAGGGTTATCTCTACGACTGCGATTTCAACCAGCAGCTCGGGCTGGCGCTGCCGGGGGCTGGACGTCCGCACCTGCGCGATCTTTTGCAATCCGATCTGCGGGGAAATATTGTCCGTGTCGCCGACCACTGCTACGGCTGCACCGCAGGGCAGGGCAGCAGTTGCAGCGGTGCGCTGCACGGCTGAGCGGGCGGCATGAAAAAGGCGTTTCTCGTCTTGCTGGCGGTCGCGGCATTCTTCCTGTTTTTTGGCATGGGCCTCGATCGGTACCTGACGCTGGAATCGCTCAAGGAGAGCCAGGAAAAGTTTGCGGCCATGCAGGCGCAGTCCCCCTGGCTGACCGCGCTGACGGCATTTCTGGTCTATGTCGCCGTCACCGCGCTGTCGTTGCCGGGCGCGACCATCATGTCGCTGGCGATAGGCGCTTTGTTCGGCTTCTGGGCAGGCTCCTTGCTGGTATCTTTTGCGTCCACCATCGGCGCGACGCTCGCGTTTCTGGTTTCGCGCTACCTGTTGCGCGACAGGGTGCAGCAGCGCTTTGGCGGCAAGCTGAAGGGAATCAACGAGGGCGTGGCGAAAGAGGGCGCGCAATATCTTTTCCTGCTGCGTCTGGTGCCAGTGTTTCCGTTTTTCCTGATCAACCTGCTGATGGGGTTGACACCCATGCGTGCCACCACTTTCTATTGGGTCAGCCAGGCGGGCATGTTGCCGGGCACGCTGGTGTACGTGAATGCGGGCACGCAACTGGCGCGCATTGACAGCATGGCCGGCATACTCTCGCCGGAAGTGCTGCTGTCTTTCGCCCTGCTGGGCGTATTTCCGCTGGCTGCCAGACGGATAGGGCAGGTTATCCGGCGGCGCGCCTGAAGTCGTGCAGCTTTCGGTCATCATTCCGGTGCTCAATGAAGCCGCAAGCCTGCCGGGCTTGCTGGAGCACCTCGCGCCACTGCGCGCGGGCGGCGCGGAAGTGATCGTGGCAGATGGCGGGAGCGGGGATGGGTCACCGCAACTGGCTTCCCGCGCGGGCGTGCGGCTGGTTGCCGCCGGGCGCGGAAGGGCGCGGCAAATGAACGCGGGCGCGGCTGCCGCCAGTGGCGATGTGCTGCTGTTTCTGCATGCGGATACCATACTGCCAATTCTGGCCGGGCAAGCGATCGAAGCGGCTATCCGGGGCGGCGGGCGCGCCACCGAACGCGCCTGGGGGCGTTTTGATGTGCGCATTGATGGCCGTCCTTTCATGCTGCGGGTGATCGCCGCGCTGATGAACTGGCGCTCGCGCCTTACCGGGATCGCCACCGGCGATCAGGCCATGTTTGTAACGCGCCGCGCTTTCGAGGCGGCGGGCGGCTTTCCGGAACAGCCCTTGATGGAGGATATCGAGCTGTCCAAACGTTTGCGGGCGCTGTCCAGGCCGATTTGCCTGGCAGAGCGTGTGACAACCTCGGGCCGCCGCTGGGAAGCCAACGGGGTATGGCGGACGATCTGGCTGATGTGGCGCTTGCGCTGGGCATACTGGCGCGGTGTTGACGCAGCAGAGCTGGCGAGGCTGTACCGGTGAAACCCGTCCGCATCATCATTTTCGCCAAGGCGCCCCAGCCGGGATTCGCCAAGACGCGGCTGATCCCGGTGCTGGGTCCGGAAGGCGCGGCAAAGCTCGCGTGCCGGATGTTGCAGCACACTTTGGCTTGTGCGGTTGATGCCGCGGTCGGCCCGGTAGAGTTGCGCGTAATGCCGGAAATCGCTTCGCCCGCATGGTTGGGCACGGAAATCGCCCAGGAGATAGAAATTGCGGATCAAGGTGGCGGCGACCTCGGCGAGCGCCTTGCCCGCGCCGCGCAACGCGCGCTCGAAAGGGGTGAGACGGTGCTGCTGATCGGAACCGACTGTATCGAAATGAGCGCGCTGTTGTTGCGTGATGCCGCCGCCACCCTTGAATGCAACGATGCCGTCATTTATCCTGCGGCGGATGGCGGCTACGTTTTGCTGGGGCTCGCCAGCTTTCATCCGTCGTTGTTTAACGATATTGCCTGGAGTACGGAAAGCGTGGCGCGAGAAACGATAAAGCGCATCGGCCTGCTGGGTTGGTCACTGGAAACCGGCCCGCAATTGCACGATGTGGACAGGCCGGGCGATTTGAAGCGCATTCCGGCAGACTGGTTATAGAACGGCGCTCGATGAAGAGGGATCATGCATAATTTGGTCAAGGATTACTACGGTCGCCAGTTGCAGCATTCCGGCGATTTGAAAACCTCGGCATGCTGCGACGCCACACAGGTGCCCGGCTGGCTGAAACCCCTGTTGCAGCGCATTCATCCCGAGGTCACATCCCGCTATTACGGTTGCGGCCTGGTTTGCCCGCCGCTGCTCGAGGGTTGCAACGTGCTGGATCTGGGCAGCGGCGCCGGGCGGGATGTATATGCCTTGGCGCAACTTGTGGGAGCGCGCGGTCGCGTGGTCGGGGTGGACATGACCGAGGAGCAACTGGAGGTTGCCGAACGGCACCGCGCCTACCACAGCGAACGGTTCGGTTTCGACAATGTGACGTTCAAGCGCGGTTACATCGAGCGCCTCGATGAACTCGGGCTGGAGCCGGGCAGCTTTGATGTCATCGTGTCGAACTGCGTGGTCAATCTGTCACCGGACAAGGACGCCGTGCTGCGCGGGGCATATAGCCTGCTCAAGCCGGGCGGCGAGCTGTATTTTTCCGACGTGTATGCCGACCGCCG
The DNA here is from genome assembly GCA_016213335.1 of Nitrosomonadales bacterium. GTDB lineage: Bacteria > Pseudomonadota > Gammaproteobacteria > Burkholderiales > Gallionellaceae > VIKH01. Next base: position 18,867 of record JACRAQ010000014.1, read on the forward strand.
CGTGCCGGAGCAGGTGCGCAACGACCCAGTCATGTACGGCGAATGCCTGGGGGGTGCGCTGTACTGGAACGATTTTCTGCGGCTTGCGCAGCGGCAGGGTTTCAACGATCCGCGCCTGGTAGCCGACCGGGAGCTGGAGATCACCGATCCCGAACTTGCGCTTCTGGCAGGCAACCTCCGTTTTTATTCCGCGACCTGGCGCCTGTTCAGACTGGATGGCCTGGAAACCGCCTGCGAGGACTACGGGCAGGCGGTGGTATATCGCGGCACCGTCACCGATCACCCGCACCGTTTTGTGCTGGACAAACACCATGATTTCGAGGCCGGGCGCATCTTTCCGGTTTGCGGCAACACGTGGCGGATGCTGCGCGAAACCCGTTTCCGCGAGCACTTTGATTTTACCGGGGACTTCAGCCGCCACTACGGCCTGTTCGCGGGTTGCGGCGGCGGGCTGCCGTTCGGCCCGGACTCCACAAACAGCAACAGTGCGTGTTGCTGATCAGATCGGGTTTATACCGGGATGCGGGCCACTTGCGGCGAGTGGAGACGCCATGTCTGGCAGCCTGGAGCGCGACCTAGTTGACTTAGATCAACAAGAAGGGGGGGTTATGTGCTATATTTTTCGACGAACGTGATTACTAGGGTTGCTATAAGCCAAGGATACAGCTTGGCAAGGGAGGGGTTCCGGAATATCCGGTGTCTCTGGCAAGATAAAAATATTGCGCATAAGCAAAAACAACAAAAATAAAAATCCAATCAACACAGTTCCCAAAACAGTTTGTTTTTTGAATCCATAGAAAGGAATGCGATATGAAACTGCTAGCAGTTACCGTTTCCATTGGTGCGGCTATGCTGGTCATGACGACAGCAACCAGCTACGCGGCTGGCGGAGATGCAATTTTCAAGAAGAGCTGCGCCAGTTGCCACTACACCGATGGCCCGGCAAAGGAGAAAACGATTGCTGACCAGCTCGCCAAGAAAGGGCCGGAGCTATGGTATGCGGGCAGCAAGTTCCAAAAGGCCTGGCTCGGGGCATGGTTGCAGGATCCCAAGCCTATCCGCGCGCTGAAATACAATTCGCTCACCGACAAGAACAAGGGTGATCACCCGAAGTCGTCTGCTGCTGATGCCGCAGCGCTCACCGATTATTTGATGGGTTTGACCTCGCCGGAAGTCAAGGCGGGGGTGATCAAGGCTGCTGCGACCCCGCAAGCCAAGCAAATCTTCAATAAAAAGATGCCTTGCGGCGGCTGTCATGCCACCGAAAAAGGGGGCGGCTTGAGCGGGCCGAGCCTGGTTGGCGCCGCAAAAAGGTTGAACCCCGACTGGATTTATGCCTACCTGGCGAACATCAAGCATTTCAAGCCGGTCCGGGATATGCCGGACTTCGGCAGCGTGCTCAATCCGAAGGATTTGGAAGCAGTGGCGGCATATGTAGCCACTTTCGAATAAACCAGACGAAATTAACGGAGATAGAATCATGTCGAGAATTGTAATGACGGCTGCCGTGGCGCTTGGTTTGGCTTTGGGTGCGGGCAGTGCGGCGCAGGCTGCGGATACCAAGCAGGTGTTTGATTTTTATTGCGCCCAGTGCCACGGAGAAAAGGGCGATGGCAAAGGCATCAATGTCACCAAGGATTTTGCCACCGACCCGCGCAATTTCACCAATAAGGAAGATATGGAAAAGCGCTCGGATGAAGATATCCGGGGCGTAATCAAGGACGGCGGCCCCTCCATCAGCAAATCGCCGCTGATGCCGCCCTGGGGCGCAACCCTGACGGCTGCCGAAGTGGACGGGCTGCTGGCCTACATCCGCAAGATGTGCAACTGCAAGGGCAAGTAAGGCAAGCTGGCCGCATGAAACTCCTGAGCAAAAAACACCTTGCGGATGGCGTTATCTTTTCCGGGATGCTGGTGAATGTCGTTTTCGTTTGCCTCATCCTGTATTACTACGTTTTGTAATTTTGTCAGGCACGCTCCGGGAGAGGCGGGATTACCCTTTTCCGGGGCGGCGGTTTCCAACAGGCGGCAAGCCGCCGAGAAATGAAAAAAGGGCTGGACATGAGTGCTGATAAATGCGAAGCACACGAGTGCGGGGAAACAAAATTTCCGTGGCTGGGGCCGGCGTTTTTTATTGCGGTGCTGGTTGCGACGACCGTTTTCTTTGTGTGGTTCTTGAGGGCGTAACGACATGAAAGCTTATCTGTTGCCGTTTATCGGCGCATTCGTTGTGTTCAGTCTGGTATTTTTTGCCCTGGATTTCACCATGATGAAACTCCAGGGCTTGACGCTGATATATCACCACTAAGGATTTATCGTTTTCCCGGGGGTTACATCCGGGTAACGCACACGCGCGCATAAACGGGAGTCAATCTTGCTAACACGGAATATCAGAATAATCTGCGGGGCATTTGTGCTGGCTATTTTCGCCATGTTCATGTTGCCCGCATTCGCGCCTGCGGCGAACGCAACCGAAGCGGCCGCTACCGCGCCTCCGGCGGCATCAGCGGCGGCCGCCGCTCCGGCAGCTTCCGCTGCTGCACCGGGTGCTGCTGCGGCTCCAGCCGCCAAAGCGGTGGTATATCCGCCCGCGCCGAAACTGACAGCAGCGGACTATCCCACCATACCGGGCGTAAATTCCAGGGTGGCAGTCTGGCTCGTGGCCCAGTTGCACCTGTGGTTCGGCGCCTTCGTGGTGGCGGTGCCGATGTTCGTGTTCATCATCGAAGCGATCGGCATGGCGACACGGGATGAGCGCTATGACAACATGGCCTATGAATTCATCAAGGTCAGCATCACCGCCTATTCGCTGACCGCCATTCTGGGCGGCTTGCTGGCCTTCTGCATGATCCTGTTCTACCCGGATTTGTTCAAGTACATGGCCTTGATCTTCAAGGGGAGCATGTGGGCATACGCCTTGCTGTTCTTTGCCGAGAGCGCGGTGCTGTACATATATTATTACGGCTGGCACTGGCTGCAGGGCGGCAACAAGAAATGGGTGCATCTGACGCTGGGGTTGCTGCTCAACGCGGTCGGCTGCCTGCTGATGTTCCTGGCGAACGCCTGGACCACCTTCATGATGAGCCCGGCAGCGGTGGATGCGGCGGGCGTATTCAACGGGGATACCTGGGCGGCCATTCATAACTTCCTGTGGAATCCCATCAACATACACCGGGTGGTCGCCAACGTGGCGTACGGCGGTTCGATCGTGGGCGCGTATGCCGCGTTCAAGTTTCTCAGCGCGCAGAAGAAAGAAGAGCGCGCCCACTATGACTGGATGGGTTACAACGCCAACTTTATCGCCATTGCCGCGCTGTTGCCGCTGCCCTTCGCCGGTTATTACCTCACCGCAGAAATGTACGCCTACAGCCAGCAGATGGGCATCACCCTGATGGGCGGCGTGTTCGCCTGGATTTTCATCATCCAGGCGGTGCTGATCGGCGCGCTGTTCCTGTCGGCCAACTATTATTTGTGGTGCGGCATGGGGCGCAGTGAAGGCGCTTACCGCTACAACCCCAGAATCAAATATATCGCCGTCGTGCTGGTGGTCGCTTTCCTGGTGTGGTTTACGCCGCACACTCTGGTGCTCACCAATTCCGAACTCAAAGACCTGGGCGGGCCCTATCACAAATATCTGGGTGCGCTGGGCATCATGCCTGCGAAGAATACCGCTGTGAACTTCCTGCTCACGTTCACTTTCATGAGCTTCATGTTCTACCGGCGCGCCAACAAGGTTGCCACGGTGTCGTGGGCGGCTGCGGGCAACGCGGCGCAGATCGCCCTGTTTACCGCAGGCCTCATCAATATCACGATCCTGGGTGTCTACCACGGCTATTTCACCAACACGGTATATAAAGTGGCGGCCTCCGTACCCCAGGTGCTGACGACGCTGGTCATCATCATCATCAGCACCATCATAGATACGTTCATGTACAAGGGCGCGAAAGATGTGGCGCCGCTGCACTGGGGGCGAATGCCTCCCCGTTCCCAGTACGCGCTGTTCCTGCTGGCGGTGTCCTTTACCTGGCTGATGGGGCTGATGGGTTACGTGCGTTCCGGCATCCGCCAGCACTGGCATATATCCAACATCTTCCGCGACGGCTCCCCGGACGCCTATACCCCCGGGCTGGGTTACGTGGCCAGCGTTGTTTCGGTCGGGACGATCATGTTCATGGCTATGGTCATCTTTGTCTTCTGGCTGAGCACGATTAGCGGGCGGCATGCCGTAGCCAAGGGTTACTGGAAGGAGCAGCAGGCATGACCAATTTTCTCAAGGTTGTCGTCTTCAGCCTGCTGGTGATCAGCGGGTTCTGGGGATTTTCCAACTACGGCATTCCGCAGATCAAACCGGCTGACCCGCCGGTGGAGGAAAAGGTGGATCTCGGTGCCATGACCATGGACCAGTTTATCGCCTTGGGCAAGAAGAACTTCGATGGCAAAGGCACTTGTACCCTGTGCCACAACTCGTTGGGCCGCGCGCCGATGCTGGACAAAATCGGTGCCGTGTCGGCTGAACGCTTGAAGGATGCGCGCTACAAGGGCACGGCCAAAACGGTCGAGGAGTACCTGATGGAGTCGCTGGTAAAGCCGTCGGCCTTCGTGGTTTCCGGGTTTGGCAAGGCGGGCACCAACGATACCGAAAGCCCCATGCCGGATGTGACGGGCGGCGGTATCGGGTTCAACGAGGTTGAAACCAAGGCGGTCATCGCCTACCTGCAGGATTCGAGCGGCAGCGAAGTGACGGTGGAAATCCCCAAGATGGCGCCTCCCGCCGAAGGTGCGGCCAAAGCCGAGGAAGCGCCGTTGACCACGCCAGAGGCGGTGGTAAACAAGTACGGTTGCGGTGCCTGCCATGTGATTGCGGGCCAGTCCGGCAGTCTTGGCCCGAACTTGTCCAAGATCGGCGCTACGCGCAACAAGGAGTATTTGCGCCAAGCGATGCTTGACCCGGATGCGGTGATCGCCAAAGGGTTTACCGCCGGTATGATGCCCAAGAATTATGGCGAACAAATGAAAGCCAAGGAGCTGGAGATGCTGTTGAACTACATGGCGGGGTCTAAAAAATGAACGCGACACCGAAAAGAGCGATACCGCGCCTGCTGCAAATGGTGTTGGTGATCCTGGGAGCTTACTTCGGCTTCATCTTGCTGTTCGACGTGCTGCTGGGCCAGCTGATCCCAAAGAGCCTGCTCACCATGTACATGGTGTTCGTGGTAGCCGGGGTGGTGATGGTGTTCACCTTCACCGAAGAGGGCGCACAGGAACTGGCGGGGCCGATCAAGGCGCTGGTGGAAGATCCGTCAAGGAAGATGATCCGCAACGTGGTGTTCGTGATCGTACCCTTGCTGGCAGGCTACTACACTTACACGAGCATGCTGCCCAGCTTCGAGGCCCCGGTGGAACTGCGCACCATCCACCCTGCCCCGCCGAACAAATTCAAGGCTTACGGCAAGAGCTATAACCTGACCACGCTGGAGAACCCATACCGCAAATTCGAGAAGGAAGACCCGGCGAAATTCAAGGCGCTCGTCAAAGAGGGCGGCGATGTTTATATCAAGAACTGCCAGTATTGCCATGGCGACAAGCTGGATGGCAAGGGGCCTTACGCTTCCGGCCTGAACCCGACGCCTCTCAACTTCCAGGACGTGGGCACCATCGCGCAATTGCAGGAGTCTTTCCTGTTCTGGCGTATCGCTACCGGCGGTCCGGGCCTGCCCGCCGAGGCGGCGCCCTGGATTTCATCCATGCCGGTCTGGCAGGACTTTCTGACGGAGGACGAAATCTGGAAAGTGATCCTGTTCCTGTATAACTATACCGGCAGACAACCGAGGTCGTGGTCACATGAATAATCGGCGTTTAGGAACCACAATGGCTTATACAAATAAACTGGCGCTTCTTGCGCTCTGTTCTGCGCTGTTCGCGGCGGGCCCGGCGATGGCGAAGCCCGGCACGGCGGACAAGGGCAAGGAAATTTACGACAAGCGCTGCACCTGGTGCCATGGCGATGAAGGTGACGGCAAAGGGGCGGCCAAGGATCATCTCAATCCGCCGCCGAGGGATTTCACCTCGGGCAACTACAAGATCAGGTCATCGGATTTTGAAGACCTGACTCCCAATGACGACGACATCTTCCGCATGATACGCGACGGTATGCCGGGAACGGCGATGCCGGGTTGGAGCGACATCCTGTCCGAGCAGGATATATGGGATCTGGTCGCCTACGTCAAAAAATTTGCCAGCTATGAAAAGCCGCCCGCCAAGCAGGTTGATTTTGGCACCCAGATATCAAGCTCCGCCGAGAGCATCGAGAAAGGCAAAAAGCTGTTCGAGGAAGGGGATCGTTGTGTGGAATGCCACGGCAAGACCGGCAAGGGCAGCGCCTCCAAGCGGCTCAAAGGTGAAGCCGGCGAGCGTACCTGGCCGCGCAACCTGACCAAGCCGTGGACATACCGGGGCAGTGCGGATCCGAAAGATATTTTTGCGCGCATTTCCACCGGTATCGCCGGCACCGAGATGCCGTCCTTCGCCGACCCCAAGAGCAAAAAGAAACTTTCGATCGAGGAACGCTGGCACGTGGCCAACTACGTGGCGTCCCTCGCCCAGACCGGCAAGAAAGTGAGCGCCGACAACACCGTTGTCAAGGCCGACAAGGTGGAGGGCGAGTTGCCCGCCGCCACCGACGACGCGCGTTGGGAAAAGTCGGCGGCCACCACGTTCTATATGGTTCCGCAGATCATCGGCAAAGAGCGCTATTTCCTGCCATCCAACGACACCATGACGGTGCGCGCCATGTACAACGACAAGGCGGTCGCCATGCTGCTGGAGTGGGATGACCGCACCAGGAGCACTCCGGGAGACGACAGCGCCGGAAAGCTCGCTGATGCGCCGATTGAGGAAGACGGCGCTGCGGTGCAGTTGCCGGTGGTGATTCCCTCGGAAATGCAGAAGCCTTATTTCGGCATGGGCGATGCGGCGCATCCGGTGAATATCTGGCACTGGAAGAGCGGCAGCAAGGATGCGCCGGAAACCATCAACATGCTCAACAGCAAGGGTTTCAAGGAGATCGAAAAACGCGATGCGGCAAGCGCCGGCCTCACGGCCAAGTCGAGCTACACCGATGGAACCTGGAGGGTGCTGATGGTACGGCCGCTCACCACAGGCGCAGCCGACAAGGACATGCAGTTTGTCGAGGGCAAATTTATTCCCGTCGCATTTGCCGCCTGGGATGGCAGCAACAACAGCGAAAAAGGCTCCAGGCACACCATGACGACCTGGTACTGGCTGTTGCTGAAACCGGCAACCGGCGCCAGGCCGCTGGTGACCGCGCTGGTGGTCGCGGCGCTGTTTGCGGGCGGTCTGCTCTGGTGGGCGGGTAGCGCCGGCAGCAAGGCCGCGTGTTGGTCGCTGAAGGAAACAGCGCCGGCGAGGCGGAGTACGTGCGCCGGGGCGTAAAGACCAAGATATTCGGCTTCATCATCATGGCGCTGGGTGTCATGGACAGCCTGCTGACCTTGCGCGGTGGCGTGCCCGCTTACGAATTCCTTCTAATGATCGTGCTGGGTGCGGTGGTATTCGCCATCGGCGCGGTGCGCGGCGCGCAAAAAACCGGGGCCGCGCAGGCCGAATAGCCAAACCCAAGAAGTACTTCCCTGAGTCCGGTGCGGGCAGCCGCACCGGATTTTCATTTCACCTGAATACCACGGTTTTATTGCCGCAAACCAATACGCGATCTTCCACGTGGTAGCGCAGGCCGCGCGCCAGCACCGTCTTCTCGATGTCGCGCCCGTAGCGCACCATGTCTTCCACGCTGTCGCCGTGGTCTATCCGCACCGTATCCTGCTCGATGATGGGGCCGGCATCCAGCTCCTCGGTGACGTAGTGGCAGGTCGCGCCGATCAGCTTCACGCCGCGTTGGTAGGCCTGATGGTAAGGCTTGGCGCCGGCGAAGGAGGGCAGAAAGCTGTGGTGGATGTTGATCACGCGCCCGGCGTAGCGCTGGCATAGCTGCGGTGGCAGGATCTGCATGAAGCGGGCCAGCACCAGGGCATCGCCGCGATTGTGCTCGAACAGGCGCGACACCTCGGTGAATGCAGCAGCCTTGTCATCCATCTCCACGCGGTGGAACGGGATGCCGTGCCACTCGACGAAACCGCGCAAATCGTCGTGGTTGGAAATCACGCAGGGGATGTCTATGCCCAGTTCGCCGCTACGCCAGCGGTGCAACAGGTCGTTGAGGCAGTGATCCTGCTTGCTGACCAGGATCACCACGCGTTTTTTCTGAGCCGAATCGCTGACCTGCCAGCTCATGTCAAATTCTTCAGCCAGCAAGGCAAAGCGCGCCCGGAACTCGTCCAGTTCAAACGGCAGCGAATCCGCGCGGATTTCCTGGCGCATGAAAAAGTGCCGCGTCAGATCGTCGGTGTGGTAACTGGCCTCGACGATCCAGCCGCCATGCTGCGCGACAAAGCTGCTTACAGCCGCGATGATGCCGGTTCGGTCCGGGCAGGAAATAGTCAAGGTATAGCGGCGTTCATTCATCACTTGCCTCCATAATTCAAAAATGGCTCCTGGCCACGGATTTAACCCAGATAGCTTATTAGTGCAAAACTGCGTCATTCCGGCGAAGGCCGGAATCCAGCAAAAACAAGCAAACCGCAAAGCGGACAAAACGAGCCTCTTGCGGCGGCTTTTGGGGATGGCCAAATCGCAATGTTGCCCCGCTTTCGCGGGAGATTTTTAACCAACTGGATTCCTGCCTTCGCCGGAATGACGGCTTATTGATTATCTGGGTTAAATCCGTGGCCAAGATTAACTCATCGTCAGCACGATCTTGCCGGTGACCCCGCCCGCCTCGATCAAGCGGTGCGCTTGCGCCGCGTTTTCCAGCGGCAACGTGTGGCTCACCAGCACGCCCAGTTTGCCCGCTGCCACCAGTTGCGCGCCCCGCTCCAGTATCTTGCGTTGGCGCACGCGCTCGGCGTGCAGCTTCATCACTTGTGGGGTGAGCATCAGCTCGTAGCACAGCGACAGGTTGCGCAAACGCGCAAGCTGCGCATCGGCCAGCGACAGCGGGGTGGACAGCAGGCTGACCACGCGGCCAGCGATGCGCGCGGCGCTGAATGAGCGCAGGAAAGTGTCGCCCCCCACCGTATCCAGCACGACGTCCACTCCCCTGCCCCCTGTCCAGTCCAGCGCCTCCTGCACAAAATCCTGCTCACGGTAGTTCATGATTTTTTCCGCACCCAGGCCTTGCGCCAAACCCGCCTTGCTGGCGCCGCTCACCGTGACCGCGATGCGCGCCCCGAGGTAATGGGCGAGCTGCACGGCGATGTGGCCCACGCCGCCCGCAGCCGCATGGATCAGGACGGTTTGTTCGGCCTGCAGATTGGCGCGCTCCACCAGCGCTTCCCAGGCGGTAATCAGCACCAGCGGCAGCGCGGCGCTATCCCGCAGGCTGATATTGGCGGGTTTTGCGGCGCAAAAATCTTCGTGAACAGTTGTGTATTCGGCGTAATTGCCCGGTTCGCCGCCCAGGTTTCCACCAAGCCCGCCGTTGCAGAAATACACCGCATCGCCGGCCTTGAAGCGCGTCACTGCGCTGCCGGTTTCTTCCACGATGCCCGCGCCGTCGCAGCCGAGGATGGCGGGCAGCTTGTCCGGGAAATAGACCGGCTTGACGCGCAGCTTGGTGTCCAGCGGGTTTACCCCGGCGGCGGCGAGCTTCACCCGCACGTGGTGCGGCGAAGGAAGGTCCGGTCTGGGGATGTCGCGCAGTTGCAGAACATCCACGCTTCCGGGCGCGGTGGCAAGGACGGCTTTCATAGTCAATCATTCTGAAAAACTTAATGGGCCACAGAGCACACAGAGATCACAGAGGAAAACCAATAAGTTACCGGCAATCGCATTGCACCCAATGAGTGAAGGCGCGCCAAGTGGTGAGTGCCGCAGTTTCTCTGTGTGCTCTGTGTTCTCTGTGGCTTGAATTGCGGTTTTAAGGATCATTTTGTTGCTTGGGGCGTATGTTAAACTTGCGACACCAATTTAGCGAATTCTGTCATGTCCGGAAATACCTTCGGTACCTTATTCACGGTGACATCCTTCGGCGAATCGCACGGCGCGGCCATCGGCTGCGTAGTGGACGGCTGTCCGCCGGGGATGGCGCTGTGCGAGGCCGACCTCCAGCATGACCTCGACCGGCGCAAGCCCGGCACCTCGCGCCATGTCACCCAGCGGCAAGAGTCCGACACCGTGGAAATCCTCTCCGGCGTGTTCGAGGGCAAGACCACCGGCACGCCCATCGCGCTGCTGATACGCAACGAAGACCAGCGCAGCAAGGACTACGGCAGCATCGCCGAGACCTTCCGGCCCGGCCACGCCGACTACACCTACTGGCAGAAATACGGCATCCGCGACCATCGCGGCGGCGGGCGCGCCTCGGCGCGCGAGACGGCGGGGCGCGTGGCGGCGGGCGCGATCGCGAAAAAATGGCTGCACCAGCAATACGGCGTGGAAGTGCGCGGCTATCTGGAACAGCTCGGCGAGATCATCATTCCGTTCAAGAGCTGGGGCGACTTGCATGAAGAGGGCAACAGCTTCTTCGTGGCCGACGCCAGCTATCTCGGGCAGCTGGAAGACTACATGGATGCCTTGCGCAAATCCGGCGATTCCATCGGCGCGAAGCTCGCGGTGGTGGCGCACAACGTCCCGGCCGGCTGGGGCGAACCGGTGTTCGACCGGCTCGATGCCGAAATCGCCCACGCGCTGATGGGCATCAACGCGGTCAAGGCTGTCGAGATCGGGGCGGGCTTCAACTGCGTCACGCAGAAAGGCAGCGAGCACGGCGACGAGCTGACGCCGCAGGGATTTCTGTCCAACAACGCGGGCGGCATCCTCGGCGGCATCTCCACCGGGCAGGACATCGTCGCGCGCTACGCCGTCAAGCCCACCTCCAGCATCCGCATCCCGCGCCGCTCCATCAACAAACAGGGCGAGCCGGTGATGGTGTCCACCGAAGGACGCCACGATCCCTGCGTCGGCATCCGCGCCACGCCGATTGCCGAGGCGATGCTGGCGCTGGTGCTGATGGATCATGCGTTGAGGAACAGGGGGCAGTGTGGGGAGGTGGAGTGTGGGACGGTGAAATTACGTTAGGTCACTTTGGAAGTGACTGTGTTTATCGCTGTACTCCTCGCCGCATTGGTCATCGGCTTTGTTCTTGGCCGATATCAAACGCACACCTTTCAGAACCGAGGCGAGGCAAGGTTGTCCCGCGCAGTGAAAATGAGGTTTGTGGCGCCGGACTACCATCTCCTGAACCATGTAACGCTTCGCCTGAAGGACGGAATCACACAAATCGATCACGTCTTGGTTTCCCGTTTCGGGATATTCGTAATTGAGACTAAAGACTACAAGGGCTGGATCTTTGCTGGCGCGGGTGACCGCTATTGGACACAGGTGCTCTATCGGGCCAAGTTCCGATTCCAGAACCCTATACGCCAGAACTACAGGCATGTTAGTGCGATTCGGGAGCTTCTGGATTTCCTGCCCGCTGATGTCGTTCGCCCAGTTGTTGTCTTTACCGGAGATGCAGAGTTCAAAACCGATATCCCAGATGGGGTGTTTACCTTGGCAGGGTTCCTAGCCTATGTTGAGGGCCATGCAGCGGAGGTCATGTCAATCAATCGTGTTCAGTTTTGTGTGGGGCGCCTGGAGACAGCCCGTCTTTCAGTTACTAAGGCCACCGACGTTGAGCATGTTCAGGGATTGCGACGCAGGTATGGTAACGATGAGTAACTCGCGTAAGCGCGCTGGGGTGAGGCACGAACCCCAGCGTAAGGGGTTAAGTTCACGCAACCCGCGTAAGGCGCACACTGTAGGGCGTCAATAAGCGAAGCGCATTGTGCCGTATGGGTAAATGCAAAACCGCCGGTGGCAGACCGGCAACTGGTTACCTTTCTTGTCTTGCCAAGAAAGGTAACCCAAAGAAGGCGCCCCCGGTTTGCCGCCGCTGCGCGGTTCCCTCGATCAGCCACAAGCAAGCGGGGCTGCGCAACTCGCCCTGGCGGGGCGCACACCCCGCGCCCCGCTGCGGAGCTCGAACAGTGCTCGCCTGAATCTCCGCCTGCTTGCGCCTGATCTTCGGCGGCGCACAGGGGAAAATGTAATGCGGTTGTGTGCGCTACGCGCACGAATTTTTTTAGCAGGGCGAGGAGGGCACACCCTCCTCGCGGGTTTTAGGTTTTCCTTCCCCGGCCTGCCACCGGCGGTTTTGTTGTTGGGTTACGCGAAAAAGCCGCCTTCCCGGCTTTATCCATTCCATTTCATGTTTTGGTACATCGGCCAAGCGGCCGCTGCACAGCGATGCCGCTACATTGGCGCACCCGCGCTTCCCCGGCCGAATTGACGGGGCTCAATTTGCCCTTGCCGCCCGGACTAAGGTAAAATTTGCGCCCTTTCGTTTTGATGTCTGGCGTCCCGGCTGTATGAGCGGATGCCGCTGTGGCGATCCGGATCGCCACTTTTTTTGGGCTGAATGATTTTGATGAGGAATAACGCGTGAGCCTGCCCGAACAATCTGGGTTGCCACCCCGGCAAGGTTTGTATGATCCGCACCGCGAGCACGATGCCTGCGGTGTGGGTTTTGTCGCGCATATCAAGGGAAAAAATAGCCATGAC
>JACRAQ010000113.1 GCA_016213335.1 Nitrosomonadales bacterium
CCGAGGAAAGTCCAAGATGTCCGCCCTCGGTGCCGCTATGCGCAAGCTGGTGCATTTGTGCTTTGGCGTACTCAAAACCCGACAGCCTTATGAGTACGATTACTCAAAAAACGCTTGACGGTGAAGACGGTATCTACGCTCAAGTTGGCCGAACTTCGGGAGTCCGCCGCAAGCGGCGTCCATCCCTTCGTTCGAGCGGACACCGCTACGCGGCTACGCCACCTCTGTTCCACCCGCGTCCTTCGGACTCGGTGTCGCGTCGGTGGTGCCGCTCAACTGCGCTCCGATGGGCGTCATAAGACTCCCTGGTCGCAAGAACCGCAGCCAACCTCGAGACAACCGCAAATGAAACCCACATACTTCGATTTAAGTGTCCGCGACGTAGGCCAAGCGCGGGCGTTCTTCGAGAAAGCCCTCGGATGGCGTTTCGAGAAATTCCCAATGCCCTATGAGTACTACCGAATCCAAGCGGGGCCTGAAGGTGAGCCGGGGATTGACGGCGGAATTGGGTGTGTGAAAGACGCACCACTTTCCGGCGGCAACCCAATGACTGTGGTCACGGTGCCAGTGCCAAACCTCGATGAGGTGGTTGCCCTTGTTATTGCTGGCGGTGGGCGCATCGTTGAGCCAAAGTTGCCGATCCCCGGCGTTGGTTGGTATGCAACGTGCGCTGAGCCGGGTGGTCTTCTGTTTGGCCTCATTCAGGCTGACGAAGGCGCAAAGTAACCAAAAATGACGCCCACCACATTCGAGCGGGACTGCGCAAGAATTGTCGAGCTTCTTATTGAGCATGGCCCGAATTTGCGTTTGCCCCACTCGCGCGCCTTTGGTGGCGGGTTATTTGAATTACGCCCGCGCGGCAAATCGGGCATTGGAAGAGCGTCCTGCTGTTTTCTTGTCGGGCGGCGCGTGGTGATACTGCACGCTTTCATTAAAAAATCGCAGGAAACACCCGCGCAGGAAACCAAGCTTGCGCGCAAGCGAATGAAGGAGATACAAAATGACTGATCTTAAATACGACCCAGTGCCACACAACCAAAAAGCTTTTCTTGAAAAAGCATCGAAACGCCGTGGCTTTAGCGAAGCCTATGATGCCCTTGAAACCGAGTACGCTCTTGCGCACGAAATGCTATCCGCACGGACGCGCGCTGGACTCACACAAGAAGCGGTCGCTGATCGCATGGGCACCACGAAGAGCGCCGTCTCAAGACTGGAAGGTGCGGGGAAGAATGCGCCTTCCATGGCATCGCTCAAGAGATATGCTGATGCGGTGTGCTGTACGCTCAAAATTGAATTCATCCCACAGCCAGTAAAACGACGTGCCGCAGCCCAACCCGGCGTCCGGGCGGGCGCACCAAAAGCCGCGCGCCGCTCACCTTGACATTGGGCCTTTTGAAGCGCTCGCATAGCCGCTTGACAAACGTACGTGTTCGCGTACCATTCAAGCTTCTTTGAAGGAGCGTGAAATGAACACACTTACTGCCAGCGAAGCTCGCGCAAATCTGTACCGGCTCATTGACCAAACAACAGAGTCTCATGAGCCCATCATCATTTCGGGAAAACGCAGCAGTGCCGTGCTGCTTTCTGCGGAAGACTGGAGCGCAATTCAAGAAACTTTGTACCTGCTGGCCGTACCCGGCATGAGGGAATCCATCAAGACTGGCATGGCCGAACCCCTCGCAAAAAGTTCGAAGACGCTTAAGTGGTGAGTTGGGAAGTTGTTTATGCCAGGCAAGCGATGAAGGACGCAAAGAAGCTTGCTGCAAGCGGTCTTAAACCAAATGCACAAGAACTGCTTGCGGTTCTTGCCAACGACCCATTTCAAAATCCACCACCCTTCGAAAAGTTGGTCGGCGATCTTGCCGGCGCATGCTCTCGCCGCATCAACATTCAGCACCGCCTGGTGTATGAAGTCTTTGCCAAAGAGAAAACGGTTCGTGTCCTGCGTATGTGGACGCACTATGAGTGAGCAGAGGCCCAGCCAACATAACATGGACTGGCGCGATAAAGCCGCGTAGCGCCGGTTGCTTCTACATTACGTCACGCCGCGGCCAAGCGTAGCACCTCTGATCTTCCTCCCACCACCCCACTCCAACTCCACCCACTCGCAGTTGGCCACGCTGCCCCGCGCTGTTTTCTCCGGGTCATCGGCTGACAGCGCAAGCACCGCAAGGATGGGGTTTTCGTGCGACACGGCGAGCACGGTGCCGCCCTGGTGGCGCGCCGCGATTTCATCCAGGAAACTGCGCAGCCTTTCCATCTGCTCCACACACGACTCGCCCCGTTCCGGTTTGATGCGTAGCGGGTCGGAGCGCACCAGGCCGTTGAACGCATCAACCGGTTGGCCGTCCATACCGGAGCGGCGTTCGTTGAGGCGGGCGTCAATTTGCAGCGGGCAGGCATGGGGGCGCAACAGGATTCCGGCGGTTTGCCGGGCGCGCGGGAATTCGGAAGCGTAAGCGCAGGTAAACGGCATAACGCGCAGGTGTTCCGCCGCCGCTTCGGCCTGTTCCCTGCCCCGCGTGGTCAGGTTGACGGCCCGTCCCGGGTCGTCGTTGATGACGTGCGCGATGTTCGCTTCGCTTTCGCCGTGGCGGATGAGGATGATTTTCATGGGATGAAAAACAGGGGCGTGACTGCGGCAGCCCCGCCGGGGAAAGATCGCTCGACCCTACCCACTTCCGCGCATTCTGGAACATGCGCAGCCACGCGCCGTTTTCCCGCCACTCGCGCGGATACCAGGAGTTCTGCACGGCGCGGAATACGCGCTCGGGGTGCGGCATCATGATGCTGAAGCGCCCGTCCGGCGTGGTAAGGCCGGTGATGCCTTGCGGCGAACCATTGGGGTTGAGCGGGTAGGTTTCGGTCGGCTTGCCGGTGTTGTCCACGTAGCGCAGCGTGACCAGCGGCTGCGCCGCCTTCAATTTTCTCGCATCGCCAGAACGGAGTTTCGGAGAAGACTCATGCCCGCTTGCGGGCGTTATGCCAAAATCGGCATAGCCTTCGCCGTGCGACACCACGACGGGCATGCGGCTGCCGGCCATGCCGTCGAAGAGGATCGAGGGCGAGCGCTGCACCTCCACCATCACGAAGCGCGCCTCGAATTGCTCCGACCGGTTGCGCGCGAAATGCGCCCAGTTGTCTGCGCCGGGAATGATTTCGTGCAGGTTGCTCATCATCTGGCAGCCGTTGCACACCCCCAGCGCAAAGGTGTCGCCGCGCCGGAAGAACGCCGCAAACTCGTCGCGCGCGCGCGGGTTGAACAGGATGGACTTGGCCCAGCCCTCGCCCGCGCCCAGCACGTCGCCATAAGAGAAGCCGCCGCAGGCGGCAAAGCCCTTGAAATCGGCCAGGCTGATGCGGCCAGCCATGATGTCGCTCATGTGCACGTCCACCGCAGCAAAGCCGGCGCGGTCGAAAGCGGCGGCCATCTCGACCTGGCCGTTCACGCCCTGCTCGCGCAGGATGGCGATTCTGGGGCGGGCGTAAGTGAGGGATAGGGAATTTGTAACGGGCGCTCCCCCTTCCCCACTCTTCCCCCGGAGGTAACCAGCGACTTGGCTGTCGTCTTTGGACAGCCTAGTCGAATGGCTAGTAGCTCCATCAGAGAAGGGCTTGTCTTCCCTCTCCTTTTGGGGGAGGGATTGAGGGAGGGGGTTCTCGTTCGGATCGTAAGTCAGCTTCGCATGCAGGCCGGGGTCGCCGGCATCGAGTATCTTGTCGTATTCCTGCTGCGCGCAAACCGGGTTGTCGCGCAGTTTCTGTATCTGGCAGGTGGTCGCCGACCAGATGCGTTGCAGCGCAATCGCGTTTTCTTCAAACAGTTTTGCGCCTTTGTGTTCAATCGTTATCCTGCCGTGCACTGCGAGGTTGGCCACCCTGTGTGCCGGCAACCCGGCCGCGCGGCATTGCGCCATCACGTCAACCAAGTCGCTGCGGCGCACTTGGATCACCGCGCCCAGTTCTTCATTGAACAAGGCGCCGAGCGGGTCGTCTCCCAGTTTATCGAGGAGGATGTCGAGCCCGATATGCGAGGCGAAGGACATTTCGCACAGCGCGGCCAGCAGGCCGCCATCCGAACGGTCGTGGTAGGCCAGCAGCACGCCAGCCGAATTCAGGCGCTGCACCACCTCGAAGAATGCCTTCAGCTTGTCCGCGTCATCCACATCCGGCGCGACATCGCCGGTCTGCCGGTACACCTGCGCCAGCGCCGAACCGCCCATGCGGTTTTTGCCCTCGCCCAGATCAATCAGCAGCAACACGCTATCGAGGTCGGCAGCCAGTTGCGGGGTGAGCGTCCGACGCGCATCCGCGCACGGGGCAAAAGCGGAGACGATGAGTGAGAGGGGGGCGGTGACTTCCTTGCGGACAGCTTCGTTACTACGGGCGTTCCCCCTCCCTAGCCCTCCCCCGGTGGGGGAGGGAACTGGCTCTTCGAGCCACGGCGTTAAAATTGACATGGAATCCTTGCCCACCGGGATGCTGATGACCAGTTGCGGACACAGTTCCATGCCCACCGCACGCACCGTGTCGAACAGCGCAGCATCTTCGCCGTGATGCCCGGCAGCCGCCATCCAGTTGGCAGAAAGCTTGATGTCGCCGATTTTCTCGATTCGGGCTGCGGCGATATTGGTGAGCGCCTCGCCCACCGCCATGCGGCCCGATGCGGGCGCGTTGATCAGGGCCAACGGGGTGCGCTCGCCGATGGCGAACGCCTCTCCGCGATTCGTATTGAAGCCCAGCAGCGTGACCGCCACGTCCGCCACCGGCACCTGCCACGGCCCCACCATCTGGTCGCGCGCGGTCAGGCCGCCCACGGTGCGGTCGCCGATGCTGATGAGGAAGGTCTTGTCGGCGACGGATGGCAGGCTCAGCACGCGGGTGATCGCGTCGCGCAAATCTATCCCGCCCGCATCGAAGGCGGGCAGCTTCACTGTTTCGCGCTGCACCTTGCGCGTCATTTTCGGCGGCTTGCCCAGCAGCACCGACAGCGGCATGTCCACCGCATCGTTCCGGTACAGCTCGTCATGCACCACCAGCCGGTCATCGCTGATCGCCTGCCCCAGCACCGCAAACGGGCAACGCTCGCGCTCGCACATCCGCTCGAATTCCCCGAGGCGTTCCGGCGCAATCGCGAGCACGTAGCGCTCCTGCGCCTCGTTGCTCCAGATCTGCATCGGCGACATGCCGCGCTCCTCGGACGGCACCGCGCGCAACTCGAAGCGCGCACCCTTGCCACCGCCATGCACCAGTTCCGGCAGCGCGTTGGAAATGCCGCCCGCGCCGACATCGTGGATGGAGAGGATGGGATTGTGATCGCCCATCTGCCAGCAGCGGTCTATCACTTCCTGCGCGCGGCGCTGCATCTCCGGGTTGCCGCGCTGCACCGAATCGAAATCCAGGTTCTCCGCATTGGCGCCGGTATCCATGCTGGATGCCGCGCCGCCGCCCAGGCCGATCAGCATGCCGGGGCCGCCCAGCTGGATCAGCAGCGCGCCCTCGGGCAGGGTATGCTTGTGCGTATGC
>JACRAQ010000108.1 GCA_016213335.1 Nitrosomonadales bacterium
CGTTCAGTGTCCGTGCTGGCGAAAGGTGAAGCAGAGGGCCTGATCTACGCTACAAGGTCGAGCCTTAAGGGTGGGCTCAAGCTGCCTCCGCTTCGTGTGATGGTAGCTAACCACCACGGAGAGAAAGATACAAGGGTGGGCACGTTTTTCCCCGCAAGGGGGAGGCCGTGGTTGTACAGCCGACAAGCCGGCAACAACCACGCTCTGTGCCCACGCGGTGGGTTTACTCGCCTTCCCAGTAATCGGCGCTTTGCTCCGCACGCCCGACAAAGCGGAAGATGCCCGGTTTGCCGTCTTTTCCTGCCGGAGCTTCCGCAAAAACGGCAAATTTTCCGGTAGTGGGGTATTCGCAGATTTCCGGGGAAATGCGCGTGCTTACCGCGAGGTATTTCAGCTCGGCATTGCCGGTGTTGATGACCTGATGTGCGGTCTCCTTGCCGCCCGCCAGCATGGATACGAAATCGCCCTGGCGGATCGGATAGGACGTTTCGCCGATACAAACCTCGCCCGCACCTTCCAGCACAAAAATCATTTCTTCGTTGACCTGGTGCGAATGAAACGGAAACGCGCGTTTGCCCGGCGAGATGGCGGTAATGTTGTAGCCCAGTTTCTTCGCACCGAGCGCCATGCCGACCATGCCCATGCGCGCGTCGTAACGCTCCGCCGCCGGGCCGGTTGCCGCATAAGCGGGCGGGCGCGGTTGCAATTCGATATCGGCGATATTGATGACGGGTTTGTTCATGATGGTTCCTCTCGTGATGGTTAGGGGGTCTCTATAAATCCAAAATCCTAAACGAGACAAGGCGCGAGTAAAAAATTGCGACGACGCATATATCTGATATGTTAGGAGTAATTTTTTATGAGCAACGCAGTATCGTGACGGAGTTTGGATTTATAGAGGTTCCCGTTAGTTGATTTGCATCGGTTGCCGAATGACGGTTTTCCATTTTTCCGGTGCGGCCTTGCGGATGTCGCTCAAGTAAATTTCGTGGTGTTTGCCGCGCAGCATGTAGCCGCTGGCCTCAATGAACCGATGTACTTTTGCGATGGTCGGCCCTTCTGCGGAAAACGGGCCGATATGCAAAATCTGCGCACATTCGCCTTCCGTAAATGCATCGAACCGCAGCCTTGAGATCGCATTTGGATTCTTTTTCCGTTTCACTTCGGCGATGGCCGTATCCACCATTTCTTTGCTGACGAAGGCCGGCTGCGCGATCATTAATGTCCACTTCCAGCCGGATTTATCTTCGATGCTGAATTTCGCCATATCTTCTGTCCACCACAATCCCTCCAGCGGCATCACGCCGTAGTCAATGGCAAGTGTGCTTTTTTTGACCATGAATTTCAGCGTATAGGAAACTGCAAACAGCGCTTCGGTCGCCTCCGCGAATGCCGGTGCGGTATTCGGGTCGCCCTCGCCGTCCGACATCAGGAAATTCATCGCTGGCACGTCCAATCGAGCCACCTCTTTGGCGGATGGTTGATACAAAAGCTTGAGTTCCTTTTTTAGATCGAATTTTTCCATTTGCGCCCTCGCGCCAGAATCGCTACTGGCAAAAATATACACCGGGCTGCTGACAGCGTGGTGTCAGCAGGATGGCTGATCGCTTAACATTTAAGCCGAAGCAACAGTACAGCCGGGTTGAATCCGGTGGATAAAGCCGTGCCCAAAATGACGATGAGCGAGCCGGCTATCATGCTCAGGGTAACAGCCTCGCCCAGGAGCAGATGGCCCCACAGGATACCGAACACCGGAATCAGAAAAGTTACCGTGAGGGTGGAAGTGCCGCCGATGTCCCGAACCAACCGGAAATACAGCAGGAACGCGATCCCGGTGCAAACCACACCCAAGGCAACGACTGCCAGCATGACACCTGTGCTCGGCGGAGCAGTAACCGATGCAAAAGGAAGCGCGGGCACGATGAACAAACTGGCCGCCCACATGCTGCCGTGTGCGTTGGAAAAGCTGTCCACGTGGGTTGCGTTCCGGGCATAAGTCGTGGCGATGCCGTAGCAGACGGTTGCCAGCAATGCCGCCGCGATAGCGATCCCCGCGCCGGGTTGCGCGGCCCAATGGTCGAAGCCGACGATCAGCCCGACTCCGGCGACACCCAACCCCAAGCCCAGCACCGTGCGCCCGCTCAACGGCTGGCGCGACCACGCCGCGCCGATGATCGCCCCCCATATCGGTGTCGTGGCATTCAGGATGCTCAAAGCCGAAGCCGACAACGTCAGCGCGGCAAATCCGAACAGCATAAACGGCAGAGCCGCATTGAAAACGCCGAGGACAAGGTAATGCCGCCAGTGCTGTCCGACGTTAAGCGGTTTGCGCAGAAACATCGCCACGAACAGCAGGAATAGCGCAGCAAGACCGACCCGATACTCGACCAGAAACACCGCCCCCAGATCTGGCACGCCGATGCGGGTAAACAGGAACGAGCCGCCCCAGATGGCGGCGAGAAGAATGAGTCTGATAAGGCTGGAAAGGTTCAAGTTTGATCCATTAGATGAGTGCTGACATATCGCCGATGGAAGGCCTGAATGTCGCAGGGGCGGAATGTAGCTGGTAGCGGAATGGCGCAATGCAGTTGTGAGGTCATGTCTTGCCCTCACGTTCGAGCAACGCACGCTTGCGTTCGACACCCCAACGGTAACCGGATATGCCGCCGTCATTGCGCACGACCCGATGACAGGGAATAGCAACGGCTAAAGTATTGGCTGCACACGCTTGAGCTACTGCCCGCGCGGACTTGGGTGAGCCAATGCGTTGGGCAACATCCGAATAGCTTACTGTTGATCCCGCAGGGATATCTCGCAGTGCTTGCCAAACTCTTTGTTGGAAAGCGGTACCGCGCACATCAAGGGGGAGATCAAGGCCTAACTTCGGCCTCTCGACGAACCCGACGACCTTGGCAACCATCTGCTCAAATCCGGCATCGCCGCCAATCAAGTCGGCGTTCGGAAAACGATCTTGTAGATCGCGCGCTAGCGTATCAGGATCGTCACCCATCAGTATCGCGCAAACGCCCAGCTCGCTGGCTGCAACCAAAATTGCGCCCAGCGCACATTCGCCCACGGCAAAACGGATAGCCGTATTAGTGCCGCCAGCACGAAAGTTCGTGGGTGTCATACCCAGCAGTTGGTTCGACTCTTCGTAGAAACGACCGCTGGAATTGTATCCGGCATCATAGATAGCCTTGGTCACGCTGCCGCTGCGGCCAAGCTTCTCACGGACTTTCTTGGCGCGATGGGCGGCGGCGTATGCCTTGGGCGTAACACCTGTAACAGCCTTGAAAATGCGATGCAGATGAAAGCTGCTCATCCGAGCACTCCGGGCCAGCTCGTCAAGGCTCGGCTCCGACTCGGCGCTTTCAATCAGTCGACATAACCCGGCTACGAGCATGGCATGCTGTTCGGCCAAAGGAGGTTGATCGGGCTTGCAGCGTTTACATGGGCGGAATCCAGCCTGTTCCGCGCCTTCCGCTGTCAAATAGAAGCTGACGTTCTCCGGTTTCGGGGTACGCGAACCGCAAGACGGCCGACAATAAACACCCGTCGATTTAACCGCGTAATAGAACTGGCCATCCGCTTTCGAGTCGCGAGCAATAACGGCTGCCCAGCGAGGGTCGCTGATCGTTTTAGCCGCTATTTTTTCGGTAAGCCTGGACATGTCCTGTATCTTCCTTTGTGTTCGATGGAGCGTACTGTAATGGATGGTCTGACGCGAAACACTCCGGGTCTTGCTTTTGAATTCATCAGAAGATCAGAGCGGTGCCGCCAAAAATGGCAGCAAGAATGAATAGTCCGATTAAGCTGGGGAAGTTCACAGTTGATCCGTTTGTTTGGCACAGGCGCGATTTTACTTTACGGTATCTCAAATAATTCGTCGCACCGGCGAAGACCGGTGTCCAGTTGATTGGAAGCACTGGATTCCGGCCTGCGTCGGACTGACGAAATCTGAATTATTAGAGGTGCCCTTTAGTAATTCACACGGCTCGTGATTCCCCCGTCGACAATGAGATTGGCTCCCGTGACGAACGATGCCGCAGGCGAACACAAAAACGCGGCGGAATTTGCCACCTCTTGCGGCGTGCCCATACGCCCCAGCGGATTACG
Organism: Nitrosomonadales bacterium; assembly: GCA_016213335.1. Classification (GTDB taxonomy): domain Bacteria; phylum Pseudomonadota; class Gammaproteobacteria; order Burkholderiales; family Gallionellaceae; genus VIKH01. Next base: position 4,117 of record JACRAQ010000108.1, read on the forward strand.
CCTTAAATAGCCTTCATACATTTCCGGCATGTGCCGTTTCACATTGCCCCAGAAGCCATCCTCGGAATAAATCGTTCCGGGGGAAACGGCATTGACCCTGATTTTCTTCGGAGCCAGCCGCCGCGCCGCACCTTTGGCATGGTAAACCAGCGCCGCCTTGTAAGCGCCATATGCACTCTCGGTATCGGCTTCGGCGATTGCGGCAGACGAGATAACCAGAATCGCCGCGTCGCCGGACATAACAGCGGCCTGCTCCAGATGCGGTTGTGCCGCTTCGATCAGATGCACCGTCCCCATCAAGTCCACCGCATAACCGCTTTGCCAATCCTGTTCCGAGACACCTATCCCGAATGAGCTTGGATTGGCGACGACCATATCGATCCCGCCCAGCGTGGCAGCGGCCTGCTCGACCCAGGCTTTAAGCGCATCCCGGTCTGCGACATCCACGGCGCTTCCGGTTACCGCAAGCCCCTGCTGCTGCAAAGCGGCGGCAGTCTCGGCCACTTGCTGCGCATTGCGCGCGCACATGGCAACACGCCCGCCTTCCTGCGCAATGGTGCGCACAATCGCCAGACCGATGCCGCGCGTACCGCCGGTTACCAATACTCTCTTGTCTTGCAAACCGAGTTCCATGCTAGATTCTCCATTGTTATAAATAATTCGCCATCGCGGTGCGGAGTATGGAGTTGGCTCACAAGTCCGGCTATGCTCAAGCGTCCTTAATCCTTGTTCAATCGGCTCGATATGGATGGTTTAGAAAATTTCATACCCGGACTCAGAATCCGGAAAGCGGCATACACCCGCGTGGAGGGCAATGCGCCTTGGGGTCTCGATCTCAACGCCTACCCGCACACCAAGTTCGGCATCGTCACCGAAGGGTGCTGCTATATCGACATCAAGGGCGGCGCGCAACCGGTCAAACTGGTGCGCGGTTCATGTTATTTGTTACCCAGAGGCAATGTGTTCCGTGTCCGCCACGCGGCGGACGGCGACACCGTCAAGTTTGAAGAAACCATCAAACAACTGGAGGGGCGAACACTGCGCTGCGGGAGTGACGGCGAGCGCACCACGGTTATCGGCGGTCAGTTCATCTTCGCCGACGACCGCTACCCGCTCGTGCTGGATTTGCTGCCACCGCTGATCTGCTTCAATGTGAACGAACAGGAACTGGCCGCATTGCAAAGCACGCTGCAACTGCTGGAAAAGGAAATCACCTCTCCCGCGCCGGGTACGGCCACGATGCTCGACAGTCTGGCCGACATCTTCTTCATCCAAACCCTGCGCGCCTACTTGCTCGACGACAATACCCGCAATACCGGATGGACAGGTGTGCTGTCGGATGAGCGACTGGGCAAAGCCATCCGCCTGATACACGCGCAAAGCGAAAAACCGTGGACGATAGTTTCGCTGGCCGATCATGTTGGAATGTCACGATCGGCTTTCACTGCACGTTTCAAAGACAAGCTCGGCATAGCGCCGATTGCTTACCTCACCCGTCATCGCATGCAACTGGCGCAGGAATTATTGCGCCGACCGGCAGCCATAGGCATCGCCCAGGTTGCTGCCAAGGTGGGCTATGAGTCGGAGGCCGCGTTTAATAAGGCGTTCAAGAGAGAGACCGGAATGCCGCCTGCGTTGTGGCGCGCGCAGAGATGCTGAGCAATTTTCAGGGTGGGCATCGCGTTGCCCAATTCATTCTATTGAGCTGAACCATCGTGATGCAGTGATCAGCTTTGACCGCTCAAGCAACTCATGACCTGATGCCATCCGGCTTCAGCCTTTATGCCGGCCTTATCGAATACTGCTTGCAGTTGCTTCATCTGTGTGCCGGTAAGCTGGGCCTCCAGCTTGGCGCCGTTCGTGGTCAGCGTCAGTTGCCTCACTCTCCCGTCATGCTCCGCCGTATCCATCGCCACCAGCCGCATTTCGATCAATTGGCGCAGAGGCGCGTTGAGCGCCTGTTTACTGACGCTAAGCATACTCAGCAGGGCATTGACCGAAAGCCCCGGATTACGTCCGACGAAATACAGGATGCGGTGATGCACGCGCCCCAGCCCGCGCTGTTCGAGGATGCGGTCGGGAGGTGCAGTGAAGGCGCGATAGCCGAAATAAAACTGCTCAATCGCCAGACGCAATACGTCTTCGCGCGGCATGGCGGCAATTGCATCGGCGCTGGGAATTTGGTCAACCATGTTGACATGATAGGGGTGTCGCCGTTAATCTGTCCATAGGTCAACACTATTGACATTTATGGGTGGCGCATTATGAATACCTCATCGCAGTCTGGCAGTCCACGTTTTTCAAAGCGCAGCAACGATCTGCATGCATCGCCGATCCGCGAGATTTTGTCCGTGATTAATCGACCCGGCATGATTTCATTTGCGGGCGGCTTGCCTGCTCCGGATAGTTTTCCGCAATTCAATCTGGATGCGATGCCGCAAGACGTTTTGCAATATGGGGCCAGCGAAGGCGATTGGGAGTTGCGCCAGCGGGTGGCGCAAGATTTGCGTGGGCACGAATTGCAGTGCAATGCGGAACAAGTGTTGATCCTGTCCGGCTCGCAGCAAGGCATCGATCTCGTGGCCAAGTTATTCATTGATCCCGGCACGGCGGTGGCGGTGGAATCGCCAACTTATCTGGCGGCATTGCAGGTGTTCCGCTTTTTCGGCGCGCGTTTTATGGCTTACGATGTGGACGCGCTGGATGCGCAAACGTGGCAGCGCGAGAAACCCGCGTTCGCCTACGCTATCCCCACGTTTCAAAATCCCAGCGGGCGATGCCTGGCTGCTGCTCAGCGCGCTGCCTTGGCGGATGCTTGCGATGCCACGCTTACCCCTTTGTTCGAGGATGATCCCTATCGCGATCTGGTGTATGACGCTTGCGAACGCACTCCTGTTTGCGCGCGGTTGCAGCGTGCGCCATGGATATATCAGGGGTCATTTTCGAAGAGCCTGGCACCGGGCCTGCGCCTCGGTTATCTCGTAGCCTCGCCGGAGTTGTTGCCATTCCTTACGCGCCTGAAACAGGCCGCAGATTTACACAGCAACCGCGTCAGTCAATGGCTGGTGCTGCAACAGTTGAATGATGCGGCACGCGCGCAACGACTGCGTGAGCTTGCGAATAGTTATCGCCAGCGCCGCGATGCCTTTGAAACCGCATTGCGCCGCCACTTCGGCGACCTCGCCCGCTGGCAAACGCCGCCCGGCGGCCTGTTCTTCTGGCTCACACTGAATCGTTGCATAGATACGCGTTTGTTGCTGCCTGCGGCGATTGATGCGGGTGTCGCCTTCATGCCCGGCGAGCCTTTCATACCCATGCAAGTGGCAAGTTGTGGTCAGCTGCGCCTCAACTTCAGCCATGCCAGCGAAGCACAGGCCGAGATTGGCTTGGCGAAATTGGCAGAGTTGATACGCGAATTTGATTAAAGGGGTTGGGCGTTCAGGAAAGGGACAGGAATATCGCCTGCGTTGTGGTACGCGCAGAGACGTTGAGCAATTTGCAGGATGGGCAGGGTTATGCGCCCATCCTGCAAAATTTACTGGGCTATACGTCAATTTTGAACCCGAGTTCAACATCACACCCTGCCTGGCCGCCGCGTATGCCCCAGTTCTCCTTGGCGATTTCCCGAATCAGGATTTTGACGTGATCCTTAGGGATGCCCAATGGCTCAAGCCGGTTTACGATTTCCTTGTACAAGTTTCTTTTCGCATCAAGCGATCGCCCGGCAAAAGCATCTATGCTGATGTGCGTATAGAAATCAGGTTTTTCGCGTGCCGGAGGAAACGCAAAACGATGGGGTTCATGGACAACGAGCCGAACATTTTTATCTCCCGGCACTATTTTGAACGCCTCACGCAATGCGATATGCACTGCTTCCATAAGAGCTGCTTCTTGTTCCTGGGTATATTGGCGACGCACTTCAATTAACACACTGGGCATTATTTTCTCCAGATTGATAGTGACCGCAATGTCACCGTCAGGAGAGTTGAAAGTAGTCGGGGTGCGAAGTGGGAAACCTTTGCGCTTACTGCCCTGTCACCTCACCTGACGGGGCAGCGCGCCCCGGTCAGACGAGCGACTGTTTCTTCGATTTTTCTGCACCGGAAACACGGGTACGCACATGAGTTACGGGCTCAGAGGCGATGCCAAAATCAACAGTGAGGGAAATCATGATATATCTATGCTGTGCAGTAATTTTTATACACGGTTGATTATGTTACCGGCTATTATCTCGTGTCAAATAAATTTCTTGCTCGGCGCTATGCTCCATAGCAGCGTCACTTTATCCCCATTCCCAGCCACGCGTCCGACGAAAGCCTGGTCGGCAGCTCAGTCAGTTTCTCTTCCAGAAACCTGATCGCCAGCACTTCCTTTTCCGTCCACATCGCTTCGCCCATGCCTTTCTTCAGCATTTGGATCGGCGCGCTGCCTTTCACCATGCCTGCCCAGAACTCGGGGATGGATTCGACGGGGAACGCGGCCTTGGTGACGCTTTGAATCTTCACCTCCCTGAATCCGGCATCGAGCATTTCCTGTTTGAACACATCAGGATTTTCCAGCGTGTCGATAGCTTTCTGCGGCTCCGGCAGGTCGGGTTTGATCGCGCGTATCGCGCCGAACATGATTTGCATGGCGGGTGAGCGGTCTACCGGCGCCCAACTGGTGACGGCGATGGTGCCACCCGGTTTGAGGGTGCGGTAAATTTCGGCGAAACCTTTGCGGCGATCCGGGAAAAACATCAAGCCGAACATCGAGAACGCTGCATCGAAGGTCGCGTCTGCGTAAGGCAGTGCTTGAGCATCGCCGTGCCGGATGGTGATGTTGCGATGTCCGCCACGTTCGATGTGTTGACGGAAAATGTCGAGCATCTGGGCGGAGAAGTCGATGCCATGCACTTCACCAGCCTCGTGCGCCACCTTGAGTGACAGCGTGCCGGGGCCGCAGGCGACATCGAGTATCGCCGCACCCGGTTTGAGCCTGGAGGCGGCGATAGCTTCATCGGCGTAATGCGCCAGCATCTGCATGGTGGTCTCGGCGTAGCCATTGGCAACCAAGTCCCACGGTTCGATGGCGGATAGCATGTTGGCTGGTTTGCTCATGTGAGTCCTCTATTGGGTAATACACTGCAAGAAATCAATACGGTGCATCCAGCGCCTTGCACAGAAATTTCATGAACGGCACCGTTTCGGCAAAACGCTTCCCGGCCAGTTTGACCAGGCCGGCATCCGCGACTTCGCGGGCGGACAGCGGCGCGATGGCGACGAAGTCCTTGCGCTTGAGGTCGGCTATCGCGGGGTGATCGGCAGCGTAGCCGCGCGGAGGTCTGGTCAGGGTGTCACCCCACAGCTCCCATTGTGCGGTGAATTTTTTGTCGTTGCGCGCGGCGAACCATTGCTCCGGATTTTTCGCGATAAACTCGCGCATTTTGCCCAGTGCATCCGCCTCGGGATGCCAGCAACCCACGGCGAAGAAACACTCGTCTGGAGCGATGTGCATATAGAAGCCGGGGGCGTGGATGTCTTTGCCCAGCGCGTGGCGAAACTGGATGCCGATGTTGGTCTTGTACGGGGTCTTGTCGCGCGAGAAGCGCGTGTCGCGAAACACGCGCATCAGCGAGCCGCCGACCTTGCGCGGCTCGGCGCGAAAGTTTGGCGCAAATTTCTTCAGCTCCGGTTTCATCGCCTCGATAAAGTCGAGCGCCGGTTCGCGCACCAGCGCTTCATAGCGCGGCTTGTTGGCCTCGAACCATTCCCGGTTGTTGTTGGCGGCCAGTTCGCCGAGAAAACTGAAGGTGGCTTTGGTGAACATGCTGGTTTCCTCCTGCGATTTATTTGCGCTCATGTTTGGGATGTGCGGCGAGCATTTTCTTCCCCTGCGCGGTAAATTCCCACCAGGGTATGGATTCGCCGCTGTCCAGATAATGCCGGGCCGCCAGCAACGTGTAGAGCACGCAAGGGTCGTGGCGGTTTCCCATGCTGTCCGACAAGGCCAGATAGGTCTCGAGCGGATCGCGGGTCGCGAGTTGTTGCGGACTCAGGATGCCTAGCGAACGCAAATCGGACGCGATGGATTTGCCGATATTGGGAATATCTTCCAGTTGGTTCGTCCGCGCTGTTGCAGTCTGGCGCACCTTATCTCTCCTCCAGTCAGCGCTTGCTGCGCATGGCGCAATATTTTTTGATGTTCCCGTCTTGCACGAAGCGCCGGTATTCCACGCTCCCGACGGGGTAGATGGCGATCTTGCCCTGTTCGTTGTAATGCGCACCCCACCCGTATTTTTTGGTCAGCGGCGAGGCGCGCATGCAGGCGCAGGGTTTGGTGAAATACTCGTCCCACAATTGCTGCCGCCGCGTTTTCACCTCGGCGGGCGGTATCTGCTTGTGCAGTACATGGGTGGCGAATTTCAGTTCTTCCAGCGTGTAGCCGTACGGTTTGCCGCTTAGCAGTTGGTATTCGATGGCGGCGATGGAGCGTTTATCACTCTTGTCTTGCGGCACGACGGCCTTGTCGGTCGGGCAGTCCGGTGCGATCTCGATAAATTGGTTGACTGGGTTCATGCTTGATTGCCCTTTGCCCAGCTCTTCCTGACCCCGGCAACAAAAGCATCGCGGTCTTTTTTCATGGCTTTGATTGCTTCGGATGGCGCATCGGTCTTTTCGTTGCGATCCGACCAGAGGATCATTTCAACCAGCATGGGGGCGAGGTCTATGCCTCTTTCGGTCAGGCGGTAGATGAATTTCCGTGCATCATCCGGGTCGCGCCGCTTTTCGATGATTTCCGCACATTCCAGCCGTTGCAACCGGTCGGAAAGGATATTGGTGGCGATCTTTTCGCCCGCGTTGAGGAATTCGTTGTATGTGGTGCGCCCGAAAAACATCATGTCGCGCACGATCAGTAGCGACCAGGTGTCGCCCAGGGTTTCCAGCATGACATTGATCGGGCAACCCGAGCGTCGCATATCCGGTGTTTTTTCTTTCATGTTGCGAGGGTACGCAAAACGCTTGCAAAACGCAAGCAATTGGCTATGCTGCTTGCAATCGGCAAGTGATATTTTCTGGTCATCATAGTGTCGCCGCTGATCGCACTTGTTTTTACAGGAGAAGATGAATGAACGATGAGAAAACCGACACAGCCACACTACTGAAATGTGTGCGCGCGGCATTGCCCGATATTGAATTCGAGGAGAAACGCATGTTCGGCGGCATCACCCTGATGCTGAATGGCAACATGCTGTGCTGCACCTCAAAAAAAGGGCTGATGGTGCGCGTCGGCAAGGAAGCGGAGGCCAAAGCGCTAAAGCTGCCACACGCTGCTCCGTGCGATGGTGCGGGGCACAAGATGCCGGGTTTCGTCATGATCGCGCCGGAAGGGCTGGAGCGCGGTCTTGCCGCTGGGGTAAAGATGGCGCTGGAATATGTGTCGGCATTGCCACCCAAAGCGCCGAAGGCAACGGCACGCAAACCGAAACTAGTCTCGCATCGAAATTGACCTGTACCTCAACATCATTTGGAGAATTTTATGTCCTCTCTTCATCACGAAATCCTCATTAATGCGCCCATCGAGCGCGTCTGGCAGGTTCTCTGCGACCTGGAATCCGTGCGCTTTTACAATCCGCTCGTGAAAACCGTGCAAATCGTTTCGCCGAACAAAAGCGGCGTAGGATCGGCGCGGTATTGCATATTCAAGGATGGTAAGTTTGCCAAGGAACGGGTAACTGCCAGCATTCCGAATCAATCCATCAGCTTCGATTTGTATGAGCATCAATGGCCGCTGGCTTACATGCGCTGGACGAACCGATTGCAACAGGAGGGGGCGCAAACCCGTTTGATTGCGGATACCGAATACTCACCCAGCATGGGTATTTTTGGCAAGCTGATGGACGCGCTGATGATGAAGCGACAGTTTGAAAAAATCATTAAGCAATCGCTGGCACAGATGAAGGCACACATCGAAGCACAGCCATAGAGCTTTGGTATCCGATCAAGCTATGTCATCAAGCAATTGCAGAATGAGCGTATGCCACGCCCCCCAAGGCTGGTATTTCCACTCACGCGCAACCTGCAATCGTGCATCGCTGTCATCCAGGCCAGGTGGCAGCGGAGAGGCTTGATCGGCACGGAAAAACTCGGCCAGTTCCACACATTGATAGCACACTCCACCCTTGTTCAACAGCGCGCAGCTTTTTTCATATCGGTTGCGCATGTAAGCACGCGCTTCCTGCAACCAGTTCTTGGCTTGCGCCGGGCTGGCCTCCAGCAAGGCCGCCGTGTCTTGCAAAGTGAAATCATGCACCTCCTTGAGCAACAACGCGGCGGCTTGATGGGGCGACAGGTTGCGCAAGGTGCAGGACAAACACGCCAGAAGATGCTCACGGGCAATAGCCTTGGTTTCCGGTGTGGCTATCATCTGTTCCGAACGCGCCAAAACATCGGGGCTGGCCTCGGCTACGGTGCGCAAATCCTCCACCATGGTTTCACGCCAATTCGCATGGCGGCGCAACTCGTCGAACGCCAGATTGGTTGCCACTTTGAAAAACCAGGCGCGTCTGCCTGCTTGGCTTTCCGGCAACCCGGCCGCCTCAAAGCATTTCAGGAAAGTAGCTTGAACCAACTCTTCAGCAATCTGCGGACGCACCACCAGACGGCACAAATAAGCCGTGAGTTCACGGCGCGATTGTTCGAATTGTTGTGCCAACATCGTTTTCATCCAAAATGCCTCGCTCAAACGTATTAAGGTTATCTGCGATTATGCGGATGAGTGGTGCGCAAAACAACCAAAAGGAATAATGATGAGCAAACTTTACACACGCGCCTTGGTAGCCGGATGGCTGGGTGGATTCATCGGAAATGCGTTTTTGGGGGCGGCATTTTCCAGCCCGTGGATAAAAGATGTTTTATACAACCCTGCTTGGCAAAGCCAGTTGTTTTTACAGATCACACCGCAGCGCAATATCGCGGTATCGGTCATCGGCTTGGTGGTGTTAAGCGGCTTGCACGGGGCGCTGTTCAAGCTGTTCCAATCCGCTATACCGGGGCGCACGGCATGGCAAAAAGGCGCGTTCTGGGGACTGTGTATCTGGGCGATGTACTGGCTGTTCCAGGAGTGGTTTATTTACATCACCTTACTGGGCGAGCCTGTTTTGCTGGCATCACTTGAGCTCGTCATTTTGTTGATCGGCTCCTTGATCGAAGGCATCGTGATCGCAAATATTATCCTGCGCAAAGGAACAACGGTATGACGACTTATTTCACCCCGGCATTGTTTCAATTTTTACATGAGCTTAAAGCCAACAATACCCGCGAGTGGTTTGCCGCCAACAAGGCGCGATATGAAGAAGTGGCGCGCCAGCCGATGCTGAATTTCATCGCCGACCTGCAAGCGGAGTTCAACAAGTTCGCTCCGCATGTTTTGGCGGATGCCAAACCCGTAGGTGGATCGATGTTCCGCATCAACCGCGACACACGCTTTTCCAAAGACAAAAGCCCTTACAAGACCTCGGTTGCCGCACACTTCCGTCATCAAGGCGTGGCAAAAGACATCAGCGCCCCCGGATTTTATTTGCACATTGCAGCCGGCGAAATTTTTATGGGCGGGGGGCTGTTTCACCCCGACAGCCAACGTTTACATCAAGTACGCACTGCCATCGCGGAACACCCGGAAAAATGGCGCAAGGCAATTTCGGGCAAGGAATTTGAGCAACATTGCACCTTCTGGGGAGAGTCGCTCAAACGTCCGCCGCAAGGCTTTGCCGCCGACCATCCGTTGATTGAAGATATGAAGCGCAAGAATTTTGTCGTGACCATCCCGCTCATTCCAGCGCGACTTTGCAGTGCTAATTTCATGCATGAATTTACCGACAACTGCCGGCTCATTTCACCCATGGCAGGTTTTTTAAGTAAAGCGACTGAAGTCGCTTGGTAAGCGGATGGATAACCCGTGAATACTCGGGTATATGCGGCGCAATCACCGATGGATGCGGAGATCGTAATATCGATGCTGCGCATCCATGGGCTGAATCCGGCCAATCTTGAATGGTCTCCGCACATTTCCCTGGCGGGTGGCGATTTGTGTTACTACGTGAACATTCCACCAGAAGAAGTGGAAAGAGCAGCCGTCATTCTCAAATCAAAAGGCTTTGTACAAGGCCTGATGCAGGCGCGATAAGATGAAAAGATTCCAATTGGCGTGGGCAATCTTTCTGCTGTCAATGATGGCAGATGCGCCCGCACAAAGAGAGACAACGATGAGCGACGCCGCTGCGATCAACGAAAAAATTCACAGTTACCTGCAACCAATCAGACCTGGATTGCAGTATGTCGTGTGCAACCACCAAGGCGTAATTTTGGCATTTGCCGGAGGGTTGGCGGATATCCAGCAAGGGATGGCGGTTACGGAACATACCACCATGTCAGCATTTTCTATGACCAAGGTGCTTACCGCAATTGCCATTTTGCAATTGGTCGATGCGGGGAAGCTCGCCCTGGATGAACCCATCAGCCGCTATCTTGCGCACCCTTACGATCCACGCATCACCATCCGCCAACTGTTGGCACACACCTCCGGCATACCCAATCCGCTACCGCTACGCTGGGTGCATCTGGCTAATCAGCGCACAGTCTTTAATGAGCGCGCGGCACTGCAAGAAGTTCTCGCCAAACATTCCCGCACAAACCATACGCCCGGCAGAAAATATCTGTATTCCAATATCGGTTACTGGCTGCTGGGGCAGATCATCGAGCAGGTCAGCGGAAAAACGTATGCGGCGTATGTTAAGCAACATGTATTTCAGCCTTTACGCATCGAACCGGAAGAGCTCGATTTCGTCATTGTCCAACCCGCAAGCCACGCTCACGGTTATTTGGAGAAATACTCCCTAATGAATCTGGCTAAAAGCTTCTTGCTGGATGACTTTGTGTGGGGTGAATACGAAGGTAACTGGTTACGCATCAATGATGTCCACCTCAATGGGGCATCATTTGGTGGTGCAATAGGCACTGCCTCGGCATTCAGTCGAATCTTGCAAGACTTGCTTGCTGAACACTCGGTGATTCTATCTGACGCATCGAGAACATTATTATTTCAACAGTCCAAAACCAATTCAAACGTCAATATCGACATGACACTGGGCTGGCATATCGGAACGTCAGGGGGCACTCGATATTTCTACAAAGAAGGTGGCGGTGCTGGCTTCCATAGCGAAATGAGGGTATATCCAAGCAAAGGTATTGGCACTGTGGTCATGGCAAATCAGACCTCTTTTGACTCAACCCGGTTTTTGAACACGCTGGATGTAGAGTTTCTGAAATGAGTTTTCGCGGCCTGCTCACAGCGATGCTTGCACTTTTGTTGATCGGGCTGATGCCACAGGAAAAGTAAAAACAACAGGAGTCGAAAAATAAAAGAGAAGCTTTCTACCCTGTCGGGTTCCTGAATCCAGGAACTCTGGAGGAGATGATGGCGATGAACCCTAATCAGGGGCTGCTATTAATGTTCTCAATATTATTAGAAATCCCGATTGCCATGATCGTGCTATCCAGGTTACTCAGCTATCGAGCGAACCGTTTCGCAAACATCCTGGCAGGCGTGATCACCATTCTTTGGGTCATTGGTGGAGGCAACGCCAGCGTGTCGTATGTGTTCTTCGCCACGATTGAAGTTGTGGGTATGGCCTATATTATCTGGTGTGCGTGGAAGTGGGTGGAATCCAAAACTGTTGACTAACATGCCGATCATGCGAAAGAAGAAATCGGGTTGGATCTTGCTGGGGTGCCTTGCCGCTGCTTTCCTGTTCGTGTCCATGTTTGGGTGTTGGGTCATGGTTGCGGGTTTGACGACCGTCAAGCGTACAATTCAATACAATTTTTCCGGTATCGACGATTACCGGATATTTCCGCAACGCCGCATGCTGGCCGCGCCGCAGCCTTTCCGGTTTGACGGCGCCAGTCAAACCGGAGTTGGATTGCGGGTCAGTTATGGCAAGCAACGGGACGTAAATTTGGCGGCGCTGCTGAAGACTTGGTAGTTGCGAAAGGAGTAATCGAGCTATTGCTAAAGGAAAGCGAGGGCAGAAATGGCCATTGGGAAGAATGAACCTTTCGCATTGCATTCCTTCTTGGGCAGCGGATGGCTTGGGTTATGCCTGATCCTACTGTTGGGCGCTTGTGATTTCACAGTCAATGCTCCCCCAATGTACGAACCAAGAGCAAGAGAATTTCTGACTGGACAGGGCATCTCGACGCCAACCATCCTCAAACTTGAGGAAAGAATCCCGCTGGAGGCGAGTGAGGTCGCACTGCTGGAACGCTTCGACGATGTCCCGACCCTGTTCCTGCTGGGCTGGAATCCGTCCACTCCTCCCGAGATTCTCAAGCGTCTTGTGCAACATTCTGTCGAGGATGTGCGATGGGGAGCCGCTACCAACCGGAACACCCCCATGGAACTGGTTTTAAAGCTTCGCACACCAGGAAAATATACGACTGCCAACGCTTATGTAGCGAGGAACCCAGCACTGTCGGAAAAAATCATACGCGATATGTTTCAGTCAAGGGATGCTTCATGGTCTGATATTGCCATGAATCCATCATGCCCGGTCGAACTCATGCAGGAGATTATCGAAAAAGGATCTGACACCGACAGAACATGGCTTGCATGGAACCGCAATCTGCCACCGGAGATCATGGCGCGCTTGTCAAATGATCCGTCGCCAGATGTGGCGCGCATGCTATCTGGCAACAGCACATATCTGGAATGGAAAACGCGGGCAGTGAAATGAGCCGCTAAATATCTGGCGAGATGGCTCGGTGCGTTTAAAACGATAGTAACGAATACTGAAGGGAGAATGGAGTCTTAATGCGTCAACACTATTTGATCCTTACTCTTGTGGCAGCGCTGCTTTTTGCGGGTTGCAGCGAGAGCGCGGACGGGTTCTTTTCAGGTCGGCCATCCGAAATGTCCATGGTTCACAATCGCATTATTGCGGGCCAGCCTGAAGCAATGGTCGAACTACTCCGGGTTCCATCTCTGTTCCCCGACACAACTGAGTCACACATTGCGAATTGGCAGGAATCAGTCATTGCTTGGTGGCGGCATCCGGAAAAGCACGAACTCATGAAAACATCATTCGGAAAAATTTCCCGTGAAGAGATAAATGCTTTGAGGAATTGGGTAAGGGCAAGAGGAAAAAATTTGAGCAATGAAAAAGCAAGTTCACTCGATGAAATTGAAAAGGCAATCAATGCAACCATATTGCCCATGTTTTCCAAAATAATGAGGATGCCCAATGACGGCACTTAGGAACGGTCAGGCACTTATTTTGAGAGAAAACGGCGAATGGTTGCGTTATGCGCTCTGGGGCGCCGCAATCGGGATGGGCTTATTGGCCGCGAGCGCCGTTAATTCGCCTGACCGCGATGTAGGAAAAATATTCGGCAGTGCGGTGGGTATTCTGTTTTTTGGCTTTTGTGGTTTCGTGCTGAAAAGCCGGCGAATTGTCTTTGATCACGCAAGCCAGGAAATCAGCATTACCAGCAAGGGCTTGCTACAGACAAATACCGAACGCTTTGGATTTGAAGAAGTCGGGAAAATACTGGTGTTGACGACATTCGACAGCATCGAAGATCTGAACGGCACAAGCAGGCAACGCGAGCGCTGGGCAATCGCCCTTGCCCTTGAAGAACGGCATATACCCATCACCAGAAACTTGTACATCACCAAAGAACAAGCTTTGCGCGATGCCAGGAAAATCCAGCAATTGCTGAATATCGAGGTATCCGATGCCGTGGAAGATAGCATCACGCATCTGGCGCAGAATGGCAGAAAAGTTGAAGCCGTGACGCTGGCTTCCCGTGCGCTTGGCATGTCGGCGGCTCAAGCCTTGGATTTCGTGGAAGGGGATTCCAGCTCCACAACACACACGCGGGAGATATCTTGAATCAAGAACATGCTGCACCGCTTCCGCTCTCCATAATCACAAAGATCGGTTACGGAATTCTGCTGCCATCAGTGGCATTTCTTGCCTATCAGTTTGTGTTGATTGAGACTACCAGTGGTGACGGCAGTTGGGCTGGCATAACCCTGTTTTTTGGCCTGGCCTGGATAATGCCTGGATTGCTTCTCATGAATTGCTGGGTTATCCCTCTCCGGTGGCAACAAAAACGTTCCGCGTTTTTTTCGGGAATAATACTCCCGTTTGTGATTGGCATAGTCGAATTGCTATGGTTGCATGGCTCATCGGAAATGGCGATAGCAATCAAAACGGTGCTTTTTGGATCATCCATTCGAATAAGGCTGTTCATCCTCCTGCTTTTTGCGCCACTGGTTGCATCGATTGCCCATGCTGCCATGCGCAGGAGAAATCATAGCTGACAAACCTGCGGAAACCCGCAAAATCAACACGCCAAGCAGGATTGGCTATGGGATATTGCTCCCGGATGTTGTTTTTGTTGCCTATCAAATTAAGTGACCCCCGGCAGAGCCGGGGGATTACCTCATTTATTCATCAGTGACACGGTGTTGGCATCCGCGCTCGCTCCTCGCTGTACTACCTGTACTATCTTCGTCGCTGCGGAAGGGTCGTCGCGTAGCGGCGGGGCACCCATCGGCGTACTCCTTGCAGGTGTTCGCTTGTCGCCGCCTTGTCTCACTTTCGAATTAGAAATGGAATAAGCGGCAATCCTGGGCGCACCAAAACAAAGGCCCGCCTCAAGGGCAGGCCTTTGTGTGAATAACGTCAGTTCAGGCGCTACGGCTTTTGTTTTTGCGGTGCGCGGCGAACCCCATCAATCCCAGACCGGCAAGCAGCATGGCATAAGTTTCCGGTTCAGGCACCGGCGGGATCTTGGAAAAAACTGCCACATCCTGGGCATAACCATGCCCCGTCGTTATGACGGACTGCACCGTCCAGATATTGACGTCGTACAGGCTGGCCGAAGCGGTGCTGAGTTCACTCAACCAGGTGGCAGCAAGAGCGCTGCCGGTTCCGGTCGCCCTGAAATCGCCGCCGCTGAGACTATACGCACCGGAACGCTCGTTCACGATCTCCCATACTGCCAGCTGGAAAGCCGCCTGATTGGTGCCGCTGCTGGAAGTGAGGTCTATAGCCGCATGATGGTTGGTGAACAGGCGTCCCAAGTCGGTGGCGGCCTGCTGGCTGAAAGCCGTGGGAGAAGTGGCTGAAGAACCGGCCAGGGCGATATTGGCAGGCTTCAGCACATCGAGCGCATTAATGACAAAACTGAAGCTGTGGAATATATCCACGCACCACGATTGGAAAGCGTTGACCCTGCCCGGATCGGTCGTCAGGTTGTAAGTTCTGAACCCACCAGACCCGCCAACCTCATGCAAGCCGGTGACCGTAGCGCCGTCGTGCCAGTTTATGCCGGTAAAATCAATGGTGACGGTACCGCTCCCGGCCCAAAAACCGTTTAGCTGTATGGTATCAGCCGCTGCGGGCTGTGCGGCAAACAACGCCACACTGGCAAGTGCTATCGCTAAGCTGTGTTGCCTGGCATTCTTGTCCATCATTTTCCCCTTCAATCGTCAGCCCTCTAAATCCGGACCAAACCCCGCTTACTCTTGCGGTTATTGCGCCGAGTGAAGTTAAACATACTTCGATGGCAAATACTATTGTACTGAAGTACAGGTACCCCAGGTCTGCCAACCGGGTGGGGCGATACTATCGCCTTGGGGTTAACCGAACCGGCCGGTTATGTAGTCTTCCGTTTCCTTGCGCTTTGGGTTTGTGAACACCGTGCTGGTGTCGCCGAATTCGATCAGGTCGCCCAGGTACATGTAGGCAGTGTAGTCGGACACCCGCGCGGCTTGCTGCATGTTGTGGGTAACGATGACGATGGTAAATTCCGCCTTGAGTTCGTCTATGAGCTTCTCGATGTGCGCGGTCGAGATCGGGTCCAGCGCCGAAGTGGGCTCGTCCAGCAGCAGCACCTGCGGCTTGACCGCGATGGCGCGGGCGATGCACAGGCGCTGCTGCTGGCCGCCGGAAAGCCCGGTGCCGCTGTGTTTGAGCTTGTCCTTCACTTCCGCCCACAACGCGGCTTTCTTCAGCGCCCATTCCACGCGCTCGTCCATGTCGTGACGGCTGAGCCTTTCGTACAGTTTCGCGCCAAACGCGATGTTGTCGTAAATGGACATGGGAAACGGGGTCGGTTTCTGGAACACCATGCCGATCTTGGCGCGCAGGGTGTTCAAGTCCTGTTTCTTGTCGAGAATGTTCTCGCCGTCCAGCAGCACTTCCCCGGTGGCCCTCTGTTTCGGGTAGAGCTGGTACATGCGGTTGAAGGTGCGCAGCAGGGTGGATTTTCCGCAGCCGGACGGGCCGATAAAGGCGGTCACCATCTTTTCCGGGATGGTGAGGCTGATGTTGTTGAGGGCGCGGAAAGCGCCGTAATAAAAATTCAGGTCGCGCACGACCAGTTTCGGGGTAATGATTTTCTCGGCGGCCATTTGCTGTGCCCTCGGTTAATGAGCCGTTGCGCTCTGGCGGAACACCACCCGCGCCACAACGTTGAGCGTGAGCACACCGATCGTGATGAGCAGCGCACCGGCCCACGCGAGGCTGTGCCAGTCAGCATAGGGGCTCATGGCGAACTGGAAAATCACCACCGGCAAATTCGCCATCGGCTGGTTCATGTCACTGCTCCAGAACTGGTTGTTCAGCGCGGTAAAAAGTAGCGGAGCGGTTTCGCCGCTGATGCGCGCCACCGCCAGCAACACCCCGGTGAGAATACCGGCGCGCGCGGCGCGCAACGTCACAAAATTGATGATTTTCCACTGCGGCGCGCCCAGCGCCGCCGCCGCCTCGCGCAGGGTGTTCGGCACCAGGCGCAGCATGTTTTCGGTGGTGCGGATGACGATCGGGATGACCAGGATGGATAGCGCCAGCGCCCCGCCCCAGCCTGAGAAATGTTTTACCTTGATGACGTAAATCTCGTAGATGAACAGGCCGATCACAATGGACGGCGCGGACAGCAGCACATCGTTGATGAAGCGCGTGGCGGGTGCCAGCCATCCGCGCTGGCCGAACTCGGCGAGGTAGGTTCCCGCAAGGATGCCGACCGGCGTGCCGATGGCGGTGGCGACAGCGGTCATGATCAGGCTGCCGGCGATGGCGTTGAGCAGGCCGCCGCCGCTGCCCGGCGGGGGGGTCATCTGGGTAAACACCGCACCGCTCAGCCCGGGCAGGCCGTTTATGAGCAGCGTCCAGAGAATCCAGCCCAGCCAGAACAGGCCAAACAGCATGGCCAGCACCGAGATCACCAGGGTGGCCGCATTGATGAGGCGGCGGCGCGCATAGAGAGTCAGCATGTATACCCTTTCAAACGGCTTGCCCTTCGCGCCGCCCCAGCCGGTGCAGCATGAGGCGCGCCAGCGACAGCACGACAAAGGTGATGAAGAACAGGATCAACCCCAGCTCGACCAGGGCGGAGGTGTACAGCTCGCCGACCGCCTCGTTGAATTCATTCGCCAGCGCGGAGGAAATGCTGTTGCCCGGCATCAGCAACGAGGCGCTCAACTCGTGCGCGTTGCCGATGACGAAGGTGACCGCCATGGTTTCGCCGAGCGCGCGCCCCAGCCCCAGCATGATGCCGCCGACCATCCCGATCCGGGTATAAGGCACCACCACGCCCCACACCACCTCCCATGTGGTTGCGCCCAAGCCGTAGGCGGATTCCTTGAGCAGGGTGGGAACAATTTCGAACACATCGCGCATCACCGATGCAATAAAAGGAATGACCATGATGGCGAGGATGATGCCTGCCGTGAGCACGCCTATGCCCATCGGCGGCCCCGAGAAGAGCGGGCCGATGAGTGGCTGGTCTCCCAGCAGTCTGGTGATCCACGGCTCGATATGGTCGCCGAACAGCGGGGCGAACACGAATAACCCCCACATGCCGTAGATGATGCTGGGAATGCCGGCCAGCAGCTCGATGGCGATGCCGAGCGGACGGCGCAGCCAGCGCGGCGAAAGCTCGGTAAGGAACAGCGCGATGCCGAAACTGACCGGGATGGCAATCAGCAGCGCGATGCAGGACGTGACCAGGGTGCCGATGATGGGCACCAGCGCGCCGAACTGTTCAGAAACCGGGTTCCATTCGGCGCTGACCAGGAAATGCGAGCCGAATGCCTTGATGGCGGGCAGGCTGCCCATCAACAGGGAAGCAATGATGGCAACCAGCAGGGCGAGCACGGCAAACGCCGACAAGCGCGTGACGTTGCGGAACAGGATGTCCAGCCAGTTCTGGTGCTTCAGGCGCGCTTCGTGCAAAAACGTCGGCATGGTTTTGTTGTCTTGAATCGCTGGCTCAGGGGCGCAGAAGAACTTTTGAGGAAGCGTCGAGCTTCCTCAAAAAATATAGCTACCTGGAATTATATCCGGGAAACACCGTTCACCATCGCATTTGGCCGCTCAATTTCTTACTTCCACAGCGCCTTGCCGCCGGTATCCTTGATATGGTCTTTCCATGCGGCGCGTATCAGCTGCTGCAACTTTTCGGGCAGCGGCACATAGTCCAGGTCCGCCGCCATCTTGCCTCCGCTCGTGAAGGCCCAGTCAAAAAATTTCAGCGCTGCCTTTGCGGTTTCCGGCTTCTCCTGCACCTTGTGCATCAGGATAAAAGTGGCGCCGGTGATGGGCCAGCTTTCCTTGCCCGGCTCGTCGGTCAGCAGCTCGTAGAAGCCCGGCGCCTTCTCCCAGCTGGCGTTGGCGGCGGCGGCCTTGAACGAGTTATCGTCCGGCTTGACGAACTGCCCTTCGCGGTTTTTCAGTTGCACGTAGTTCATCTTGTTTTGCAGGGCGTAGGCGTATTCCACATAACCGATGGAGTTCTTGATGCGCTGCACGTACGAAGCCACGCCTTCATTGCCCTTGCCGCCCATGCCGGTTTTCCAGGATACGGCCGTGCCTTCGCCCACGGCGGATTTCCAATCCGGGCTGACTTTGGAAAGGTAGTTGGTGAAAATGAAGCTGGTGCCGGAGCCATCGGAGCGGTGCACCACGGTGATGTTTTCGCCCGGCAATTTGACATCGGGGTTGAGAGAAACGATGTCCTTGTCGTTCCACTTGGTGATTTTGCCCAGAAAAATATCGGCTAGTGTCTTGCCGTCCAGCTTCAGCCTGCCCGCTTCCACTCCGGCAATATTCACCACGAGCACTACGCCACCGATGACGGCCGGGAATTGCATCAGGCCGCCCTTGTCCAGCTCTTCCGGTTTCATCGGCATGTCGGACGCGCCGAAATCAACCGTCCTGGCGGTAATCTGCTTGATGCCGCCGCCGGAGCCGATGGACTGGTAGTTCAGGCCAACGCCGGTTTGCGCCTTGTAAGCCTCGGCCCACTTGGCGTAGATCGGGTAGGGAAAGGTCGCGCCCGCGCCGGTGATGTCGGTTGCCTGGCTCGCATTGGCGCAGGCCAGCGCAGTGGCGGCGGTGATGCCGATGATGAACTGCTTGAATTTGCGATTCATAGTATCTCCATTGTGTTAAGCATGTTGCTTACAGCTGGCGGATGCCATTTAAACCAGTAATGCCATGAGGCGACGCACATCGTAAGGCGCAAGTATTACGGGATTATTACAATGATGAAAAGCGCCAGAATCCTGGAGAAACAGGATTGTATCTGCCGGAACTTCTTGTTTTAATCGCACATTATATTTTAATAATTGTTTAACAATGGAAACGTAAGATGATGAAATCCGCTCAAGTAGTAAAGGCCTTGGCGGCTTTGGCACAACCCACGCGCCTGGCAATTTATCGCCTGCTTGTGGCGCACGGCCCGGAAGGCATGGCGGCTGGGCAAATTGCCGAAAAACTGAAAGCGTCTCCGGCAACCCTGTCGTTTCATTTCAAGACGCTGAGCCATGCCGGCTTGGTGGGTAGCAGACAGGATGGGCGCTTTGTTTATTACGCCGCAAATTTTGCAGTGATGAATGGCATGGTGGCGTATTTGACGGAAAACTGCTGCGGCGGCGATGCCGCCGCCTGCCGTCCCGGAACAAAACAACTAATGGCTGAAAGGGCATAACGTTGCAAGACAAACTCTATACCGTGCTGGTGTTATGCACCGGCAATTCCGCGCGCAGCATCTTGGGCGAGGTGCTGTTCAATGTGCTGGGCAAAGGCAGGTTCAAGGCATATAGCGCGGGCAGCAAGCCTGTCGGCCGGGTCAATCCGGGGGCCTTGGAGTGGCTGCAGCAGCAG
>JACRAQ010000110.1 GCA_016213335.1 Nitrosomonadales bacterium
AAAGAAGATAGTGGAAGACCTGCGCAACTTGCTGAGCAAGGAGCTTGGCCCGATCGCCAAACCGGACGATATCCGCTTTGGCGACAACCTGCCCAAGACCCGGTCGGGCAAAATCATGCGCCGCCTGTTGCGCTCCATTGCTACCGGAGAAGAAATCACCCAGGACATCTCGACCCTTGAAAACCCGGCAATACTGGAGCAGTTGAAACAGGCAATCAAGTAACCGGTGGATTCCGGCGCAGACCAATGCCCGCCCAAGCGGGCGTTATGCCGGAACCGGAGTGCAGCAGCCATTGCGCTCTGCACTTCCCAAAGCCACCTAATTTGTTTAGCATTCTGCTGGCCGTGGGGGTGTAGCTCAGTTGGGAGAGCGTCTGGTTCGCAATCAGAAGGTCGTCAGTTCGATCCTGATCACCTCCACCAAGATACCAAAGCCCGGACATGCTCCGGGCTTTTTCATGCCCACAAAGGGCCAGCACTGGCGGGGCTTCGCTGGCGGTGCGAATTTCGGTGATCGCTGGCAGGCTCGGATTTCGCCCCGCCGGCCACCCGAATTCCTCTCTTTTCTCTGTTTTTGTCTTGCCCGGTCAATGCGCGACACCCTGTAACCATGCTGGTTTCCGGGCGGTGACTTGCACCACATTGCGCCTGCCAAACGGATTACAAGCGCTTTCCCCGGACGACTACGCGCAGCATGACTTGCCCGAAATCTGGATCGGCGGACATGGCACCGTCCCGTAGGAACAGAACACGCAGCAGTCGCCCGGCTTGGGTTTGAGCACCGTGTGGCAGCCCTCGCATTCGTAGAACCACGGGCAGGCATCCGGGGGCATTCGTTCCATCTTGACGTGACCGCACACCGGGCAGGTCAGTGTTGAATCGAGTACGGGTTTCAAGGCGATCTCCGAAGGTGGTTGGCCGATTGTAGGCCATCACTGCGACAAGCTGGAAATCACTCGTCGCTGCTCATTCCAGTCATCCGGCAAGAAGCCAAGTTGAATCTGATTGTGATGTCATTGAAAATTATTGGCGCCATTTTGGCGACAGTGATACACTGGCCGCTCAGATCAACGTAGGAGGTGATGATGGGAACCGCTATTGCCAAGCAGGATCGCATCGGCGCTCGAGTGCCTCACGAGGTTTATGAAACCCTGTGCCGTGCCGCCGAACTGACGGGTGCCACGGTCAATCAGTTTCTGGTGCAGGCCGCACTGAAGGAGGCCCAGGAGGTCATTGAGCGGGAAGAGGTTATCCGTTTGTCCCCACGCGACTGGAACTGGTTGCTCGACTTGATGGAAAACCCGCCCAAGCCGAATGCCAAACTGAAGGCTGCCCTGAAGCGCTACCAAAAGGCTAAGCGAGACGATGCAGGTACTGCCTTTAACTGGGAACCATGACCGGCAGGGCTTTGACTGCGGCCGCCAGGAACTGAACGACTGGCTGCGACAGGTCGCTCGTCAGCATCAGGGCAAGGGGCTGTCGAAAACCTTTGTTGCCGTACGCGAAGAAGAACCGGCACGCATCTGCGGCTACTACGCACTCACATTGGCCGAACTGGAGAACCGGCATCTGCCGGAAGCGTGGCGCAAAAAGCTGCCGCGCCGCATCCCCGGCGTGCGCTTGGGCCGATTGGCGGTTGACAGGCAATACCAGGGCAAGGGGCTGGGGGAATTGCTGCTGATTGATGCCCTGACGCGGGCGCGGCGAATCACCACCGAGGCGGGAGGGATTGGCCTGTTCGTCGATGCGCTCGATGCACAGGCAGCAGGGTACTACCGGCGCTTTGGCTTCGAGGCGTCGCCAGATAACCCGCTGCTGCTGTTCCTGTCGGCAAAGGTCACAGGAAAATAGGCGGTTGGCCTGCCGTCGTAGAACGAGAAGACGCGACTCAAAGCGTTCAATTGCACTGAGCGCGCTCCTTAAGGGCACTTTCAGGAATTCCGTCTGATTTATGCGAATGGCCACATAAAGCGTTAATTCCACCCCGTTATCAAACCTGGCTGACTTGGCCCACCAGAAATTTTGAAGCTTCAGAAGCGCCCTTCGTATTGCATAGGGTCATAGTCTGGACAGCTGCGTGTGAAACCCGCAAAATGACTTCCGCCAACAATTTCCCCAAGCCAAATGGACACCATCGGGAATTATGAAATCATCAGCGAGCTGGGTAGCGGCGGAACCAGCACCGTGTATCTTGCGCTGGATCCATTCAATAACCAGCAAGTCGCCATCAAGCTGTTCAAGCCGGACACACAGCGTGACCCTGCCGTCGCCAAAGCCCATCGCAAGCTGCTGCTGACCGAAGCGTCATTGGTTGGCAAGTTATCCCATCCGCATATTGTCAAGGTTTTCGATGCCGTATTGAAGGGCTCGGAAAATTACATGGTGATGGAATATGTTGAAGGAAAATCGCTGGCGCACTACACCGAGATATCGCGCTTGCTGCCGTTCAGCACCATTGCGGAAATCATCTACAAATGCTGCAAGGCGCTGGAATATGCGCAACATCAAGGCGTGATTCACCGCGATATCAAGCCCGCCAATATCCTGCTGAGCGGCCAGAGAGATATCAAGATTTC
Organism: Nitrosomonadales bacterium; assembly: GCA_016213335.1. Lineage (GTDB taxonomy): Bacteria > Pseudomonadota > Gammaproteobacteria > Burkholderiales > Gallionellaceae > VIKH01. Next base: position 2,577 of record JACRAQ010000110.1, read on the forward strand.
CGATTTCGGCGCGGCGATTATCGTAAACCAGCAGACCACCCAGGTGGTTGGCATAGGCTCCCCTGCCTACATGTCTCCGGAGCAAGTCAGCGAGAAGCTCCTGACGCACCAGACCGACATTTATTCGCTCGGCGTGACCATGTTCCAATTGCTCACGGGCAAACTGCCGTTTTATGCAAGCAACAACTTCAGCATGATCTACCAGATCACGAATATTGAACCGCCGCCGCCCAGCAAATTGCGCCCCGAAATTCCTCCGGAACTGGATGCCATCGTCCTGCGCGCCATGGAGAAAGACCTGTCGCGGCGCTACCAGACTTGGGATGAGTTTTCGCACAACCTGGTGAGCTTCTTCAGCAGTCACGTGGTAACGCAGCCGGAAATTCTCGATATGGAAAAGTTCGATATTTTGCGCGAGCTGCTTTTCTTCAAGAACTTCGGCGACGTCGAATTGTGGGAAGTGCTGCGCATCAGCGATTGGCGCAAAGTCCGCAGCGGGGAATATATTTTGCGCGAGGGCGAGCGGGGCCGTGATTTTTTTATTCTGGGGCAGGGTACAGTCAAGGTGTTCAAACAGGGGCTCCTGCTGGGCACCTTGAGCAAAGGCGACTGTTTCGGAGAAATGGCGCACCTTTCCGAACGTGCTTTCACCCGTTCCACGGATGTAGTGGTGGATTCCGACGTTACCCTGATTGGGATCAATCCTGACTTGCTGGAGACTGCGACCGCAGGATGCCGTTTCCAGATAGACAATGCCTTCTTGCGTTTGCTGGTGAAGCGGCTGGATGGAGCAAATGCGCGCATTTCCCATTTATTAAGCTCGGTGAGTTGACGGGCGCAGCCTTAAACCCGGGTGAAATACATCTGGCCTGGCGGAAGCCTGCACTGGGAAGTCAGGCCAGAATTCATGGAACCGGAACAAGGCTCCGCTTTCCCCATTAACCACAGGAGGCCATCATGCAGAATGAAACCAGTAACGACACCAGCACCCTCGAAGCAGAAGTGCGCAAAACAGTTGAGCAGGGGCAAGATGTGCAGGAAAGGGTGCGGCAGCTCACCTTGCGCGTCATCAGCTCACGCTCGCTTGACATCCAGTCGGTGCGGCAGGCTGTGAGCGCCGTGCTGCGTGGCGCACAGGCAGGCGTGCAAAAGGAGTTGCAGCAATCGTCTGCACAATCAAAAGTCGCGCGGGACAGCCTCAAACAGGCAGTCACCGGCCTTGATGTGGCGCTCGCACAATTTGCAGAAGCTGCCAAGCTCACTGTGGAAGAAGCAGCAGGCCGCGCGCAGAAATATTCCAGCGAGGACCTAAAGCGGGCGCGCGCAGATTTGGCAAACCTGGAGACGATGTTCGTGGAAACCCTGCAAAGCTCGGCCTCGGCTGCCAAAAATGCAGCAGGAGAGATATTGCACGACTTGGCGGCGCACACCCGCACCCATGGTTCCGCCGTCGGCAGGCAGCTGAAAGAAACGTTGTCCGTTTTTGCGCGCCATATCGGCGCGGCAGGACGCGCCCAGGTTGGGGTTGGCCTGCACCTCGCGCAGAACACTGCCGATCTCATGCGCCAGATTGCTGCCGGCGTGCTTACCGGCCTTGCCGATCACATCAAACCCGGCCATCCCAAAGACAAGGGCGAGTGATGTTGTGGCAGGCGCTGGTTGCTGCGCGCGACCTCGGGCGGCTGCACGAAATCGCCTCGATCCTGATCCGCTACGGCTTCGGCGACATGGTGCGGCGCATGGGCATGGCCACTGCGCTGGAACGCGCGGGGCAAGCGCTGCACTGGAAACATGCGGATGAGCTGGCCCGTCTGGAGCCGCCCGTCCGGGCTCGGCGCGCGCTCGAGGAGCTGGGCCCTACTTTTGTCAAACTCGGCCAGGTGCTGGCGACGCGGGTGGACTTGTTCGCGCCCGAGTGGATCGCCGAATTCGGCAAATTGCAGGACAGCGCCCCCGCTTCACCCTATGCCGAGATTCTCCAGCAACTCACCGAAGAACTGGGCGCGCCGCCCGAAGAAATATTTGCCGCCTTCGACCCGGAACCCCTGGCGGCTGCCTCCATCGCGCAAGTGCACCGCGCCCGCCTCGAAGATGGCAGCGAAGTGGTGGTCAAGGTGCGCCGCCCGGGCATCCGGCCGGTCATCGAAGCCGACCTGCGCTGGCTGATACGCCTGGCAGAACTGGCCGAGGCGGAAAATCCCGAATTACGCAATTTCCACCCACGGGAAGTCGTCAGCCAGTTCTCGCTGTCGCTGCAGCGCGAGCTCGACTTTGCCAGCGAATGCCGCAACAGCGAAGGCATCGCAAACAATTTTGCGGGCTACACGGATCAGGATGACGCGCCTCCGGCCAGCACTGGCAAAGCGCCTCCCATCATCGTCATTCCCCGCGTCTACTGGCAGTGGACCGGCGAGCGGGTATGCGTCCAGGAATTTATTGACGGCATTCCGGGGCGTAATCTTGCCGCCGTGGATCAGGCCGGCCTCGACCGCAAGATGCTCGCTCGGCGCGGGGGCCGCGCGGTACTGAAAATGATCGTCGAGGACGGCTTCTTTCACGCCGACCCGCACCCCGGCAACGTGTTCTACCTGCCCGGCAACCGCATCGCCTTCATTGATTTCGGCATGGTGGGCAGGCTGACGGAAGAACGCCGCACCCAGTTGGTCCGGTTGTTGCTCGGGCTGGTGCGCCACGAGCCCGCGCGCGTCGCCGACGTGATGCTCGACTGGACCGGAAGTGGCGCAGTGGACGAGGCTGGCCTGATTCTGGAAATCCAGACCTTCGTGGATCAATACCACGGTGTACCGTTGAAACAGCTCAGTCTGGGCACCATGCTCAACGAACTCGTGGCCATCCTGCGCGTGCACCGGATTACGCTGCCGGCCGATCTCGCGCTGCTGGTCAAGGCATTCATCTCGCTCGAAGGCATGGGGCGCGAGCTCGACCCGGACTTTGATATGGCCGGTGAGGCGATGCCCATGCTGGCAAAGGCGGTTCGTTCGCGCTATGCACCCGCCGCGCTGATCAAGCGAGGCTGGCGCTCAGCCACCGAGATGCTGGGGCTGCTTGCAGACCTGCCCCACGATCTCTCCCGGCTGCTGCGCGCCGCACGGCGCGGCCAGTTGGATATCCACATTGACATCAAACACCTGAAGCACGTCGGCAATCAGCTCGACGGCGCAGCGAATCGTCTGGTGATCGGCATTGTTGTCGCTGCGCTCATCATCGGTTCCTCCATCGTCATGACTGTATCCGGCGGCCCCACGTTGCTTGGGCTGCCCATTTTCGGCCTGCTCGGTTTTCTCGGCGCGGCGACCGGCGGCGTGTGGCTGCTGCTGTCTATCTGGAAGAGCAGCAAAGCAGATCGGGAGTAACCTTCGCGGCTGCAGGTTGTGTCAAAGCGTGAAGTGGTGATTTCTTGCAGGTACTCAATACGGAATTGCGTTTACTGACAGGGAGGAATACATGAAAACCCCGCCATCTACCCACCCGCCAGAAGTGACACGCCAGCAGATCACCATACCCGCCGGAGCGGCCTCCCTCGAAGGCGAATTGATCTTGCCCGCCCGCGCCTCGTCCGTAGTGCTGTTCGCGCACGGCAGCGGCAGCAGCCGCCTCAGCCCGCGCAACACCTACGTCGCCTCGGTATTGCAGCAGCGCGGCATCGGCACGCTGTTGTTCGATCTGCTGACGCGCGCAGAAGACCGGGATTACGCCACCCGCTTCGACATACCCCTGCTCTCTCGGCGCCTGCTCGCGGCCACGGCATGGATCAAGGCCAATCCGCAGACACAATCCTTGAATATCGGCTACTTCGGCGCCAGCACGGGCGCGGCGGCGGCCCTGCAAGCGGCGGCGGAACTGGGCGATAAAATCAAGGCAGTGGTGTCGCGCGGCGGCCGCCCCGATCTCGCGGGCGACGAAGCGTTGCGCAAAGTGCAAGCCCCCACGCTGCTCATCGTGGGCAGTTACGACAACGGAGTGATCGAATTGAACCAGCAGGCTTACGCACTGCTGAACTGTGAGAAGGAGCTTACCCTGATACCCGGCGCAACCCATCTATTTGAAGAACCCGGCACGCTGGAGAAAGCGGCACACAGCGCAGCCGAGTGGTTTGCGCAGCATCTATAGCGCCCGTGGGGGTGAAATATGTTGAGGCTCTGCACTATATGATTAAGAACGTCTGGTAACGACACACATAGTTGTCATTGAATTCAAGATGGTAATGCACAATCAATTACACAAACTTGGATACGATGGCTTTCTTCTGGGGTGAGTGTCTGCCGTAAGCGGTCTTC
>JACRAQ010000109.1 GCA_016213335.1 Nitrosomonadales bacterium
AACGCTACGATCTTTTTCATATTCGCTCCTCGCATCACAGTTTACTTACGTCAACAAAATGCCCGGCGATGGCCGCTGCCGCCGCCATTGCCGGGCTCACCAGATGGGTGCGCCCGCCCGGCCCCTGGCGCCCCTCGAAATTGCGGTTGGAGGTCGAGGCGCAACGTTCGCCGGGCTCGAGCCTGTCGTCATTCATGGCGAGGCACATCGAACATCCCGGGTCGCGCCACTCGAAGCCCGCCGCGACAAATATTTTGTCCAGCCCCTCGCGCTCGGCCTGCTGCTTGACCAGCCCGGAACCCGGCACCACCATCGCCAGCTTCACGTTCGCCGCGATGCGCTGGCCGCGCGCGACTGCCGCCGCCGCTCGCAGATCCTCGATGCGGGCGTTGGTGCAGGAACCGATGAACACCTTGTCCACGCTGATTCCGGTAATCGGCGTGTTTGCCGCCAGGCCCATGTAGCGCAAGGCGCGTTCGGTGTCCTGGCGTTTCACCGGGTCACTCATGCTGGCCGGATCGGGCACCTGCCCGTCCACCGCCACCACCATTTCCGGCGACGTGCCCCACGTTACCTGCGGCCTGATTTCTGCGGCATCGAAGTGCACCACCTGGTCGAACTGCGCGCCCTCGTCGCTCTTCAGCGTGCGCCAATAGGCTACCGCCTTGTCCCACGCTTCGCCCTGCGGCGCGAATGGCCGCCCCTTGAGGTAGCTGATCGTGGTGTCATCTGCGGCGATCATGCCGGCGCGCGCGCCGGCCTCGATGGCCATGTTGCACAGCGTCATGCGCCCTTCCATGGACAAGGCGCGGATTGCACTGCCGGCAAACTCGATGGCATAGCCGGTGCCGCCTGCCGTGCCGATCCTGCCGATCACTGCCAGCGCCAGGTCCTTGGCGGTCACGCCCTTGCCCGGCGTACCCTCCACCTTGACCAGCATGGATTTGGCCTGTTTCATCAGCAGGCATTGCGTCGCCATCACATGCTCGACTTCGGAAGTGCCGATACCGAATGCCAGCGCGGCAAATGCGCCATGCGTGCTGGTATGCGAATCCCCGCATACCACCGTCATACCGGGCAAGGTCGCGCCCTGCTCCGGGCCGACCACATGCACGATGCCCTGGCGCAAGTCGGACATCCTGAATTCGGTGATGCCCAGCGCAGCGCAATTCTGCCCCAGCGTTTCCACTTGCAGCCGCGAAACGGGGTCGGCGATGCCTTGGGCACGGCCCGTGGTCGGCACGTTGTGATCCGCCACGGCAAGCAGGGAAGTAATGCGCCACGGCTTGCGTCCGGCCAGCCGCAAACCCTCGAATGCCTGCGGGCTGGTGACTTCGTGCACCAGATGGCGGTCGATATAGAGCAGCGCCGTGCCGTCCGCCTCCGCGCGCACCACGTGACTGTCCCAGAGCTTGCTGTATAAAGTTTTTGCGGCCATCGCTGTTTGCCTGTCAGAGCGCGCAATTATGCCACAGCAGGGAAGGGCTTTGCACGGCCTGGGTTAGGGATGGGGTCTGGGGAGCAAGTGCCCCGGCCAAAGGTGGCTTGAGAGTTGCCTGGTGCAACCGGAGCGTTCCATGGTGTAACCCGACCGGTGATAAAGGTACCTTAACGCAGGGTGCGCGGGGAAAAAGGGATTGCGCATTTCTCGGGCCGGGCGGCGCACAGCGGCCTTGCTGCCTATTTGATGCGGTAGAGCCTTTTTTCCAGCGTCTGCCCCTTGATTGCATCGAATTGGCCGCCCATGGCCAGCCCCAGTTTTTCCAGGCGGTCGTCGGGGTGGGGGTGGGTCTTGAACAGCAGCGCCACGCTGCCGTCATCCCTGGCGAAGTGGCCCATTTGCTGCAGCACTTCCGGCAGGCCGAAGGCATCGTATCCGGCGCGCGCAGACAGCACTACGGCGATGCGGTCGGCTTCCAGTTCGGCGTTTTTGTCGAGCGAGCGCGCCACCACTTCCGCGCCGCTGCCGATCAGTTTCTGCACCGCGCTGTTATTGCCGGCTTGCTTGGCGAGCAGCTTGCCGCCCATGTCGAGCAATTGGCTTTGTTGCAGGATTTTCAGGTGGTGCTGGCGGATGACATGGCCGACTTCGTGCGCCAGCACGCCGGCCAGTTCGGCCTCGCTGCCGAGGAGGCGGTACAGCCCGCGCGTGAGGAAAATGTAGCCGCCGGGCGCGGCAAACGCGTTGATGTCGTTCGACTCGATCACGCCGAAATGCCAAGGCAGATCGGGGCGCTCGCTCTGGCTGGCCACCCAGCGCCCGACGTTGTTGACGTATTTCTGCAGGCGCTTGTCCTTGACCAGCGGCGCGGCCCCGAGCAGGTTGCCTGCGATCTGCCTGCCGATGGCGACCTCATCTTCCTGCGAGGTTCCGCCCAGCCCGGCAAGCAGGCCGCCGCCCGGTTCCTTGCTGCCTTGCGCTGCGCCGGTCTGTGGCGCAATTTTCTGCTGCACGCTTTCCTTCAGCGTTTTTTTCAGTTCCTGTTCGAGGTCCAGTCCCCACGCGGCGCCGCAGCCCAGCGCCAGCACTGCCATGCACAGCCATCTTGTCATGATCGCGCTTCTCATTGCGGTGCGGCCAGGTAATCGAACTTGCGCGCAGCCAGCTTGCCCTGCACGGCAAATTTTTGCGCGTCCGCCTTGCTGGTGGCGAACGATTCGGCGAGCTTGAGCTCGGGTTCGTTGAATTTGGCGGACTTCAGCTCTTCCTCGTTGAGCCCGCGTATGCCGGTAGTGGCGACCACTTTCCCGGTTCCCGCGCGGCCCGATGCGAGCGCCAGCAGCCCGGCGGCATCGCCCGGGCCCTTGCGCGCTTCGCCCTTGCGGATGCTCAGCATGCGCACCCAGCCGCTGCCCCTGGCGCTTTTCACTTGCAGCCAGCCTCCATTCTTCTTGAGGATTTCCACCTTGTCGCCTGCGGCCAGCGCGGCGACTTCCTTCGCATCGGCAAACGGCTCCGCGCGCAGGGCGTCGGCCTTGAGCGCGGTGCCGCTTTCTGCGGCCCATGCCGGGTGAGCGAACAGCAGCGCCAGCAATATCACGACTGTCCTGATTGATAATGGAAGACACTGGGCAAATCCGTTCGCCCTGAGCCAGTCGAAGGGCGGGTTCCGGAATTTCCTGGCTCTGTATTGATCTCCGTTCATGGTTCGACAGGCTCACCACGAGCGAAGGGTGTGTTCAGCGTTATTCTCATATCGTCTTTCCCCGTTGTTGTTCGTCCCATCGCAGCAGGGCCTGCGCGAAAAGCACGCGCCATTCCGCGCGCGCCGCCGCCCCGCCGGAAATCATGCCCGCGTGCACAAACCAGCTTGCCGCATTATCGGCATAAGCCAGGTTCTTGCGCAACAGCGGCGGCAAGGCGGCAAGCACCGCCGCGAGGTCTTTCTCCACGCGCGCTGCTCCGTCCGCATCACTCGCCGCCACCACCCACGACACCGCGAAGGTTCTCTCGAACAGGTCCCACAGTCCCTTCTGGTAGCCCTTCAGCACCTCGGCGCTCTTGGGTTCGCGCCCCGCTTTCTCCAGGCCGTAGCGGATGTTTTCCAGCACCGGGTCGGTCACGATATTGCGCGTGGCGTCCAGGCGGATCAGCAGCAGTGTCGCGCGCAGCTCGCCGCCGCGCTCGAACGAAGCGCGCACCATGTTCCGCTCCAGCTCCTTGCCGGTGGCGGAAGCGTAGATGCGCGCGATGGTGAAATAGGCCAGGGCTATCGTCACCGGCCCGGTGAGGTTGATGTAGGTGTCGGTGAAGTTGATGCTGGCGTAGGAAATGCCGACCAGGATGAACTGCGATGCGCCGAACAGGCGGTCTATCTTGCCGCGCCCCGCGCCGCTGTAGAAGCCCCACGCGGTGAGCCACACGATGACCAGCGACAGCAGCGCATAAGGGATGCGCGCTTCGGGGAAGCGCAGGTAGTCGCCGTGCTTGAAATTATCCAGGGCGGTGGCGAGGATTTCCACGCCGGGGTGCATCTGGCTCAGCGGCGTGGGCTTGATGTCGAACAGGCTGGGCGCGGTGGAGCCGATGATGACGATCTTGCCCTTGAATTCGTCCTGCGGCCGCTTCTTCTGCTTGTTCGAGAAATCCGAGAACACATCGCTGAAGCTGGCGTAGCGGTAGGAGAACGGCTTGCCGCGCCAGTTGAGCAGCACGCGCTGCGCGGGAGGCTCGGGCCAGCCCAGCTCGTGCGCCACCCGCGCGGGCAGCGAGGGCAGTTTCCAGCCGTAATCGTCGCGGAACACCAGGTACTGGCGCGCGGTTCCATCCGCATCGGGATAGATGTTGTGCAACCCGATGCGTCCGCCGCCAAGCGCTGCCGGGAAGTGCGGCAGCACCACGGCGACGGTGGCGTCCGGCTTTGCTTCACCGGTCATTTTGGTCACGCCGGGGATCATGCCGGGCTTCACCTGGCTCAGGGCGTCGCTCTCCGCATCGAGGCGCAGCATGGGGAAGAAAGTATTGTTCGTGGCGGCGACGGCGGCATCGAAATAGGCATCGCTGTCCGGGTTGTACACATCGGCATCGCTGAACAGGATGTCGAACACCACCGCCCTGGGCTGCTGCTTCTCAACCTGTTCGAGGAATTCGCCCAGCACCTGGCGCGGCCACGGCCAGCGCCCGTAATCTTTGGCCATGGCGGCGAGGCTGGCCTCGTTGATGTCCACGATGACGATGTCGGGATCGGGCTCGGGCACGACGATGCGGTAGCGCACCATCGCGTCGAAGGCCGCCTGGCGCATTTCTGCGGTGGCGTGCAGGAAGGCGGCGTCTGCTACAGTGAACAGCGTGAACAGCGCCGCGAGGTAGAGATAGAAGCTGCTCTTCCAGCGCCTGGCGAGCAACGCGGAAAGCGCTGCTCGCTTCTGCCGGATGGCGCTGATGATAAGAAGGCTGATGTTCATCGTAATTCAGTAAGGTAAACCCCCGGCTATACCGGGGGACTCAGTCAGGTTTGACCGTTCCGGCGGTCATAAAAGAGCAGCATTAAAATTCAGAAACATCATTCCCTCCCCCATGCAGGGGGAGGGTTAGGGAAGGGGTAGAAGCTAAGCATGGGTGCATCAATATTTCCACCCCCATCCCAGCCTTCCCCCTGCAAGGGGGAAGGAGTAAAGCCCTCGCCGCCGGCAGGCGGTCACGGTTTTATCGGCCCCTTTGAGGGGCTCACCCAATAAGCCCCCGGCTTTGCCGGGGGTAATTTAACTCGGAATTTGCGGACAGCACACCACATTTTTTACAGCGCATTATGACTCGCATTGCCCTGCTTGAGTATTCCGGTTAGCCTCGAAAACGTAGTTGCACTGTGGCATTCACACTCTGCGGCAAACTTGCGGCTGCTCTCCCTTACCCCGGCCACCCTCGCGGAAGGAGAGGAGCCTTGCTCCCTTGTAAACCCCCGGTAATTTGTATAACCTGCGTTTCATCAAGAAGTTATGGGTGAGGCCGCGTGTCCTTATTATCAGGGTTTGTCCGAGCAAATCTGCCATATGAATAACTGCAGGCGCGCTTAAGGAGATCATCGTGTTCGCAGGTCACGTCGGCGCGGCATTGGCCATCGGGCGAGTGGAGCGCCGTGTCAACCCTGGCGCCTTCGTTTTTGCCGCGCTCCTGCTGGATGTCGTCCTCTGGATCTTCATTTTGCTTGGCCTGGAGACTGTCGCAATCCCGGGCAATTTTGCTGCTACGCACCAGCCTGAATTCGTCTTTCCCTATTCGCACGGCCTGCTCGCCGCCACTGCATGGTCGTTGCTCGCGGGCATAGCCGCGTTCCTTTGGTATCCGCACCTCGGGGCGGCAAAGTTGCGAGCCGCAGCCGTCGCAGGATTGGCAGTTTTCTCACATTGGCTGCTCGATGCGCTGGTGCATGCCCCCGGCTTACCCCTGGCCGGCGAGAGCTCAGCGAAAGTGGGGCTTGGCTTGTGGCAAACCATGCCAATAGCGCTTGTCATCGAAGCGTTCATCGCCCTGGCAGGTCTTTGGCTTTTCCTGGCGGGGGCCAAACTTTCACGTGGCAAGAAGGTTTGGCTTTCGGTGCTTGTTCTGGCAACGCTGGTCTTCACCATTGCCGGAATGACTGTTGCGCCACCACCTCCTTCGGCCACCGCTATGGCTTCCAGCTCATTGGCCACCTTGGCCATCGTCTGTTTCCTCGCCGGATGGTTTGGAAAACGAGCAACATGAAATGCGGGGGCCCCACCCATCATTACCGGACACTGTGCGATAAAGCCGCATCGCCGGTGAACCCGGATATTGGCCTACAATGCGGGCTGCTTTACTTCAACCGTTTGCAAAAAGGATATTCTTGCCATGAATACAGCAAAACGTTTCGCCATGCTCGCCCTGACCGCCCTGCTGGCTTTACCGCTCGGAGGCTGTGCGCCGGAAGTGGGTAGCGATAAATGGTGCGCGAACCTGAAGGAAAAACCAAAGGGCGATTGGAGCCTCAATGAGACAGCCGACTATGCGAAACACTGCATCATCAAATAGGTCGCTGGCAAGCATGAAGGACAGTTGTGTATAGCTTGCGCCGCTTTGCGCAATGGAATTATGACTTGCAATGACTCGGCATTCCAGCCAGCAGGCAAGGTGTCGCCGTAATTGCCACAGCTCGACTCGCGCGGAGCGCCCTTTTTGCTAAACCGCGCGAAGCGCGACGCTGGTCGGATGCCCCCCTTGTGGGGTTGTCCGCACCAGCGTTGTAGCTCCCTCTCTCACCCCGGATGAGCTACCATCCAGTCCATCGGCGCTGGTCAAGCCGCGCAGTTGTAGCTCCCTCTCTCACCCCGGATGAGCTACCATGCTCGAAGGTCGCGGCCTACGGGATCATGGGTTGTAGCTCCCTCTCTCACCCCGGATGAGCTACCATGTTGGCGGTGAGGAGGCGGTCGGAATAATCGTTGTAGCTCCCTCTCTCACCCCGGATGAGCTACCATGATGCCGCGTTCCGCTGCGCGCTTCATGGCGTTGTAGCTCCCTCTCTCACCCCGGATGAGCTACCATTTGCCATGATATTTCCCCATTGAAATTACGGTTGTAGCTCCCTCTCTCACCCCGGATGAGCTACCATCGCGTTGATGGGGATCACGCCCAAGGGTGGGTTGTAGCTCCCTCTCTCACCCCGGATGAGCTACC
>JACRAQ010000114.1 GCA_016213335.1 Nitrosomonadales bacterium
CTGTACCCGATGCCCGTGCTGCAGGAAATCATCGCCATCGCGCGCCAGCACCAGCTCAGTCTCTTTGCCGACGAGATCTACGACAAGGTGCTCTACGACGGCGAAACGCACACCTCGATTGCCTCGCTGGCGGACGACATCCTGTTCGTCACCTTCAACGGCCTGTCCAAGAATTACCGCGCCTGCGGCTACCGCTCCGGCTGGATGGTGGTGTCGGGCGAAAAGAAGCATGCGCAGGACTATATTGACGGCCTCAACATCCTCGCCTCGATGCGGCTGTGCTCCAACGTGCCGGGGCAGTTCGCCATCCAGACGGCGCTGGGCGGCTACCAGAGCATCAACGACCTGGTCGCGCCTTCCGGGCGCTTATGCAAGCAGCGCGATCTCGCGCACAAGCTGCTCACCGCCCTTCCCGGCGTGACCTGCGTCAAGCCCAAGGCTGCGCTGTACCTGTTTCCGCGCCTGGATCCCAAAATGTACCCGATAGAGGACGACCAGAAATTCATCCTTGAGCTGCTGGAAACCGAGAAGGTGCTGGTGGTGCAGGGCAGCGGTTTCAACTGGCCGCACCCGGATCATTTTCGCGCGGTGTTCCTGCCCAACGCGGACGACCTCACCGAAGCGGTGGGGCGCATCGCGCGCTTTCTGGAGTATTACCGCAAACGCTATGGCAAATAACCCAGTCGCTAGTCGTCGGTCGTTAGGCGCTAGTTAATCCCCGCGTAGCGGACAAAGCCAACTAACGACTAGCGTCTAACGACTAATAACTTGGATTCGAACATGAAACCCATCAATGTAGGCCTGCTCGGCATCGGCACCGTGGGCGGCGGCACCTTCACCGTGCTGCAACGCAACGCGGAAGAAATCGCGCGCCGTGCCGGCCGCCCCATCCGCATCACCGTGGTGGCGGACAAGAATCTGGAGCTTGCCGGCAAGGCCACGCAGGGCAAGTGCCGGGTGACCGGTGACGCCTTTGCCGTGGTGACTGATCCGGAAGTGGATATCGTCGTCGAGCTGATCGGAGGCTATGGCGTAGCCAGGGAACTGGTGCTGAAGGCCATCGCCAGCGGCAAACATGTGGTCACCGCCAACAAGGCGCTGCTGGCGACGCACGGCAACGAGATATTCAAGGCCGCGCAGGACAAAGGCGTGATGGTCGCATTCGAGGCGGCGGTGGCGGGCGGCGTCCCCATCATCAAGGCGGTGCGCGAGGGGCTGGCCGCCAACCGCATCGAATGGATCGCGGGCATCATCAACGGCACCACCAACTTCATCCTGTCAGAGATGCGCGACAAGGGGCTGAGTTTCGAGGCCGTGCTGAAAGAGGCGCAGCGCCTGGGCTACGCCGAGGCCGACCCGACTTTCGATATCGAGGGCGTGGATGCCGCGCACAAGATCACCATCCTGTCCGCGCTCGCATTCGGCACGCCCATGCAGTTTGAGCGCGCCTATGTCGAGGGCATTTCCAGGCTGGATGCGATAGACATCAAGTATGCTGAACAGCTCGGTTACCGCATCAAGCTGCTGGGCATCACGCGCCGCACGCCCGACGGAATCGAGCTGCGCGTCCATCCCACGCTGATTCCGGCCAAGCGCCTGATCGCCAACGTGGAGGGTGCGATGAACGCGGTGCTGGTGCAGGGCGATGCGGTCGGCGCCACGCTGTATTACGGCAAGGGCGCGGGCGCGGAACCCACCGCCAGCGCGGTGATCGCCGATCTGGTTGACGTGACGCGCCTGCATACCGCCGACCCGCAGAACCGCGTGCCGCACATGGCGTTCCAGCCCAACCAGCTGGTCGCCCTGCCGGTACTGCCGATGGACGAGGTACAGACCTGTTTCTACCTGCGCCTGCGCGTGCAGGACGAGCCGGGCGTGCTGGCCAGCGTCACGCGCGTGCTGGCGGATGAAAAAATTTCGATTGACGCCATGCTCCAGAAGGAGCCTGGCGAGGGCGAATATGAAGCCGACCTGGTACTGCTCACCCATCTGACGCGCGAAAAGCGTATCAACTCGGCCATAGCCAAGATTGAAAAATTGCCGGTAGTGGTGGGCAAGGTGACGCGCATCCGCATGGAAGAGCTGGGGAAGTAAGGTGCGTTACCTCTCCACGCGCGGCAATACGCCATCCAGAACTTTCACCGAAATCCTGCTCGGCGGCCTCGCTCCTGATGGCGGGTTGTATCTGCCGGAGCACTACCCGCAGGTGAGCCGCGCCGAGCTGGATGCCTGGCGCAATCTTTCCTACGCCGACCTCGCATTCGCGGTGCTGTCGAAATTCATCACTGACATTCCTGCCAGCGACTTGAAGAATATCGTTGCCAGGACCTACACGCCGCAAACTTATTGCCACGTCCGCGCCGGCAGCGATGCGCGCGACATCACGCCGTTGCGCACGCTGGAGCCGGGGGTACATATCCTTGAGCTGTCCAACGGTCCGACGCTGGCGTTCAAGGACATGGCGATGCAGTTGCTGGGCAACCTGTTCGAGTACGCGCTGGACAAACAGCATGCCGAGCTGAACATCCTCGGCGCGACTTCGGGGGATACCGGTTCCGCCGCCGAATACGCGATGCGCGGCAAGCGCGGCATCCGCGTGTTCATGCTGTCGCCGCACGGCAAGATGAGCGCCTTCCAGCGCGCGCAGATGTATTCGCTGCAGGACCCCAACATTTTCAACATCGCCATCAGGGGCATGTTCGATGACGCGCAGGACATGGTGAAAGCCGTGTCCAACGACCACGCCTTCAAGGAAAAATACAGGATCGGCACGGTTAATTCCATCAACTGGGCGCGGGTGTCGGCGCAGGTCGTTTACTATTTCAAGGGCTATTTCGCCGCGACGGTGAGCAACGACGAGCAGGTGGCGTTCGCGGTGCCGTCCGGCAATTTCGGCAACATCTGTGCCGGGCACATCGCGCGCATGATGGGGCTGCCCATCGGGCAACTGATCCTGGCCACCAACGAGAACGATGTGCTGGACGAGTTTTTCCGCACCGGGACGTACCGCCCGCGCGGCACGGAGCACACTTACGAGACCAGCAGCCCCTCGATGGATATTTCCAAAGCCTCCAACTTCGAACGTTTCGTGTTCGATCTGGCGGGGCGCGACGCGGCCAAGGTGCGCGAATTCTGGGGCCGGGTGGAAGCGGGCGGCGCATTCGATATCCGGAATACGCCCTGCTGGGATGCCTTGCCGCAATTCCGCTTTGCCTCCGGCAAGAGTACGCATCAGGACAGATTGAAGACCATCCGCGAGCTGTGGGAGGAATATGGTGTGATGGTGGATACCCACACCGCCGACGGCATCAAGGTCGGGCTGGAGCAGCGCCGCCCCAGCCTGCCGCTGATCTGCCTGGAAACGGCACAGCCCGCCAAATTTGAGGAGACCATCCGCGAAGCGCTGGGCCGCGAGCCGGTGCGCCCCGCCGCGCTGGCGGGCATAGAGAACCTGCCGCAGCGCGTCGAAGTGATGGATGCCGATGTGGCGAAGCTGAAAGCGTTTATCGCCGCAAACGCGCCCTGACCCAGCCTGCCCGGCCCGGAAGGCTCGTGCGCGAGTTTTCTCCGGCAATAATTTTCCGGGTGGTAAAATGCTCCGGCCAGTTCGCAACCCATGACGCGGTGCCATGCAAAAACTTTCCATCTCTGCTGCCGATACCCCCCCGCCGCCTCTGGGTGACAGGGGTTCGCGCGCTTTTGGCGCGGATCCGCAGCTCGACGCGATCAAGCTGCCCCCCCATTCGGTGGAGGCGGAACAATCCGTGCTGGGCGGAATTCTGCTGGATGCCAGTGCGTGGGACAAGATCACCGACGTGATCGGCGAGCAGGACTTCTACCGCTTCGAGCACCGCCTGATTTACCGGCACATTTCGCGTCTGACCGAGCTTTCCAAGCCGGTGGATGCGATCACCGTGGCCGAGTCGCTGGAAAGCCACGCCGAGCTGGATAAGGCGGGCGGGCTGGCCTATCTCGGCTCGCTGGCGCAGAACGTGCCGTCTGCGGCCAATATCCGGCGCTACGCCGAAATCGTGCGCGAGCGCGCCATCATGCGCAAGCTGGCCGAGGCCGGCAGCGACATCGCCACCAGCGCCTACAACCCGTCGGGGCGCGATGCCGACCAGTTGCTGGACGAAGCGGAAAGCCGCATATTCGAAATTTCCGAGGCGGGTGAACGTGGCCGCCAGGGCTTCGTCCCCATTCCCCCGCTGCTGGTCAAGGTGGTGGAACGCATCGAGACATTGCACGGGCGCGACAGCGCGAGCGACGTGACCGGCATCGCAACCGGTTTCACCGATCTCGACAGCATGACCTCCGGGCTGCAGCCGGGCGATCTGGTCATCGTCGCCGGACGCCCAAGCATGGGCAAGACCGCCTTTGCCATCAACATCGCCGAATACGTGGCGCTGGAAGGCGCCAAGCCGGTGGCGATTTTCAGCATGGAAATGGGCGGCGCCCAGCTGGCCATGCGCATGATCGGCTCGGTCGGGCTGCTCAACCAGCATACTTTGCGCACCGGGAGGCTGGCGGATGACGATTGGCCGCGCATGACCCACGCGCTGGGGCGATTGAACGACGCGCCCATATTCATTGACGAGACGCCTGCGCTGAACGCGCTGGAATTGCGCTCGCGCGCGCGCCGCCTGCACCGGCAGAGCGGCGGCCTCGGCCTGATCGTCGTGGATTATTTGCAGCTGATGTCCGCCCCGTCGAGCAAGGCGAGCGAGAACCGCGCCACCGAGATCTCCGAGATTTCACGTTCGCTCAAGGCGCTGGCCAAAGAATTGCATGTGCCGGTGATGGCGCTGTCGCAGCTCAACCGCAGTCTGGAGCAGCGCCCCAACAAGCGTCCGATGATGTCGGATCTGCGCGAATCCGGCGCAATCGAACAGGATGCCGATCTCATCCTGTTCATCTACCGCGACGAGGTTTACAACCCCGACTCGCCCGACAAGGGCAAGGCGGAAATCATCATCGGCAAGCAGCGCAACGGGCCGATCGGCAAGGTTGACCTGACTTTCCGTGGGGAATACACAAGATTCGATAATTACGCCCAAGAGCACTATTGAACCGCAAAAAATGCTCGTTTATCACCCGGTTTCTCTTTATAATCCGCCCCTGCATCCGGAGGCATAGTTCAGCGGTAGAATACTTGCTCGACAAGCAAGGGGTCACTGGTTCGATCCCAGTTGCCTCCACCAAAACAAACCCCCTTGGCTTATCCCAAGGGGGTTTTCGCTTTTTGCTTCCAGGCAGTTTTTTGAGTAAACCGGAGCGAACATGAGGAAAACGGTCTTGTTTGGTGTGCTGATGTTGCTTTCTCCCGTTGCCTGGGCGGAGCTGGAAGTCATCGCGCTCCGCCACCGCAGCGCGGAGGATGTGCTGCCCATCATCCGGCCGCTGCTGGATAAGGATGGCGTGGCAAGCGGCATGAACTACCAGCTTGTATTGCGAACCTCGCCGCGCAATCTGGCCGAGATCAGGAAATTGCTGGAAAGCGTGGACATCGCGCCGCGCCGCCTGAAAATTACCGTGATACAAAACGTGGATAGCGAAACAGCGCGGCGCCTCACCGAGGTATCCGGCAGCGTGGAAGTGGGGCGCGATGCGCGCGCCAGCGTGCGCAGTAGCCGGGAAGACGCCGGTTTGACGGTGCAGGCCGGAGGGGATGCGGGCACGGCACGGGCGCGCGTGCTCAACACGGCATCGTCGGAGGAGGGCAGTAATACCCAGCACATTCTGGTGCTGGAGGGAGGGCGCGCCCTGGTGAATACGGGGCAGTCGCTTCCGGTCATTCAGCGCCAGGTGGTGCGTTCCCCCTGGGGTACCCGCGTGGAAGAAAGCACGCAATACCGCGATGCGGGCAGCGGGTTCGCCGTGCTGCCACGCGTCAGCGGGAATCGGGTGACGCTGGAAATCAGCGCGCAGAACGATGCGCCCGCTGCCGGCGATGCCAGCCCGCCCGCCATCCGTACCCAGCAGGTGGTTACCACGGTTTCCGGAAGGCTGGGCGAGTGGCTGGAACTGGGCGAGGTGTCGCGGCAGGTAACGGGGGGTGGCGCGACCCTTTCTGCGCGCAGCTCGTCGAGCGTGCAGGAGCGGCGCAGCGTGCTGCTGAAGGTTGAAGAGGCCGATTGACGCCGGAGAGTTGGCTTCCCGCTTGCGCGTCAAGCCGTGCTGCCGGCGGTGCCCATCGCTTTGGCGACTACCTGGCGGGTCAGGTGCGGCGCAAACAGCTCGATGAAGTGATAGGTGAAACCGCGCAGGTACTCGTTGCGCCGGATGGCAACCCGGGTGATGCTGGGCTGGAACAGGTGAGCCGCATCCATCATGCGCAGATGCTTGTCGCGTTCCGGGACGAACGCCATTCTGGCGAGGATGCCGACCCCCAGCCCGAGCTCCACATAGGTCTTGATCACGTCCGCATCAATGGCGGTGAGCACGATATTGGGGGCGAGTTTGCGCGCCTCGAAAGCGGCGTTGATCTTGCCGCGCCCGCTGAAGGCGAAGTCATAGGTGATGATGGGGTGTTGCGCGATTTTTTCCAGCGTCAGCCTCTTCTCCGCCAATAGCGGGTGTCTGGGCGGCACGATAACGCAGTGGTTCCATTCGTAGCATGGCAGGGTCACCAGTTCGTCGTGCAAGGCGAGGCTTTCCGTGGCGATGGCGATGTCCGCTTCGCCGCTGAGCACCTGTCGTGCAATCTGCTCCGGATTGCCCTGGTGCAGGCCGAGCTTGACCTTGGGGTAGCGCTGGATGAACTGCTTGACCACGGCGGGCAGGGCGTAGCGCGCCTGGGTATGCGTGGTGGCGATGGTGAGCGAACCGCTGTCCTGGCTGCGGAACTCCTGCCCGACATGCTTCAGGTTGTCGACGTCGTGCAGCATGCGCTGCGCGATGTCGAGCACCGCCTTGCCGGGTTCGGTGATGGCGCTGATGCGCTTGCCGCTGCGCACGAAAATTTCTATTCCCAGCTCTTCTTCCAGCAATTTGATCTGCTTGCTGATGCCCGGTTGCGAGGTGTAGAGCGCTTCCGCCGCGTCGGAAATCTTCAGCCCGCGCCGCGCGATTTCGTTCAGGTAACGCAGTTGCTGCAAATTCATCGCCGCTCCTTCATAACGTATGGTTATAATGTTTTAATATAATACCATTTGGGAATGATATACGGGTACGCTACCATCCAGTCCGTTTTCGGAGGTTTGCTATGGACTGGCTCTACACATTTTCCGGTTTTCTGGTCGGGCTGATTGTCGGGGTGACCGGCGTTGGCGGCGGATCGTTGATGACACCGCTGCTGGTGATGTTCTTCGGGATATCGCCTGCGACTGCGGTCGGCACCGACCTGCTGTATGCCTCGATCACCAAGGCGCTGGGCGGATGGGTGCATGGCCGCAACGGTACTGTGGACTGGAAGATCGTAGGCCTGCTGAGCTTGGGCAGCCTGCCCGCCGCGTTGCTGACCATCGCGCTGTTCAAGTTCCTGGCGCTCGATGAAAAGGCGCTGAAAGGCCTGGTGACCGGTGTGCTGAGCGTTGCGCTGCTGTTGACCGCCGCCGCGCTGCTGCTGAAGGACTGGATTAAAAAGATCGCGCTGCGCGACGATGGCACGGTGTACGAACTGCACCATCGCCACCTGCCTGCCGCGACCATCGCCACTGGCGCCATCGTTGGCGTGCTGGTGACCATCTCGTCCATTGGCGCCGGAGTTTTGGGCACGGTGGCGCTGCTGTTCCTCTACCCGCGCATGTCTGCCGTCAGGGTGGTGGGCACCGATATCGCCCACGCCGTACCGCTGACCGCCGTGGCCGGCCTGGGGCACCTGGTGCTGGGCACCGTGGATCTGGTGTTGCTGGGCAGCCTGTTACTTGGCTCGCTGCCGGGCATTTACCTTGGCAGCCACCTGAGCGCCAAAGTTCCGGAAAAGGTATTGCGCCCGATTCTGGCTGTGATGCTGCTGATTATTGGCACACGATTGGTATTGCATTGAAATAATTAACCGAAAGGAAGCTGATAATGAGCACGAGCACCAGCAATTTGTCTGACCTCGAAGAAATCGACCGCTTTGAGCAGGCCATCCAGGCTTTCAATGCCGGACAACTGGACATGGACCGCATGACGGCGGTGCGGCTGCAACATGGAGTATACGGCCAGCGCCAGCACGCCATGCACATGTTCCGCATGAAAGTACCCGGCGGGCGCCTTACGCCGGACCGGCTGGAGGCGGTGGCGGACATAGTCGAGACTTACTCGCAAAAAGGCATTGCGCACGTCACTACGCGCCATTCCATCCAGACGCATTTCGTGCCGCTTGACAGCACGCCTGCCGCGATGCGCCGCATCGCCATGGCTGGCATGACCACGCGCGAGGCTTGCAGCAATACGGTCCGCAACCTGACAGCCTGCAGCCTGGCCGGAGTGTGCCCGCGCGAGCGTGTTGACGTGACGCAGCACCTGGACGATGCGGTGAAGCACTTTTTGCGCAATCCGCTCAACCAGCAGTTGCCACGCAAATTCAAGATCAGCCTCTCGGCCTGCGAGGAGGACTGCGCACAGGCTTTGCTGCACGATTGCGGCGTCATAGCGATCGAAAAGGACGGGCAGCACGGCTTTATGATCAAGGCTGCAGGCGGTCTTGGCCACAAACCACGCGAAGCGATCGTGGTCGAGGAATTCATCCCGGAACGCGAGCTGCTGTTTGCGCTGGAAGCGCTGGTTGCGCTGCACAACAGGTATTCCGACCGTACCAGGCGCGCCAAATCACGAATCAAGTTCCTGGTCGAACGTTTTGGCGAGCAGGGTTTCCTGGAGAAATACCGCGAAGAATTCGAGCGAACCAGCCAGGCGCTCGCCGCACAGGCCTATACCAAAGGCGAGTGGCGCCAGCCGGCCGGTGGCGAAGGGCCGGGGCCAGGCGCGCCGCGCAAGCTATTCGCGCAGCGCCAGACCGGGCTGTTCGTGCTGCCGGTAGCCTTGCCGGCGGGTGACATTACCCCGGTGCAGCTGCGCGGCATAGCGGCATTGCTGCGCACGCACGGACTGAGTGAAATCCGTACCACGCAGGATCAGAACCTTTCCATTTTCAATGTGCCGCAAGCCAGTCTGGCTGCGCTACGCAGCGGGCTGGCCGAGCTGGGGCTGCGCGAGCCGGTTACCGGGGATAACGTGGTGGCCTGCCCGGGGACTTCGACCTGCCGCCTCGGCATTACCGCCAGCCCGGTGATCGCGCCCAAGCTGTCCGGTGGCAAGGCCGACTTGCGCATCCGCGTGTCGGGCTGCCACAACGGCTGCGCGCAGCCGGAAACCGGCGATATCGGCATATATGGAGAAGGCAAGCGCGTGCATGGCAAACTGGTGCCGCACTACCAGATGTACTTTGCCGGCAGCGGCATGAAGAATGGCGCGCTGGCCATGAAAGGCCCCGCCTTGCCGGTAGTGCGCATCAAGCAGGCCATCGAGCGCGTGCAAGAGGCGCATCTGGCCAGCGGCGAAACCAGCTTTTTCTCCTGGGCGCGCGCGCAAAGCCCGGACTATTTCAGGCAACTGCTGGCCGACCTTGCCGAAGTGAAAGAGGAAGAACTGCAATCGGTCATGCGCGATTACGGCGATGCCGCCGATTTCCGCGTGTTGAACCTGGGCGGAGGCGAATGCGCGGGGGTATCGCAAGCGCTGATCGGCTCGAATTTCTTCGAGGCGGCGCACGAGCGCGAATACCGCAACGCACTGGTGTTTCAGCGCAAGCTTGACGAGGCATTGCATTGCAATGAGGCCATCCTGCGCTTGCTCGGCTCGGGCGTGGTGCAATTGCTGGGAGGATTGCGCCAGGACGACTTGAGCCGGATATCCGGGCAGCTCCGGCAGCTGGCGCCCGGTGCGCTTGCCGAAGAGTTTGCGCGGATAACAGGCGGCTTGGACCACGATGCGGAAATCAGCAATGAAGCGCTCGCAGAAATCAGCGCGGCGGTGGATGGCTGGACCATCCAGGCGGCAACTTTTGCGACGGAGAAAGACGCGCAGCTCGATCTGGCGGAAGCCTTGCCCATTGTGCCAGCGGGCGGCGAAAATGCGGTGAAGGGGGTGGCTGCCGTGGCCGGTGCGACGCAGGAATGCGGGGTGGCAGCATGAGCGGCCTGCCGGGGAAAATGGATCGTGCGCTGGACGCCCTGGCGCAGGCGGCGCGCGATTATGCGCCCGCCTGCTTCGCCAACAGCCTGGGGGCGGAAGACATGGTGCTGACCGACCTCATCGCCAAATACCAGCCCGATATCGAGATATTCAGCCTGGACACCGGGCGCCTGCCGCAGGAGACCTACGACTTGATGCAGGCGGTGCGCCGCTATTACGGCGTGCCGCTCAAGGTGTATTTCCCGGATGGCAGGCTGGTCGAGGAGTATGTTGCAGGGAACGGCATCAACGGCTTTTACGACAGCGTGGAGAGCCGTAAGGCCTGCTGCTTCGCGCGCAAGGTCGAGCCGCTACGGCGAGCACTGAAGGGCAAGGGAGCGTGGATCACCGGGATGCGCCGCGACCAGGCGGTGACGCGCGGCGCGCTGGAAATATCTTCCTTCGATGCCGATAACGGGCTGCAAAAATTCAACCCGCTGCTGGAGTGGTCCAACAAGGACGTGTGGTCCTACATCCGCCAGCAGGACGTGCCCTACAACAAGCTGCACGACCAGTTCTACCCCAGCCTGGGCTGCGCGCCCTGCACCCGCTCCGTCACGCCCGGCGAGGACATCC
>JACRAQ010000112.1 GCA_016213335.1 Nitrosomonadales bacterium
GGGATGGTCGTCTTGACGCCGTAGATAAGCATGTCGTTGAGCGCGCGGCGGCAGCGTTCGATGACACCTTCCCAGGTGAGAGCCCAGACGGTGAGCTTGGCGCACAGGGAGTCGAAGTAGGGAGGGATTTCGTAGCCGCTGTACATCGCGGCGTCGATGCGTACGCCCGGGCCCCCCGGCGCATAGTAGCGGGTGATCTTGCCGAAGCTCGGCAGGAAGCTGTTCTTCGGGTCTTCGGCGTTGACGCGGAATTCCATGGCGAAGCCGCGGAAGCGGACGTCTTCCTGCTTGTATTGCAGCTCGAGGCCGTCGGCGATGCGGATCTGCTCCTGCACGATGTCTATGCCGGTGATGGTTTCCGTCACGGTATGCTCGACCTGGATGCGGGTATTCATTTCCATGAAGTAGAAATGGTTGTCCTGATCCAGCAGGAATTCGATGGTGCCTGCATTTTCGTAGCCCACGGCGCGGGCCGCCTTGGCGCCCAGGTTGCCGATATATTCGCGCTGCGCCTGGGTGATCTGCGGCGAAGGGGCGATCTCGATCAGTTTCTGGTTGCGGCGCTGGATGGAGCAGTCGCGCTCGAACAGGTGGATCATGTTGCCGTGGCTGTCGCCCAGCACCTGCACTTCGATATGGCGCGGGTTGACCACGCATTTTTCCAGGAAGACTTCCGGCTGACCGAAGGCCTTGTTGGCTTCCGAAATCACGCGCTCGTAGTTGCCGACCAGGTCTTTGTCGCTGTCGCAGCGGCGGATGCCGCGCCCGCCGCCGCCATTGGTGGCCTTGAGCATCACGGGGTAACCGATTTTGTTGGCCAGCGCGCGCGCCTCCTCGACATCGGCGAGGTTGCCGTTGCTGCCTGGCACACAGGGGATGCCGGCGGCAATCATGGCGTTGCGCGCCTGCACTTTGTCGCCCATCTGGCGGATGACATCCGCATCCGGGCCGATGAACTTGATGCCTCGGCGGGAGCAGATTTCGGCCAGTTCTGGGTTCTCCGCGAGAAAACCGTAGCCCGGATGCAGGGCATCGCAGCCGGAGGTGACGGCGATGTTGACGATGTTGTGGGCATTCAGGTAGCCGGCGACCGGTTCCGATCCGATGTGGTAGGCCTCGTCTGCTTTCTTGACGTGCAGCGCATGGCGGTCGGCATCGGTGTAGATGGCGACCGACTTGATGCCCATTTCCGAGCAGGCGCGCACGATGCGGACGGCAATTTCACCGCGGTTGGCGACGAGTATCTTTTTAATCACGGGTCATCCTGGATCGGGCTGTAACGGTAATCTGGCCGCGCATTTTTGAGTGCGCGGCCCCGGGTTATTCAAACAGGCGCATTATAGCTGCATCATTCCGCCGCGCTCAACGACAATTCCATCCGGCATGGCGCAGCCTGCCCCAGGTGTTGTCGCGCGAACCTTTGTTATAGAATTGCAGCCTGCTGAACCCCACGATATTTCAGTGTTGCAAGGAGGGTTATGTCGCGCAAACATCCGATCATTGCGGTAACCGGCTCGTCAGGCGCGGGCACTCCTGCGGTACGGCACGCTTTCGAGAATCTCTTCCGGCGCGAAGTGAAGGCGCGGGCGGCATTCATAGAGGGTGCCAGTTTCCACAGCCTTGACCGCATGGAGTTTCATGCGGCAGCCAGCGAGGCAGCCAGGGCGGGCAACAAAACCTTCAGCCATTTTGGCCCGGGAGCCAACCACTTCGACAAGATCGAGGAAACGTTCAGGGCCTACGGCGAAACCGGCATGTGCAGGCGGCGCTACTACGTGCACAGCGAGGCCGAAGCCGTCAGGCACAACAAACACTTCAGGCTGGCCAGCCTCAAGCCCGGCGTATTCACGCCGTGGGAAAATATCGAGGCGGATTCCGACCTGCTGATTTATGAGGGGCTGCACGGCCTGGTGAGCGACCCGGCGAACAATATCGATGTCGGGAAACATGTGGATTTCGGTATAGGCGTGGTGCCGGTGGTGAACCTGGAATGGATCCAGAAAATCCATCGCGACAAGGCGGAGCGCGGCTATTCCACCGAAGCAACGGTGGATACCATCCTGCGGCGCATGCCCGACTACATTAAATACGTCGTCCCGCAGTTTTCCAGAACCCACATCAATTTCCAGCGCATCGCGACGGTGGACACCTCGCACCCCTTCATCGCGCGTGACGTGCCGACTCCCGACGAAAGCTTTGTCGTGATCCGGTTCCGCGATCCGCGAGGCGTGGATTTTCCGTATTTCCTGAAGATGATCCAGAATTCGTTCATGTCCCGCGCCAACACCCTGGTCGTGCCCGGAGGAATGATGAGCCCCGCGATGGAAGTCATCCTTGCGCCGATCGTGCGCGAGTTAATGGAAAACAGGAAAAGATAGGGTTTCTCTAAAAACGCGTAGTTGAGATAGAATGCGCCTCTTGGCCCGCTGGATGTGCCGGGCACTGTTTTTTTGGCACCCTGAGAATTTTCCGCCCGTGCTTCGGCAAGCCCGACGCGAACGGGTAGCTTTCTGATTTTTGGCGCTTTTTGCAGCGCCACGCGGATTTATTGGAATTGCCGGGCAAAAGCCCGCAAATTTGTTACGGGCGACCGGACACACTACTGCTGACTGAAGGAGCTTTTAATGCAACAGCCGAACATGGTTACGATAGACGGCAATGAAGCCGCCGCCTACATCGCCCACCTGACCAACGAAGTCATCGCCATTTACCCGATTACGCCTTCCTCTCCGATGGGTGAGTATTCCGACGCGTGGACCGCAGCAGGCATACGGAATTTGTGGGGCACCGTCCCCGATGTGGTCACCATGCAAAGTGAAGGCGGCGCTGCCGGCGCAATTCACGGCGCGTTGCAAAGCGGCTCCCTGGCGACCACGTTTACCGCCTCCCAGGGTCTGCTGCTGATGATCCCCAACATGTACAAGATCGCCGGCGAACTGACGTCGTTCGTCATGCACGTGTCGGCGCGCTCACTGGCGGCCCAGGGATTGTCCATTTTCGGCGACCACAGCGACGTGATGTCGGCGCGCTCGACCGGCTTTGCCTTCCTCTCCTCCAATACCGTGCAGGAAGCCATGGATCTGGCGCTGATCGCCCAGGCCGCGACGCTGGAAGCACGCGTGCCTATCCTGCATTTTTTCGACGGCTTCCGCACTTCGCATGAAGTGGCCAAGGTCGAGAAGGTGCCTGTCGAAACGGTGCGCGAGATGATAGATGACAAGCTGGTGTTTGCGCACCGCGCCCGCGCACTGTCGCCGGATCGCCCGGTGATACGCGGCACATCGCAGAACCCGGATGTCTACTTCCAGGCGCGCGAGACGGTCAATCCCTATTACAACGCCATGCCCGCCATCGTGCAGAAGGCGATGGACAAATTTGCAAAGCTCACCGGGCGCCAGTACAAGCTGTACGAATATTCCGGCGCACCGGATGCCGAGCGTGTGATGATCCTGATGGGCTCGGGTGCGGACGCTGCGGAAGAAACGGTAGCGCATCTGACCGCGCACGGAGAGAAGGTGGGCGTGTTGAAAGTGCGGCTGTACCGCCCGTTTTCGCCTGCCGAATTGCTCAAGGCCATTCCGGCAACAGCCAGGCGCATTGCGGTTCTCGACCGCAACAAGGAACCTGGCGCGGACGGCGAACCGCTGTACAAGGATGTAGTGACAGCCTTTGCCGAAGCCTTTACTGCAGGCGACGGCAAGCTCGCCGCCATGCCGCGCATAGTGGGCGGGCGCTACGGCCTTTCCTCCAAGGAGTTTACTCCGGGGATGATCAAGGGCGTGTTCGACGAGTTGAAGAAGGAGCAGCCGAAAAATCATTTCACCATCGGCATCAACGATGATGTCACCCATACCAGCCTGAAGTGGGATGAGCATTTCCGCAACGATTCCAGCCGCGGTGTCAACTGCTGCATGTTTTACGGCCTGGGGTCGGACGGCACGGTGGGCGCCAACAAAAACACCATCAAGATCATGGGCGAAGAAACCGAGCTGTACGCCCAGGGCTATTTCGTTTACGACTCCAAGAAGGCAGGCGCGATCACCATTTCCCACTTGCGCTTTTCGCCCAGGCCGATCCATGCGCCATACCTGATCGGCGACAACGAGGCGAATTTTATCGGCTGCCATCAGCCGGTATTTCTGGAACGCTACGAAATGCTGAATGACGCTGCCGATGGCGCGGTATTCCTGCTCAACACCCAGACGCCTCCGGACAAGGTGTGGAACCTGCTGACGCGCATGATGCAACAGCAGATCATCACCAAGAAAATCGAGTTTTACGCAATTGACGCCTACGCCATTGCCAAGGCAACCGGTATGGGCAGCCGCATCAATACCATCATGCAGACTTGTTTTTTCGCCATATCGGGCGTTTTGCCGCGCGAAATGGCAATCGAGAAGATCAAATCCGCCGCCGAAAAATCCTACAGCAAAAAGGGCAGGGCGGTGGTGGAAGCCAACTGGAAGGCGATTGATGAAACGATCGCCAACCTGCACAAGGTGAAAATCCCCGCCACCGTGACCAGCACTTTCGAAATGCCCGACCCGGTTGGCGCCAACGCGCCGGAATTCGTCAAGCGCGTGACCGCCGAGATCATGGCCGGGCGCGGCAACAAGCTGCCGGTGTCGGTGTTTCCCGCCGACGGCACCTGGCCGACCGGCACAGCGATCTGGGACAAGCGCAATCTGGCGCTGGAAATCCCGGTGTGGGATGCGGAGCTGTGCATTTACTGCGGCAAATGCCCGTTTGTCTGCCCGCACACCGCCATCCGTTCCAAGGTGTTCCCGGCCGAGTTGGCCAAGGATGCGCCGCCCACCTTCAAGCACATCCAGATCAAGGGCAAGGAGTTCGAGCAGGGCATGCACGTCAGCTATCAGGTTGCGCCGGAAGACTGCACTGGCTGCGGGCTGTGCGTGGACATTTGCCCGGCGGTATCCAAGACCGACCCGAACTACAAGGCGCTCAACATGCGCGACATCGCGCCGTTGGGCAAGCAGGAAAAAGAGAACTTCGAGTTTTTCCTCAAGCTGCCGGAATTCGACCGCACCAAGCTGCGCACCTCGACCATCAAGGGCGCGATGATGATGCAGCCGCTGTTCGAGTTTCCCACCGCTTGCGTCGGTTGCGGCGAAACGCCCTACATCCGCCTCGCCACCCAGTTGTTCGGCGACCGCATGGTGGTGGCCAACGCCACCGGCTGTTCTTCGATTTACGGCGGCAACCTGCCCACCACGCCCTACAGCAAGAATGCCGAAGGGCGCGGCCCGGCCTGGGCCAACTCGCTGTTCGAGGATAACGCGGAATTCGGCCTCGGTTTCCGTGTCAGCATAGACAAGCACGCGGTGCATGCCGCCGAGCTGCTGAAAAAATTGAAGGGGCGCGTTGATGCGGCGCTGGCGGATGCCATCCTCGGCGCCGACCAGACCACCGAGGCCGGCATCTTCGCCCAGCGCGAGCGCATTGAAACCCTGCGCAAGGCGCTGGCCGGCATCAAAGACACCGAGGCGCGGCAACTGGAAAGCATTGCCGACTACCTGGCGAAGAAGAGCGTATGGATTTTCGGCGGCGACGGATGGGCCTACGACATCGGCTTCGGTGGCCTGGATCACGTGCTGGCCTCCGGCCGCAACGTCAACATCCTGGTGATGGATACCGAGGTCTATTCCAACACCGGCGGGCAGTGCTCCAAGGCCACGCCGCGCGGCGCCATTGCGAAATTCGCCGCCGACGGCAAGCCGACCGGCAAGAAGGACCTGGGTTTGATCGCCATGAGCTACGGCCATGTATATGTTGCCAGCGTTGCCTATGGGGCCAAGGATATCCATACCCTGAAGGTTTTCCTGGAAGCTGAATCGTTTGATGGGCCATCCATCATCATCGCCTACAGCCCCTGCGTCGAGCACGGCTACGACATGAACAAACAGCACCAGCAGCAGGAACTGGCGGTCAATACCGGCCACTGGCCGCTGTTCCGCTACGATCCGCGCCGCGAGAAAGAAGGGAAGAACCCGCTTTCGCTGGATTCGCAGAAGCCCTCCGTGGCGTACAACGAGTTCGTCAAGAACGAACCGCGTTTCCGCGGCTTGGTGAAGGATTTGGGTGGAGCAGGCGGGGCTGCGCTGGCAGCGGCCTATGAAGGCGAGTTGCAGAAACGCTATGCGATTTATGAGCAGATGGCGAGCGGCCCTGTTGAGGGTGCCGGAGCAGATGACAAGAAGAATCCTGTGGGCGCATAGCTCCGGGGTCTGATCCAGACATAATTCAGAAATAGAAAAATCACGGGACGGGGAGTGTCATGACAAGCGGCAAGAAATTTATCTATACGTTCGAAGAGGGTGACGGAAAAAACAAGATGCTGCTGGGAGGAAAGGGAGCGAATCTGTGCGAGATGACGCAGATCGGCCTGAATGTGCCGCCCGGCTTCACCATCACCACCGATGCGTGCATCGCGTATCTGGAAAAAAACAAGCTGCCGGACGGGCTGATGGCTTCCGTCAAGGAGCAGATGCACGCGCTGGAAAAAAAGACCGGCAAGGGCTTTGGCAGCGACTCGAACCCGCTGCTCATTTCAGTGCGCTCCGGATCGTCCATGTCCATGCCGGGCATGATGGACACCATCCTCAATCTTGGCCTGAACGAGAACTCGCTCAAGGGACTGATCAAGCAGACCGGCAACCCCCGCTTTGCCTATGACGCCTATCGCCGCTTCATCCAGCTCTTCGGCAAGATTGCGCTCAACATCAGCGACGAACACTTCGACGAAAAAATGGCGGCGATCAAGCGGAAATATGGCGCGCCCCAGGATGTGGATTTGAATGCTGACCACCTCAAGGAACTGGCGGGCGAATTCCTCGCCATCGTCCAGCATCACACCGGCAAGCCCTTCCCGCAAGACCCCTACGTGCAGCTGGAAATTGCCATCGGCGCCGTGTTCGGCTCGTGGATGGGCAAGCGCGCGGTGGATTACCGCAAGCAGTTCAGGATTACCAGGGATCAGGCCAACGGCACGGCGGTGAATATCTGCACCATGGTATTCGGCAACATGGGCAACGACTCCGGCACGGGCGTGGGTTTCACGCGTAATCCCGGCACCGGCGAAAATATCATTTACGGCGAATATCTGGTCAATGCGCAGGGTGAGGATGTGGTGGCGGGCATTCGCACACCCAAGGCGATCGCCGAAATGGAACAGGAAATGCCGGCCATTTATCGCCAGTTGACGGAGCTGCACAATCGCCTGGAGTCGCATTACCACGAGGTGCAGGATTTCGAGTTCACCATCGAAAAGGGAATTTTATATTGCCTGCAAACGCGCAATGGCAAGATGAACGCGCGCGCCATGGTGCGCACTTCGGTAGAAATGTTCAACGAGGGATTGATCTCCAAAGAGCGAGCCCTGCTGCGCGTCGAACCGGCGATTCTGGAGCAGTTGCTGGTGCCGCAACTGGCGCCGAATTTTCACGGCAAGTCGCTGGCACAGGGGCTTCCTGCTTCGCCTGGCGCGGCATCCGGCAAGATTGTATTTGATGCCGATACTGCCGAGGCGCGCGGTCGTGCCGGTGAAAAAATCATCCTGGTGCGCGAGGAAACCAAACCCGA